>JAHDCR010000001.1:0-281920 GCA_020629795.1 Candidatus Altimarinota bacterium
CCAGAGCTGTGACTTTTGAACCTGGTATCTCAAGTGATAACTTTTTAAATACTGGTTTATTTTCATCATATCAGTATGAAATATTTTTAAGAGATATATTTCCCTGCTTATGAATAAATGTTTTTCACTCTTCGTATCACTGTATTTGTGGGGTAGTATCAAAAAAATTCCAGAGGTTTTCAACTGTAGTAAAATCTTTTGTAAATGCGCGAAAAAATCACGTTGCATTAACTATTCCAGTCTCTAAAAAAGCAAAAACCGCAAATATTGCTATAAAATATGATAGCTCAAAATCTCAATTTAATACTCATAACCCCACAATGAATATAACTATAATTTTTAACCAAATTATACTAGATTCTCATACTCTGTAACAAAAGAAAACTGGAGTAGACATACGCTGATTAATTTCAGTAATTGTATCAGCATGTTTTTTTAACCTGTTAATTTCATAATTTCATTTTCCGGTTGAACTAATTTCAGTTTTACTCATTAAAATTCTAACAAAACTCTTTGTATAGTTATTCCATTCATGTATTCTCTCTCTCCTTAAATTTAAACTTTGAGAATTAAAATATGCAGATAAAGCAAATATCACTCCATATATAAATATAAAAAACATACCATACAAAAAACCTAACTGAAATACAATAACAATTGCATATAAAAAAATAAAAAATAGTTTACAAAATTCCATAAGAAATTGGTTCAATAGCAGAGACCAAACATCACTTCATTTTGTAATTATTGAAACAAGCTTTCAAGTTCAATATTTTTCTATTTGGGTATTTTCAATATTTAAAAATTTAAATACATAATTTTCATCAATTCTTTTTCTATATGCATTTACATTTTCTACCCATCACCACTTTTTCATTAAAAAATCTACGAGTTCATAAAAAATAACGACTCATATATAAATCATCATAATTTTTTGAAACATATCTTTATCTCCTTGCTCTAAAAATAAGACTATTTTTTGAATAAAGAATATATGAACTACAACTATAATTCACCAAAGACTATATAATATAATAGTTTTTAGGGTAATCAGTTTTTCAAGCAGTAATGGCTCAAAAAATCTCTTGGTTTTTTGCCAAAATGTTTGCTGCGTGATATTTTCAGACATAAAAAAAATAGCTATAAATATTAGATTAAATATAGCTATTTTTTACGGTTTAGAAAGTTCTAGTTTATCAGAATATTTTTTCAAAAACTCATTTTTTAGAGTTTACATTGAGTTTCTTTTCTTTTGCAAGATTTTCATAGAGGTCTCGCTCAGATTTAGAAAGCTTTGTTGGAGTTGGAATATGGATATGTATGAGTAAATCTCACTTTGCATCTCTCTCGATATGTTTTACACCGTCTCAAGAAATTTTTAAAATACTTTCTCACTGCGTTCCGGCATCAATAGAGATAGTTCGCTTCCCAATAACTGGAATATTAACTTCTTTTTTTGTACCAAGTACTGCTTCTATAAATTCTATCTCTAGGTCATAGTGTAAATCTACACCATCTCTTGTGAGTCATTTCTCCTGCGTATTTACATGAAATCTCACATAAAGATCTCAAGATGTCTTTGTGCCTACACCAGCATTTCCCTCTCCAGTAAGTTTAATCACCATCCCGTCATCGATACCAGCAGGAATATCTATATCAAGTTTTTGTTTTTTGAGGACTCGTTTTTCTCCGTTACACTCGCTGCAAATATCTTCAAACTCTTCTCCAGAACCATTACAATCAGGACACGTTCGTGTTTGCTGAATAACTCCAAAAGGACTTTGTGAAGTCTGAGTTACTTGACCATGTCAGTTACAGGTAGTACAAGTTTTTTTGTTGCTTCAACCAGCTCCATCACAACTATCACAATACTCTCTTTTATTGAATTCTAAAGTATCCTTTCATCCGTAAATACTGGTTTTTAAATCTATCGTAATGTCATATTCTAGATCTTCACCTCTTCTCTCACTGCTACGTCTAGCTCATCCTCTACTCTGACCTCAAAATCCTCCACCGAAAAATGAAGAAAAAATATCACCCAGGTCTTCTGCCTGGAATCCTCATCCTCAAAATGGATTTCATCCTCCACCAGCACTCCCAAAAGTATCATAGTTTTGTTTTTTTCCTGGATCAGAAAGCGTCCCATACGCTTCTCAAATTTCTTTAAATTTTGCTTCAGCCTCTTTGTCTCCCTGATTTCTATCAGGATGATACTGCATTGCAAGCTTTCTATATGCTTTTTTTATTTCATCACTACTTGCTCATTTTTGTAGACCAAGTATCTCGTAATAATCTCTTGCCATTCCTGTTTTTTCTTAAAAATAAAAATAATCCAGCGACGTGGATTATAAAAAAGTTTTATGTTTTTGCAATGCTTTTATAAATGACCAAATGCTTTATCGATATCTCACGACTGCATATTTCATTTTCTAATTCTATCTGCTGCAGCTTTAACAGCTGCGCATGTTCAGTATATCTCTAGTCTTCAATCTTTTAATAAAACATTTCATCCTCACTCAACACTTGTATCTGTTTGTGTATGTTGAGACATTTTTTCAGAGCTTGTCATAAAAATCATTTACAATATAATGTTACAGAACACTCTATAGTACTGACCCTTATTCGTCAAATGTTTTTAACGGTAAATTTAGCACAGAACCAGTCAAAAATATCAAATTATATATCTGATACTCTTTTAGAGCATATAGATATTACGCTTGCAAAAGGGGAAAAAGTCATGCTCTACCTCAATAAACGTGGGTCTCACTCCAGTCTGATTTGTGAAGATTGTCAGTACTTATATGCATGTCCAAACTGTGATGTGAGTCTCTCAGTTCACTGAAATCCAGATCACCTCAGGTGCCATATTTGTAACAATGCATTTAATATCCCAAAACAGTGCTCTGAGTGCCACAAGATTAATCTCAAACCAGTATGAGTCGGAACCCAGCAAATAGAGAGTCTTATGAAAAATCAATACAGCGAAAAATCTGTCTACAGATTTGATAGTGATTCTATGAAAAACATTTCGAGCAAACGAGAGGCCCTATGAAACCTTGATTCCGCAGATATTATTATCGGTACCAAGATGCTTACCACAGGGTTTAATTTTGAGAAAATATGACTCATTTGTATCATACTCGTCGAATCAGAGCTCTCCTATCCAAGCTATGATGCAGCTGAAAAAGCTTATACTAATCTTAGGCAACTCATAGGCCGATGAAATAGAAAATCTCAAGAGACTACTATTATTCTCCAAACTTTTATTCCTAAAAATCCATTAGTACAGCAGCTTACCAATAATAATTTTAAAGATTTTTTTCAGGAGACACTCAAAGAACGCAAAGAATTTGACTATCCTCCATATAGGCAAATGGTGACGCTCGAATATCGGCATAAAGATAGTAAAAAATCTCTTGCTTATACCCAAAAACTGTTAGACACACTTAGAGAGTTTGACCCGGAAGAAGAATATATATTTCTGAGAGGAAGCTCTACATTTCGAAAAAATAACACACACCATGCAACGCTCATTGTAAAATGAAAAAATATCAGGAAGCTTCTTAAAAACATTGAAAAGACGATTATTTCTCAGAGCGCTTTGAGTGTAATATTTCATTAAGCTGTATTTCGTTCCGGCATGAAATATTTCTAAATGAGTATGAAAATATTCATACCCTAGATTTCAAACAACTTTTTAACACCAAAAATATTTCTCTCTTGATTTCACTTTCAAAATCACGAGAATATTTTGTAATAATACTTTATAGGTTCATCTTCTTCTTATGAAATTCGAAATAAACACAAAACTTCTTCAAAAAGGTCTCAGTGTCGTATCTCACGCTACTGCTGGGATCACCACTACTCCAATCCTCGAAAACATACTTATAAAAGTAAACTATAAACATATCGTCCTTACCGCAAATAACCTAGAAATGGCAATAGAATATATGCTGGATGATGTAAAAGTACTTTCTGAGTGAGCTTTTTCTATCCCAAGTAAACTCTTTGGAAGTTATATCGGTTTACTCCAAGACGATACGGTGAGCATAGAGCTCAAAGGTGGAGACGCACTAGAAATCAAAACAGAAAGTGGAAATACAAAAATAAAGGGGATCCCTGCTGAGGATTTCCCAGTTATTCCAGGAGTAAAAGAAGAGCTTTCTCTCTCACTGAAATGAGAAGTCGTTCGAAGATCAATTGAAAAAACTCTCTTCTCAAGTGCTGAAGGTAATATTCGTCCAACACTTGCAGGACTTTTCGTAAATATCACTGGATCAGAGGCAACATTTGCCTCAACTGACAGTTTTAGACTCTCAGAGTACAAGACTATTTTAGATACCCCAAATGAAGTAGGTTTTTCTCAAATCATCCCATCTAAAACATGTTTTGAAATTAAGAGTATTATTTCTGATGATGATAACGTAAAAATAATCTCTGGAGAAAACCAAATAGCGTTTTTCTTTGGAAATGTAAAAATGTACTCAAGACTGCTGAATGGTAAGTTCCCTGATTACACAAACTTTTTCCCGAGCTGATATGCTACAAAATGAGTTATCAACAGAGCTGATCTCATGGGAGCACTGAAAAAAATTAACCTCATATCTCGAGAAAATAACTACTCAATAAAAATGAGTTTCAGCAGTGAAAACGGGATTCTCTTGGAAACATCACAAACACAAATTGGTGAAGGTGAAATTGGACTTGTATGAAGCGTAGAATGAGAGGATGCAATAATCGGCATCAACTCAACATATTTCCTCGAAGCACTCGGAGCAATTGAAACAACTCATATCTCCCTCCAATTTGAATCTCCTCTCGCACCTATCCTCCTGCTCCCTGTTCCAGACGAGTGAGCAAAAAAAGCCCTCCCAGGACAATTCAGACATATTATCATGCCACTTAAGATATAATAAATATCTCTACTTGAGGTATTTTATTATAATAATTTGACTTTATAGATTATTAGTTTATATATAAAAATATATTATACAGCTAATAAAAAGAAATTGGATAAAATATGATCATGAGGTTTTCATGATGTTTATAGTGGAAACTGAAACTATGTTAGAAAATTTCCTAACAAAACTAATAAGTCTCCATTAACATTTCAACAAGCAGCAACTTCTCTAGCTATTCACCAACAACTATTTTGAGATTTTTGTCCTCCTACAAAAGTCGTTGACACTGAAAATGGTTACTGCATTATTCAAAAGAAAATTAATTGAAGATTAATATGTGAAATACCTCAGAAAGAAATTGAAAATAAAACATTAGAAGATTTAACAGCTTTTGTAAAAGCCCTTTCAAATTCATTATTACAATGAAGGATACCAGATTACTATTGAATTCAGGCTGAACCATTTGAATGGAAAATATCTTGAAGAAATACATTAACTAGACTAGTTGAAAAAATAAAACTCTTGCCAGGTTTATGGATTTTTTATAAAAATATATTTAAATCAAGCAATCTAATGGTAGCTGATGATTGAAAAATATATCTCATAGACAATGTTGATAATCAAATTGCTAATATAAATCCGAAAATTTGACCTGGTATTTTAATTCGACACGCACTTACTGCGAATTACATATTAGATATATATATAAAGTTGAGATGAAAAAATAAAAATCCCTAATAGGGATTTTTATTTTGTTTACATTTCTTGAATTTTCGTAGTATGAATACGTACACTGTAATATTTTTTAATATACATATATGAGTTTCACATGAAAATTAGCTCACTACCTCAAACTGAGCGAAGAAAAATGAATTATCACTCTGGCTCAAAAAGATGATATTTTAGCTCTGGTAAAAGATGAAAGTTCATCACTAGGGTTTATGAAAATCCTTTCAATTATTGGAGCAGTTTGTATTGGTATCGGAGTCATACTCATAATCTCTAGTAACTGGTCAGAGTTTCCAAAGTTAATACAACTCTTGCTCAGTATCATGCTCCCTATCGTCTCTCTAGGGATTTGATATTATTTCACCTATATTCAAAGCGAGCTCAAAATACTCTGAAATGCTTTTACCCTCATGTGATGAGTGCTCATATGAGCAACGATTGCGCTCATAGGGCAAACATATAATTTAGATGGAACAATTGGTTGACTACTACTTATGTGGTTTATCCTCTCTCTCCCTCTCGTGTTTGTATTTAAGCTCAAAACACTTGCAGTTCTCTCTACTGCGCTGTTTTACGGAGTAATATTTTACTATACAACTGAGGAGTTCTTTTCTTCATGGAGAGATGAAAAATATATTCTCGCAGTATTTGCAGTAATCTCTGGAGCTGTAACTCTAGCCTCATATATGCTAGCTCAAATATTTGAATGAAAATATAACTATCTTATAACTCCCGTTGGAATTATATCACTGAAAATACTATTTTTTATACTCTTTATAGGTACAATCGATGACTGGTTTATGTTTTTAGGAGAAAGTTTTGGAGCTATACTTATTCATAATATTCTCTTTCTGTGAGTGATAGGATTTACTATGTGGTGGGCAAATAAAAATCATGAAATTCTCCTTAGGCATGCAACATTTGTTTGGATTTGAATATATATATTTACTAAATATTTCGAACTATTTTCGTGATACTTACAAGCAGGAATATTTTTTATCACTACTTGATTATTTATTATAGGGCTGGTATATAGTTTTATAAAAATAAATACCTACCTTAATAAAAACAACACTACATCATAAATCTATAATTATGGAAAACACTACAAAGCCACCTCTAAAAGCGTTACTAATAACTATAGCTTGAATCATCGCATTCTTTTGAATCGTTATAGCTATTCAAGAATACACTTTGGTGTCTTGAGAGGAAATATTTCTAGAGACTGCTCCTGTTGATCCAAGGGATTTACTTAGGTGAGACTATGTTACGCTCAGATATGCCTTTGAAAGTGATGAAAAAATTGAGAATTATATCACCCAAAATAATCTACAAGACTGAAATACCATCTATATTAGTTTCATAAAAGATACTGATAATAATGGAATAGTTTCACAGGTATCAGAAACAAAACCTGACTCTGGAATATTTATAAAAGTCAAAGTGCAGCAGCAATCATGGTGGAGATGAGGTCTCGAAACAGGTATAGGAAAATATTTTGTACCACAGTGAACTGGAAGACAAATAGAGCGAATCAGATGAGACATGAGCGTACTAGCTAAAATAGACAAATATGGAACAGCCAAAATAGTAGATATTTATTATCAATGAGAAAAAATTAATCCAAAGACTTTCGTAGCTCCATAAAAAAAATCCCATATGGGATTTTTTATCATTTCAGTGATTCATGAATTATCTTTCTCAGCTCATCTATTCCATCAAGTTTTGATGATGACACAGGTATAACCCTACTCCCAAAGAATGTTTTTTCTGTATGAAATTTAGATTTGTTAATATCGTTTTTAGAGAGTCTGTCTATTTTTGAAAGTACTACGGTGATAGGCATTTTTAAATCATCATTGATGAACTTATACATATCAATATCACTTTGCTGCGGTCCTATTTTTGCGTCACACATCAAAATCACTTGTTTGATTGTATTTTGCTTTTCCTCTAAATACCATGATATGAGCGAGTCAAGGTCTTCTCGAAACTCCTGTCCAAGTTTTGCAAAACCATATCCTGGCAGATCCGTAAAATGATATTTTCAGTTTACCAAAAAGAGATTTGCTGTTCTCGTCTTTCCTGGCTTACTCGATGTTTTTACGAGATCTTTTTTCTTCATAAGAACATTCATAAGACTCGATTTTCAAACATTTGACCTTCAAACAAAGACAACCTCATTTCGAGATTCTAAAAATATTTTATCATCGTTGATGGATATTGATTTTAAAAACTCTGCGTCTATTACTTTCATGTGATATATGGGTTAATTTTTCGCTCATATCCTACAAAAAAAGCTATTTTTATCAAGATTTAATTTTTTTGCATTATATTTCATAAAAAGAAAGTCCTTTTCTTAGTAGCTTTTAGCTATTTGTGCTACAATAATTTTAGTAATTATTAATGTCTTTTATGGAACAAATCAATCAAAAAGTAATTTGAAATGCTGTATCTGCATATTTTCTCGTACTCGTATCACTCACATTTCTCTTTAGTAAAAAACCATATCTCGATCACGATTTTGTAAAAAGCCATGTAAAATCAGCTTTTGTGCTACATGCATTACTCTGAATTATATGGTTTGTTATGAGCTATGGTTTTTTTGGATGAATCACTGTTCTAACGTATTCTGTCAATACAATTATTACAGCGCTACTCATGCTTATTGTATTTTCCTGAATACTTTTTGGTATGTATAAGGCTCATAAGTGAGAAACAGTAACACTCTGAGAAATGTTTCATCACGCGAGTTCTGGAAAAAAATACATAACAAAAAACAAAAGTGAAAATATACAAGAATCAGAGGCTATCATTATGATACTTTCTCACATACCATTTATTGGTTATATTGTATGAACCAGAAATAAAGATGTACCACATATGAGAGATGTACTCCAACTAAACTTTATTGTGACTCTTCTCGCTACATGTATGCTAATTTTTGGATACCTAACGCTCGCAAATATTATTATGCTTGCCTATATTATTTGGTCAGTAGCTCAATGAATATCTCTGATCACGCAATGAACTATTGTAAGCTTTGGGTTAGAAGTATTCCCTACTGTTGAGGAAAAATATATTCTCCAAAAAACAACAATTAGATATGTACTCAATACTCTTAATAAAAAAGTCTTTGTTCCATTTACACACATCAAAGAACAAAAAACACTTCAAAGAATTGCTGATGAAAAAGCTTCTGAGATGAGTATGAAATCTCCATATACTTATGTAGTAAAAAATTGTCTTATACTGATACTATTATTTATTGCTTGCGTGTTTTATTTTGGTTGGGATTCTCCGGTACTCATACTATTTTTATTTCCTCTCTCATATCTCATAGGTCATAGCGAGAGAAAGGCCTATAAAATGCCTTATATATATGATATATATGCAGCTATCGCAAATACTCTTCGTGGTATTAAGCATATTTTTTCTAGAGCTAAAACACTAAAAAACACTACAAAAAGTGAAAGTATTAAAATATGAGACACAAGTACAGAAATAAAAAAAGAGTCTTAAGACTCTTTTTTTTGAGATATATAAAATCACACTACTTCTCCAACCGTTTCACATCTGAGTATCCTCTCACCAAAATACACTTTTTGAGCAGAAATAGTATGTATTTCTTCTGGAGAAAAACCTCCTTCTGGTCCTACAACAATATTTATATGTGATTCTATTTTGAGCTGTGCAAGTGAGATACTATTTTCTCAATGCGTATGACAAATTATAGACTGACCATGAGATAATTCTCAGATTTCATCTCTAAATTCTATTTCTGGTATCATATTTCCTCAGCAAAGCTCTATAGCCTCTATTGCTATTTTTGTGAGTCTGTGTTTTTTATTATCTGATAGGACTAATTTCTGACTTCGTTCGCTTTCAAAAAAAATAATCTTAAAATATCATACTTCACAGCATTTTTGCACGATTGTTTCAAACTTTGAGAGTTTATTTGGAAATGCTTGATACAGAACCATTTCTCTTTCGCTCTGAGATGATTTGTTAATAATTGTGTTTCTCTTAAAACTCACTGATTTTTTATCTATGTGTATCATACTGTAGAGGTGATCCTCTGAATTTTTTCCATCGAAAAAAACCACTTGTTGTCATACTCGAGCTCTAAGAACCCGAGTAAGCTGGTGGTATAATTCTTTTTCTGATATTTCTAACACATCAGTAAGTTTCATGTTTGGGAGATATATTCTCTGCATGAATTTATCTCGGCATACCGTAAAAATCGAGCCCTTTATTATCTACCATAGATTTTGTAAGGAAATTTTTCTTTTTTCCTTTTACAAAAAATCCTCTTTCATCAATAATTCCTTGTTCCATAAGTGATTCTGGATTTTTAGTTTTGAGTTTTTTCTTTGGGAATTTTTGCTTATTTTCTAGGTAGTGAGTTCTATCTTTATAACTCATGTTTTTACGAGTTTGTGGATTTTCATTTCCAATATATGGAGTATGATCTCTTTTAGTTTTTCCTTTTGCAAGTTTTCTTGCTGCTGCTTGTTTTTTTACGATATTCGATTTTAGTCCGTGACTATTTGCCATTGATTCTTCTGTTACGTTTTAAAATATGAGTGAGTGTTAGCAATATTGTACTGAAAATAAAAAAATATCAAGGACTAACAAGCTTGAGTTATCTCATTAAATACTTACTATGCCTATATCTTAAAGCTATACATTTATTATGAAGTATTTTTTATTTTTATTGTTTATCCTATGCTTTCCAGCTACAACATTTTCTTTTGATGCAAAAGAAATAGATAAACAAGCCAAACACGTAGCCACACTTATAAAACAATACGTTGAAGCAAGACCTCTTACCGAACGCTTTCCACTCTACTCAGAAATTCGTAGTATAATGAGTGTAAAACTAGGTGAAATCCCTCACTCTGAGCCAGCAAAACGTCAATTATATAAAGATATAGCTTTTTATCATAACAATAATATCGTAGAACTTGTGTACTATATTAGCTCACGTCCTTGAGCTATTGAAAGATTTATTTACTGGCAACAAGACGAAATATCTGCAATCACTTCTAATGCTGATAAGATTAGAACAAGTCACTCCATTGACAACACAATAAGAATCATAAGTAGTAAAAATGAATTTACAGACGGTGAAAATATCTACAAAATGCACCTAGGTACATTTAAAGAGATAAAAGAATCAGAATTGGAGGAACATTTACAACTCCCAGGTGATACAATATATAAAGAATGAATATGATACATCTATAGTATTTTTGGAAATAACGAAAAAAAGATTCCATTTACAGAAATTCTCGCAGAGTGATGAAAAAAAATGCTTTTATATAATGACTCATATTTCATAGAAGATGGGAGCATACTGACATATCAATATGATGAATTTTTTCCCATTGAGAGTTATTATGGAATTTATGAAAGTGAGCTTGAGGCAAATTGATATAGTTACGATGAAGCAGTAATACTCAGGCTTCAGGATGCAAAAAATAATATAACCTTCTCACCAAACATTCTCAAAGTCGCAAATGAAGATGATTTTGATATGAACAGTGAGTTTCATCATGAACTCATCAATACTAGTATTCGGGATGTACTACTCACCGAAAAAGATTACTCTAAAGAGCTCAAGGACATATATAATCTCGCGCAAGAAATAACAAGATGACTTACAAGTGAGGATGATAAAATTCTTGCTATATATGATTGGGTAAATAAAAATATAGTGTATCCGAGAAAATATGATGCTGAAAATATTTTACTTGGATCTTGAGTTGAAACCTATCTCAATAAAGAAGGCTTATGTATTGGTCAAACCAGGCTTATGCTCTATCTTTTAAAAGCTGCTGAAATAGAAAATGTAAAACCTATTGCTTGATATGTAATAGATTCATTTGATTTTCCTCAAGTTTGACATGCATGGATCCAAATCTGAGATTATTTTTATGATCCCTCTTTTGAGAGAGAATATCAACAAGACCCAAGTAAATATCTCTACTATAAAATACCATACGATATTATATACACTAATAGATATAATTTAAAAGATCTCCCTAAAAAATTACTCGTTGCAGATAAGGATGAAATAAAAAAAGAAATTAAAAAAAGAAGATTACTTCTCACTGAAAAATACTATCCTAGTGATAAATATATGCTGTTGCAACGCTCATATTTTGTAAAAAAATATAGTTTAGAAGTCGAACATGAGATAACACTCTCAGATATTATACATCAAGTTGGTACTCTTAGAATAGACTTTAAAGATTGAAGTTTAATACAGAAATATGATATTTTTGATGAAAATATTACGTACTTTAATATACCTTCTTTAAAAACAAATCTAGAAGAAATACTGCAAAATATTAATTATGATGTTACAAATCAAAAAGTAATAGAAATATACAGAGATGGAGAAATAAGCTGATATTGATTAGCTCAATTATAAGATGTATTTACTGAGGAAATAGTTTTGGTGGATTAGTATTTATCCTTGGGTCATACTCTATAATAAAATACTCACTAAAAGGACAAGAACCACTTATTTCTATACAGTCATTTGCTCCTCTACGAATATGATGAAAGTCATATTGCAATGCTAGAAGCTGGTTTGTTGTGTACTCTCCTCATGGAAGCATATATCTAGAATCCGACAAGGTAGCTCCTGCAAGTGTATTCCTCGTAAGAAGAGCTCATTTTATATAAAGCTGCTTTTGTAATTGTGATGCTCTATTTGAGAGTGATCCTCAAATTGGAATACCAGCGTTTGTACTCACCATCGCTCCATCAGCATATATACTGGCATGTATCTGGGATACATCCCTATCAACATAAACATTTCAAATAGCCTCATATCAGGATTGAGCAGAGTAACCCGAATCAATATATAAAACTATACCAATCATATCAGGTTTGGATAGAATATCAGAATTAATATGAATATTTCAATTATGTACTATCAGTGTTTCAAAAGTAGGATTTGATTCTAAGATATACAAATTATTCGTTAATAAGCTCGCATCAATATATTTAATACCATCAACCACCGTATCATGTTGTCTGGATTTAATTGCGACATTTATATTTTTTCTCAAAGCACTTCTCATAGTAGAGGAGCTAATATCACTCATATTTTGACGTTCAAAATCATTTTGAGTATTTCAAACTCATTGAAGGTTTCATATAATTTTAACTGGATTTATGAGTGTTCAAACATTCTTTCGAAGTGAAACAGGGACGCTATTTTCTTGTGTTTGTGATAGCTTATGCTGTATTTTTTTTCCATCTAATACATACATAATATCTATAGGTGAACTCTCGTTTTGGGATATTTCGAGTCATATTTTACTATATTCATTTGAGCTTAAAGATGTATCCATACTCCCCGTAAAATATACTATTCACGTGTTAGTATCATCTAAAGATCAACTCAGAGTAAAACTTGATTCAGAATCTTGAGAACGTATATGGCTTGTAAAGTCAGATATTTCTCAGTCAAATACTCTAGGAGTATTCTCATGTATTTGCATTCTATATCTTATATCTTCTCCTATTGGGATCTCATCTCACCAACTCCCATCTACATAAGATTGGAGTTTTCAGGTATAAAGTTGGAGGAATGTATTCTCTAATCAGAATAAATGAGTTTCAAATCTACTAGAAAAAATATTTTCGTATGAGTCATCCCAGTCAAACATTTCAAACATAAATGATTCTGTTAAAACACCGGGAGCAAATGACTTCATTTTAAAAGATATCTTTCAAAGTTCATCAGATACTAAGTTTTGATCAAATATTTCGATTGCTATATCTCAGCTTGGACTTGCAAGTAGCATGTTTTGTCTGAGAGTTTTACATCCACTTATTCCCTCGCAGCTATGTTCTAGATTAT
The DNA here is from genome assembly GCA_020629795.1 of Candidatus Altimarinota bacterium. Taxonomy (GTDB): domain Bacteria; phylum Patescibacteriota; class Gracilibacteria; order BD1-5; family UBA6164; genus JAACSU01. Next base: position 13,513 of record JAHDCR010000001.1, read on the forward strand.
ATACCTGTTTCTCTACGATGGGATTATCATACGCATCTCTTAGATATATATCATAGCTATAAAAACTCTCATTATCAGCATACACACTCTCTCTTTTAAGTGTTTGTGCAAAGCTTTTTCAAGCATCTAAACTATGAGGAATAATTGTATAATATAATACTACTCTTGAGCTATTTCCTGCTGCATCTTGAAATGATATATATACTTGATAGTCTCATACTTTCGTAAAAGTATTTTTTAAAAATGAAATATCCTCTCCGATTATTTGTTGAGTATCACTTTGAGTTTTTGTTCCATCAATATTATACTCTTGATTATTTATATTTATTTTTCAAAGCTGAGACCATATACCATCTATGTTTTTTGAAACAGCCACAGAATACGATTGGATACCAGAAACTCATTCCCCTGTTTTTGAGGCATCATACATATCAAATAATTCGAAATGCATTTTTGTGTCAGTATCGGCCTTTAGAGAAATATTGTTTTTCAAGTTATAAAAACGTTTTTCAGGTATTTGCTGTCCATCATATAATACACCATCATTACTTATATACTCTCTGCTTGCGCTAGTATCTATAACACTATCATTGATTAACAGGTTCATATCAGGACTGAGTGTATCATAAAAAACCTTTGGCTTATCTCATGAATTACAACTCGATTCAAGTCATACATGGTTATAAAAAGTAGATGTTGCAAGGTTATTATGAGTGATCGTTTGTGGGACACTAAATACTTGCTGATTTTGTATAAAACATGTGGTATCAGATGCATCACAATAACATCCTGACTCCTGATCATGACAAGCAAAATATGCATATTTTTCCGAGTTAAACCACGTATTTTTAGAAATATCAAAGTTTCTCATACCTGAGCTATCATGAGAAAATATACTTCAAACACATTTTCACGGTGTCGTGTCATGGTTGTATACAACTCTATAATAACTTGTAGCAGCAACTGTTTGATTTGGAGTGATGACTCCGTCTACAACTTCGTATGTAGATTCTTGTAATATTTGTTTTTTATAAATACCATCTTGTATTTCATGCCATCACTTGAGAGTCTTTATATCTTCAGTGTCACTTTCTTGTATATAGAGGAAATGATTTTCATCAAAGATTTTTCATCATACTCTGTATCACAAAATAATATCTTCATTTTTTTCTACTATTATTTGATACTCAGAAAATGGATTTACAAAATATGTTTCGTGAACAAAGATACTATTTTGAAATCCATGTGATTTTGCAATCTGAGTAGCTTGAGTCACTAAAATAGAACTCTCTTGAGCAAAAACTCAAGAAACGAAACTCAAAAAACAAAATATGTATAATGCTATTTTTTTCATACAGGAATTTTATTTCTGAATAAGAATACAAAGATACATCCCAATACAACACTTATAGCAACTAGAATAAAAATATTTTTTTCTGGGATCTCGCGCTGTGTTTCATAACTATAACTCTCTGAAAAATATTGAGATAGTTCAATATAATCTTCTTTGAATATATCTCTTTTAGCTATACTCATACTGGTATATTCGTCTTTTGTGAATTCACTGCGAGTGTATTTTTCTATAAGAGTTTTTTGACTTTGCAAATATGTTTCCCCCTGCGTGATACGCTGTTTGTATTCTTCTATGCTGATTTTTCAACCTAATAGCAGATCAAGATAATATTTTTGAAGCTCTCTTATTTTTTTAATATCTTCTAAATAGAGATTATATTCTTCCTGTGATATAATATTTTGTTCTAATAGTTTTCAGTAATAGATCATATTTTCATTTAAGAAAATATATTCTTGTGACAGGATTTTATGAAGCTCTGATGTAATTTCGGTTGTGCTCAGAATATTTTGATAATAGGACTCTATATCTTGGCTTATGAGATATTGGTCTTGAGAGATTGTATTTTCCTGCAAGAGGTGAGAAAAAAATATTTCGTTTTCAATAATAGATTCTCGAAACTCATTTTCTTGAGTCATAATGTTTTCTATACTTTCATGAACCTCATATCTCGTTTGCTCTCACAAAATAGTCTGCGCTAAAAGCTGATTGGAAGAAAATGAGTTTTCAATGACTGTTTCTCTATGAGAGATATCAGGAAATGGTATAATACAGTCTCCAAATTGAGGGTTAGAGTACGAAATATTTTCTAAATTTTCTATATCTCATGATGCAATTCTTTGTAAAACATCGAGTACAATTTCTTGTCTCTCCTCAAGAGAAATATTACAATTATAAAAAGTTTCCTCAAAGGGAGTGAGGACTATATTTTGCCCTAGTTTTTCCTCGATAGTTGTCTGCGTATAAGGATTTATTGCTGTAGTGATATACTCAATAAATTGAGGATTTTCAGTAGAAATAAGTGTTTCATATAAATCAGTTTCATATTGAAGTGTTTCTTGAGTCTCATATGACGTAGATCCCGTTTGTGAAACAATAGTAGTAAAAAACTCTCTCACAAGAGTATCAACGACAACATATTCTTTTGGTACTGGATCGACACTCGGAAAAAAATCTATACCTATAAAACCAGATTGTGTGTCTGGATATACGTCAGAAGTCCAAGAATCTGGACTATATACTGATCCACTTGGACTCAAAAAAAATTCAAGTTCTGCATATGCAGATACTGGAATAAACAAAAGCAGTATATAAAGTAATATTTTTTTCATATTTGTGAATTACCTAAAGATGATAACACACAAACTCTTTAAAGAGCAAACATTACTTCTCTGTCATTTCAAAAACTCCTTGATGAATTTTTATTTTTCACAATAATACATTTTCACATCTTTCAAGCAGTTTTTTACTTGGTATATCATCGAGTTGCAGATTTAATATTTCTATAGCTTCGCTATACTTTTCGTTATAATAAAGGTTAAGAGCAAGCTCATATTTTTTTATCATCTCAGCAGTATATGAAGCATATTCAGCATCTCACTTCAAACCTATGAGTTCATAAATTTTTACTGGAATCTTCTTTCACTTCACTGTAATCTTATCAAGCTCTCTAAAGTTAAATTTTTCTTTTTGAAGATTATATACGTCTTCAGAAACACAGGTGAATATCCCATATCTCTTCCCTATAGCTTCTAAACGTGATGCGAGATTCACACTATCTCAGATTACAGTATAATTAAGTCTCGTATCAAGACTCCCAATATTTCCATGAATTGCCTCTCAAGTATGTATTCAAATACGTATAGCAATGTGTGGGTATCATTTTTCTTTCCAATCATTATTCAGCTCTGTTAGCTTTTTTTGTTGCTCTACAGCAGTCAGACAAGCATAGTAACTATGATTTTCTTGGAATACTGGAGCATTAAAAAATCACATCACAGCATCTCATATATATTTATCAAGAGTTCCTTTATTTTTTAACAGTATTCAAGTCATATTTGAAAAATACTCATTGAGGAGTTCTAGTAATACCTCTGGTTTTGTAGATTCTGAAATACTGGTAAATCAGACTATATCTGAAAAAAATATACTCATTTCTCTTCTCTGTCATGACGTAGAAACACTCTGAGGATTTTGTGCTATCTCATGTACCACATCAGGTGATACATACAGAGAAAACGATTTTTTCAAATTTCTCTTGGATCTATCTGTTACTTGAAACCTATATATGTAAGCAACTACGTATGATAAAAAGAGTGAGGAAACTATAAGAAATATATTAATGATTTCACCGAGATAAAACATCCATGCACCATAAATAATCCCTATCAAAATAGAAACAACAAATACTCAAGTAGCTACTACAAATCTAAAATAAAATACACTAAGAATTAAAATAATGTTAATCAGGAGGTATACATAAAAAGTAGTTGTAATATTTCCCTCTATTAATGGGCTTCATTTCAGGAGAGTAGAAACAATATTTGCATTAATTTCTACTCCGGGCATCTTAACTGTTCTAGAAATAGGAGTAAAATGACTATCGTGCATGATAGTTCATACTTCTCATATGAGTACTATTTTGTTTTCTAGATTTATAGGATTGCCTGCACTATCTTGGAGATTTCACGCTAAAATATCAGAAAAACTGTAGCTCTCGTATCAGAGTGTCCCGTCATAATCTCAACCTCCATGAAAATACTCAATAAATATTTTTCCAGTGTTATTTGATATTTCTTCAAACTTTTTAAATCATTTTTCAATCAAATTTCCCTCTAGAGGTGAGATAATAGATGTATATTTTTTAAGAATCTCTCCAGCAAAAATATATGCTCCATTTGTATTTTCTGGGATTACCGAAGTATCACTACAATATAAAGATATGTCATAATCTGGATATTCCAGCGCTACAGAACGTATTTTTTGAGCCTGATTAATATTTATAATTCCATGACTTACATTACTGTATAAACATAATGGGTGAGGAGTATAATCGCTTCTAGTTGCTATAACTACTCTTTGAGCATTATCTCCTAATACCTGCTGTAGTTTTTGCTCATCAGCAGCTCACAAAACTGATGGATTCGCAAAAACGATATCTATACCAATAACTCAAGCATTGTATATTTCAAAGAGATTTTCTATAGCTCGCGCGTAGGTTCATTTATCAAAAGCGAGCATTCATAGATCACTTTTTCCGATACTATCGAGACTTGTATCATCAATCTTAACTATAACTACGTCATTATTGTGAGAGTTACTCGGATACTGCAATCTATAGGTCAGAGTATCATTAATATTCTCTGAAATATTTGATACAAGCGAAAATGTTCACAACCATAATATAAGGCCAAAACTGATACAAGAGAGTATGATAGCTCATATACAGGCAGTAAATATTTTTTTAAGATGTTTTATATTTCTAGACATATACATAGCGTTTTAAAATCTTTATATATAAACCATAACATAAAATGATTAAAAATACACAATAAAAACACTTACAATCTTTATTTATTGTTATAAATATGGTGTAATAGAGTGGAATAACTTATATCCTTAGTATTCAATTTATGAAATATCTACGATTTTTATTCCTCACTTGTGTGTGTCTTTTTTTGCTCTCGTGCTGAAAAGATACAGAAAATACTGCAGTAACTCAGTATGAAACGCTGTGAGAAATACAAACAGTTTGGACGCAGCAAAAAGAGATTCAAGAAAAACTCACACAAAATACTCATATCATTCCCTTTCAAGAGGATTTGTTTCAGGTTTCACAAGTTTTTCAAACTCACGCAGAAAATTATAATAGTACTATCATAGATATACTGAGAAAATATAAGAGTGATTTCACGCAAAGTGATATTGAAAATATAACGCTACTTTTGTCTGAAAATTATTCTAATACTATACTCAAACAAAAACTAGAGACACTTTTATCTAGTGAGATTTTAGAAAGTGATATACAAACTCTAAAACAATCCTATCTCACGTTTATAGATGAGAGAGATGTTCAAATAGAAAGATTACACTTCAAACAAGATGAGCAAACAATGATGCTTATTACTCAAAGAGACAAAGCTATTGAAACTATCCTCGAAGATATTATTTCAAGCAGACAAGATTGGTCTGAGCAAGAAATCAAAAACATCATACTTGAAGTTATTTCATATTTTTACCAAAACAATACGCTCAGTGAAACAGAGAGTTTTACAGATATTATCGAAACTATCAGTGAAACATATAATGTAGAAGTTACAACTCAAGAAATACAAAATACGAGCTATGATTTTGATGAGCTTAGCTTTTTAGACTTTATGCAACAGCTCACTCAAAACTATGAAACATCACTCTCATACAATGAGCTTATTGAATACTATAATTCATATACAACTCATCAATTACTCCTAGAAAATATTATTACTGAAACAAGTCTCATAGAATCAGAAACTCCATTGATAGAGTATGAAACAATTATTACTGAAAACACTGCACAAATCGAGAGTCTTTATGAAACACATGAAATATTTACTACTCTCACCCAAGAAGAAATTCAAAGTTATTTTATCTCAGAGCTAGACTACTCAGATGTTGAAGTACTTCATCAGCAGAGAATACAAGAAAGCTGAGAACTCCCAGACGCAATAACTCAAAGTCTCAAGCAAGAATATAAGGACGATAGTGCTATGCTAGAAAATCTCACTCCAATAGCATATGTACAAGAATTATCTGGCAATAACGCGCTGATTACAAACTTAGCTGGAGGATCAAAACTCGCTCAGGAAAATGCATTACTTTATGCTGGATATACTGTAGAAACTTTTTCAGATTCTCAGCTTGTACTCGTATTTTCAGATGAATCTCTCCTAAGACTCGAAGATAATTCCAAGGTCACACTGACTCAATCTAACAATAGCTCTCTATGAGTAGATGTTGAGCATTGAAACATATGGTCAAGAGTTATAAAGCCACTGTTTACCCAAGATTCTTTTGAAATATCTTCAGAGAGTGTCTCTCTCGCAGTTCGAGGGACCTCTGTATATATTCAAAAACAACAAAATTCAGATTTTAGCGCATATGTAGTGGATTCGTATACTGCAAAAGGTACGAACTCTTTAGAGCTTGTAGATAGTGCTACGGGAGAAAATCTTAGTTTAGGAAAAGGTGAAGTATTTACAAAAGAGAACACAGAAACTCGTGGACAAAAAAATACCTTCACGCGACAATCACTCATGCAACAAGACGCACAAATTTGAGAGTTTCTCAGAGATGATTTACAGTATCTCAGTCTCACGCTAGACGATAGAAATAGAGGTTTTTATAACAATCCTATTTCTTCAAAAAACGATTCTAAAAACTTTATCGATAAGCTCTCTGGAGAGCTGGAATCCTCACTCCCTAGCAATCAAGAATCAGATACTTTCTTTATTAATGCACAAACACCTAAGGACAATATCACTCCAGATACAATCTATCTTCGTATTATGCAAGATAAGCTCATCAGTGATATAAAAAACAGCCCTGAAAACAACAATGCAGCAAAGATTTCTGCAATAGCTGCTTTAGATATTGAAACTCTTAAAAGAAATATTTGAAATTTAAGAGAAATAGAAAATAGGCTCGATTTAAATATTTCACAGGAAATTATCACTCGGCCAAGTCTCACCTCTCAAGATATTAATGATATATTTTTAGATTTTGGTCTAGAAGAGCAACAAGCTCTTAAAAGTAAGCTTATACGGGTAAGAAATCATCTCAAAAATACTATTAATGACTGATCAGCCTATCTCAGTGCTGATATAGTGCTCCCAACAGAATACGAAGGAGTAAATATAAATTGGATAAGTAGTAATAGTGAATATCTTGAAGATTTTGGGAAAATTCTTAAATACTCAGACCAAGAAGACATCATACTTTCTCTCACGGCTTTACTGAGCATAGAGGATCAAGAACTCGAACACGTATTCCCTCTCATTATAAAAAAGAGAGAACCAACTGATGAGCAAAAACTTGAAAAATCAATGAGAGTCTTAGAAGAACATATTAGTAATATAGGTACATTTACAAATACCATTGATCTCCCTGATTTTAATCAAGAGTGAGCCATAATTCCTAAAATAGTTTGGAAACAAGATGATTATGTGAATTCAAATGGAACTCTCAATAGACCAAGTTTTGTTCAGTGAGATATCATATATCATCCAGCAATTGCTACACTTTCTTTTTGAGAGGCTAGGTTAGAAGAAAAGGAATTTACATTAAAAAGAATAAAGAAAAGGGCTGAAATTCCAGAAGAAATACAAGTAGAATTTAACGTGAGTAGTGCAGAATCTCAATTTCCAGGTTGTGATATACATGATATACAGCTCTCAAATGGACAAGTTTGGTCTATGTGTAATGTTGGAAGTAGTAAATCAGGATTGAGTAGTGAATCTTATGGTTGATATTATGAATACAGGGGTGGAGATGCCATAGAAGCCTGCCAAGTTGATGGATATACACTTCCATCTAAATCAGATTTTGAAACTCTCTTAGCATATTTTTGAAATAATGTAGATGATATTCAATTGGCTCTTCAATTACCCAAAGCTTGAGAAAAATATAAAGAACATTTAGTTGACTCTAGAAAAAATATTTGAATTGGAACAGAAATATTTTATTGGTCTCTAACCTATGATTCAGTTACCGATGATGAGAAATATTATACTCTAGAAGATAATTGAATTAATTCTGAGTTTAGAAGAAGTAAACTTCCCGTTCGATGTATTCGTGGTGATACTGTAGCAGAAGTAGAGGAAGAAATCGAAATAGAGGAACTCGTTGAACCTGTTGATGAGATAGTCGTTGAACCTGTGATAACTGAACCTGTGATAACTGAACCTGTGATAACTGAACCTGTGATAACTGAACCTGTGATAACTGAACCTAGCCTTGAAGAAATTGCAAAACAGTTACTCATAGATGAAAAAAATAGGCTTCTTCCCTATTTTGAAAATCCTATTGTTATTGAAAATGATGTTCTCAATATTAAAGATACACTCTCTGGTCTTAATCCAAACATAAAATACGCGTGGGCTGGAGCACCAAAATATGTTGGTACACATGGTAGTATTTCATCTCCGAGTTATAATGATTGAGATAAAGATAAAACTCTTACTCTTACCCTCTCTCACGATGATACACAAGAGACAGAATCTGTAACATGAATTTTAGTTGTTGTTGAAAGACAAGCGTGTAATACTACAAGTCCAAATATAGAAAAAATTGGTGATGTTTGTTATGAGCTTGTAGCAAGCGCTGAGTATAATGAAGCATGAGGTTATAATCTTAAACTTGGTTGAAGTACTCTAGTAACTGCTGATGTCTGAAGTGGGGTAAATAACAACTCTTATAATTTACAAAGCTACTATTGATGAAAAATCGAAGAGCTAAGTAGAAAAAAATCATTTGTAAAATTTTGAGGAGAAAAATGAATTTTACTCGAAAATTATAATTGACCAGGTTGATGACCAGAATATCTCTCATACGACCTATCTTCCCTCAATCTCTGAGATGATTGGGCTATTGAGATGAGTGTACGAGGTGAGGATTTACTTGACAACTCTGAATTAAAAATATTAACACATGTACCTTGAGTTTTTTATATTTGAGTTAAAAACACATGATGACCTACTCTTAGAAAAATATATATTGTTAATAAAGAAAATACTCATTCTGAAATACTGAATTCATATATAATTTCAGATAATTATAATAATATAATAGTTAATAAAATTTGATCTGATTTAACTTTAGACATAAATGGAAATAAAGTTATAAAAAACAATTATTTTTCTAACGTAGATTCTATAACTGACTTTTATCTTTGAAGTCATTCTAATAAACAATATCAATGGAATTGAATAATTAACTACACTAATATTTATAAAAAATAAAGACAAGTAATACTTGTCTTTATTTTTTACGCTCATCCGATATTATCTCAATCATCTGTATCTGTATCTGTGTCTGTGTCTGTTCCTGTATCTGTATCTGTGTCTGTATCTGTGTCTGTTCCTGTGTCTGTGTCTGTTCCTGTGTCTGTTTCTATGTCTGTATCTCTATCATCTCCTCTCTCTTCACAACGTGAATGATTCTCTTCTCTTTGTATTTCTCTTACTATTGTATCATCAAATGGATTATCAGTTCCATTTGAACTCATTAGTAGAGTAACTCTATCTTTTGTTTCAACTTCACATCTCGTTGTTTCATAGTTGCCATTTGCATCAGTCATTGGTGAACAAGCTGCTGCTCCTACTAACATCACTGCCCCACCTACAGTATTTCTAATATTCATATTTTTATACCTAAAAAATAAATTACAAAGACATAGTACAATCTAAATTAAAATTGTCAAATATATTTTACAAATTAATTTATTTGGCTAAAAATATTTAATATAAATTTAACATAACAAAAATAGTCCTGGCACATTCAGGACTATTTTTAGTTTGTAGTAGCAAACTTATCTTATGTTAAGTGTATTTTGGAGTGAACTGCTAGAGTCTATGAGAGTATCTGATTCCTGGGTATTAAGTGTTGAATCAATCGTCGTAGAGCTCTCTAGCTGAGTTTCTTGATCAGTACTAATAGCATTCAGAAACTCAATCGTGCTCTCAGAGACATCATCTAGATCTCAACTTCATTGTGCTTGTATATCTATAACAGTATCAAGTCATGAGTTTATTTCTGCTTCAATATTTGTTTCTATTTCAGAAACTGAATCAATGATTGTATCTATCTCATTTTCTGTATCTCCTGATACATTTATTTCTACTTGTGAGCTTGAGTCTACATTTCCCTGATTATCATTTACAGACGACGATGTAGAGCTCTCAGTTTTTATTTGTGCATCTACAGATGATTGAGAGTTATATATTCCGATTAGACTTGAGAGACGAGTTTCTAAGATACTAGATGTTTTTAGCTCTGTAGTAACGCTAGATTCACTTGAGGATTCTTGTTCCTGTAGTTTTTTATTTTCTTTTTGAAACACTTCGCTATGTGCCAAAATTTGCGCTGCGATCTGAGCATCTAACTCAGAGTTCAGATTTCACTGTGCCTCGAGAGTATTTCTCTCTTCTATTCTTTCTTCGACCCTACTTATTTGTAACTCAGCTTCTGCCTCAGCTCAAAATGTAAAGGCACTTTGAATTTGTTCATTAATATTAACTTTAATTCCATAGAGCATATCTCATGGGAGAGATGATTCAGCAGCAAATGATGCTCCACCAGCAAATAAAATTGAAATACCTGTAATAATTGTAACTAACATATTTTTCCTATTAGGATATAAATTTTGAGAAGTATTTTTTCACTCTCATCATGTAAGACGCACAGCACTATCAATTCTTACATTTTTTTCAAAAGAATGAATATCTTTTTCTATAGATTGCCAAAGTACAGCCTTTTTTTCAGGGTCTAAAGTGACTATTTTTTTAATTTTTTGAAACGGTTTATTCATAATAATTTTATTATATATCTGTAAAATGACTTTTTACTGTCTCTTTGAGCCTATGAAGTTTTACGGTTAGGACATTTACATCCATATCGTATCTTTGGGCAATTTCTTTTGGAGAGAGTTCTTCTACATAGCGAAGTAAAAATATATCTTTACTCTCATCGTCTAGTCCTGCAAGTATATGGTAGACTTTTTCTACTTCGAGTTTTGCGTGGGTTATATCCTCCACCTTACTTCCCTGAGAAAATATGTCCCCAAAAGTTTCTATTTGCTCTTCGAGTGAAACAGGAGTGTTTTTTCGATAATAGTCTATAATCTTATTTGATACCATCCTATACAAATAAGATTTAGGATTTTCAATACTCTTTCCTTTTGTGAGTTCAACTCATAGCTTATAAAATGCATCTTGAATGATATCAAGTGCCTCATGCTCATTTGACTGCATTTTAAAATATGAAAACCTATAGAGAGCGTCTATATTTTCATCGTAAATTTCTTTTACTACTTTACTGACTTCTCCATTCATTATGACGTATAAAACAATAAATTCTTACATAAAAGTATATAGATTTTCAAAATACTAATATTTTTTCTCGATATATCAGATAATTATTTCAATAATTTCCCAGTGTTTTTTGTATTTTTCATTATATCTAATTCCCTGTGAGGCTGGTAAGAGCACTTGGAGTATTCCAGGTTTATCTCGCTCAAGAGCATCTAACTTATCATAGAGAGCTGCATTTTTATTTTCTTGTATTAGCTCTATTTCTTCCTGCTGCATATGTATAGTCTTGTTTGCTGTTGCTATTTCAGCTTCGAGATTTTTTAAATAGAGTGACGCATCAACACCGTGCCAGGTATTTTTAGATTTTTGTAATGCTTGAAATACGACTTGTGAATCTTGTTTTCAAAACTTATTAAATCAAAGTGCAATAACTCACGTAACTATAGGAGCAGAGTACGAGGTTCCATCTAATATATCATAGTTTCCATCTTTTGAAAGAGTCGTGATACGCTCACCATAAGCGTCTATATCACTACATACTCCATAGTTAGTCCAAACAGTTTTTGATCCATTATCTGTCAGATCTGAAAAGAGTGAAAGCGCAGAAACTCAGATTATATCTGAAGTATTTATTTCGTTACATACGGGAGATATTTTAAACTCACTCGTATTTATTCCTCGCGAAGTGAGTCATCAGTCTCCGTTACCTGCTGAAACTACTACAATTATATTATTTTCTTTCGCTTTTTGAATGGCATCTGTTACGAGAGCGTTATACGAAAACCACTTACCCGCAATACTCATGTTGATGATATCTGCTCCGTTATCTATCGCATAATTAATCGCGTCAACGATACCATCTTGCCCACATCCAGTACTATCACAGGCAATCAGAGACATCAGCTTTGCGTTATTGCTGACTCATGCTATTCAAATATTATTATTAGTGTTTGCTGCAATAATTCCTCACACATTTGTACCATGACTTCCATTTGGGAGCATATCGTTTGAGTCGTCTAAAAAATTCCAAGCTAAATAATCATCAACATAGCCATTGTTATCATCATCAATACCATTTCCTCTTATTTCCTGCGTGTTTACCCAGGTGTTTCCAATGAGATCTTCGTGCTGCAAGCTAATTCCATCATCAATTATGGCAACTACAGGTATATACTTGGCTTCAACTGATTTTTTAGCCTGCATGATATTACTATCTTTTAGATAGTACTGAAAATCTGAGTATGGGTCATTTGAAATACTCTGATTATTTTTAATCTCTATCCTATAGCCTTGCGTACATGCTCCTTTTCATGTTTTTACTGACATAGGACAAAACTTAAAACTCAGTGAATTTTCCTGAGATTCTAAGAGTGCATCTCTGATATTGTTAGATTGAAAATATAGAGTAGTCTTTGAGTTTCTTGTATCATACGTAGTAGATTCATATTCTGTTTCCCCTATTTCTACTATAAGTGATCCCTTATACTGAAATCATTCAAATCATTCCCCCTGTATTTTAAAGAGAGTTTCATCTCACAGTAAATATTTGAGTAAAACCTCTCTATTATTTGAAATTACTTCATAGGTAAATCACTCAGTATTACTCTGAACAATACTAATATTGTCTATGCGAGTATCAGCAGCGTGTCACTGTCATAGTAAAATACATAAAAATATAATTGGAAAAAAGAGTCGTAAAAACATGTGAAATAAGTAATAATTAATTAATATAATTATATGAGAACTCTTGAGCTTCACAAGGTCAGATACTAAACTTCACCTATTACACACATATCAAAACAGCTTCTCTGTCGAGAAGCTGTTTTGAATATTTTTGTATTTTGAAATTTTTAGTTACATAGTTATAACACAATATATGAGTCTAGTCACATTCTTCCCAATTAATAGTTTCTATATTTACTCATAAAAGAAAACTTGCTTTTGCACTACATTCTGACGTTACGCTGAGTGTTTCCCAAATATTTTGAGGAAGCTCTAATTCATCCGTCTTTTCTCAATTTTTGTAAGTTACAGTAATAGTATATGTCTCTCTTCTTCAAGATTCTCGTTCACTTCATAAGTCATAATTATTTCAAACAGGTTCAAATTTATGCCAATACGGTGGAGGATTGTCTTGATTATTTCAAGAAGTCGATAGGTTTCTATCGTGAGCCCAGTTATTTATATCAAAGTCTATATATTCGCAATATTCTTGATCGTAATATCTTGTTTTTGTTTCAGGAATACTGACACAACTTGTGCTGGTAGATGGTACTTGCGAACAACTTACTCATCATCAAGAGGTCGCAGTACAACTTTGAGAATATGTGGTTTGAGTAGTGCATTCTTGTCTATAGTCAGTATAAATCTCTGATTCAGGAGTTGTGTAACAATAGTCTGGGTTATGGTTATACTCTCGTGACGTTTCTCTGTAATATCTATTACGTTCCAAAAAATCATAAAAAGCATCTGTTTGATAAACACCCGCATCAATATCCTCAACCCAGTCAGAGTCTGAGATTCTTTGCACTGAATCAATTGCTATATTTCTACTCCACTCAAATCCATCTACATGAATTACTACATTTTTCTCTTCTAATCCTTTATATGCTAAAAATCAAGCTAAAAGTGTAGCTCAAGCACCAGCTCACCAATACCATTTTGGATATTTCTCTTCCAAGACTCAAAGCAGTTGACTTCTATGTTTTTTTCAAACCGAAGCTAAAACTGGTGATATACTTGGAGAAGATTTTTTTAATGTTTTGGTAGTTCTTTCTCAATTTAAAGCTCTTCAGACTTTTCTGGCTTGTATTTGAGTCATAATTCTCATATTTCTATCTATCATAGCTCGAACTGCTCAAGCTGGAGTAGATGCAGATGGTCAATCTTTCAATATATAATCATTATCTTCTCTTACATTAAGCTCATTACCACATGAATCACAGTTACAATTGATATTTCAAGAATTAAAATCATCTCGAGTTAAGTTTCGATTATAGGAACTACAACTTGAACAAAACCATCACATCATTTCAAGAACTTTATACTTTATTTCATCATCATACACTTGTTGAAAATCTGAATCAGAAATTTTATTTACTTCTTGATCATCAAATGGATTCGCACAATTTAAACATCTTCCATCAGCAAAACTTGCATCAGTTCCGCAATGACCACAATCCCATTTTAATACATACACTTTTTGAGATACCCCTCATCAGCTCGTTGTGTTGAATTGATTCATATACACATAATTCAATAAATATTATTATTGACTTTATATTTATTTATTGTAAAAAATCAAATCTAAATAAAGTCAAAGTTATCATTTTACAATGATGTCACTTTTTACCATCAAAAAAAACCACTAATTAAAGCAGTTTTTATTTCAAAAATGTATTGGAGCGGGGGACCAGGTTTGAACTGGCACACCCAAGGGTTGAAGCCTTAGTACACTCACTCTTTTATGTTACCCCCGCAAAACAATGCTCCGAGAGTATATGAATTTGAGACAAAAGAGTCAAATTTATTTTTTGCTTTTCATCAGTAATATCCTATATTTTATATATAATATTTACAAGAAATTAGTTATGGATTTTACTTTTGTTTACGAAGTCTTTCAAAGACTCTCAAATGAAATCACTTCAGCTCTTGAGTTATACGGAGTAAAGTGATTGAAAGCACTCATGATACTGTTCATCGGGGCTATAATATCCTATGGTATTTACCGAGTGACTCTCTATATATTTTGGAAATTTTGAATAGTCGATGTCATAAATAAACTTTGGGATTGATTCGAAGAAAACACTACCAAAATAGTAGATAAAACTCCAAATGATAATGAAGCAGCTCAGGAAATAGAAAAAGAAAAGAGGCTTGAAAACCCGAAAAAAGTGAGATATGATAAAATTACTGCAAAAGCATTCTCCTACTATGTATTTCTATTGTTTTTCAGATGGGCCATCACCGTTATTGGGATCACAGAAGTAGAAAAATTTATGCAGGATCTCCTCGCGTATCTCCCTAATCTCTTTGTGGGTATCGTAATTGGATTCTTTGGTGTACGTTTTGCTAACTCTGTTCACGATATCATCTATCAAGCTCTCGAACTAACAAAAGATAAAACATCCAAAATTATCGCAATGGGAGCAAAAGTTATCATAATGTTTTTCACACTTATGATTATGCTCAACTACATACAAATAGTAGATGAATTTATTATTAATGCTCTATTTTTAGGATTTATTACAACCCTCACGATAGCACTCTGACTTGCTTTTGGTATATGAGGAAAAGATATAGCGCAAGAAATACTCGAAAGCTTTAGAAAATAATTAACGACTTTTAGATGAAACAAGATTTCCTCGATTACATACAAGACACTTTCAACTTTACACCTGAGGAAATGCAAGATTTTGAATCAGCGCTGAGTAAACCACTCAAAAAAACTCTCAGAGTTAATACCAATAAAATTTCTGTAGAAGACTTTAAAGAGCTTGCTATAAAAAATAACTGGTTACTCACAGAAACTCCACTTTGAAACAATATGTTCTATATCGATAGAGAGGATACTTCCCTTGCTTTAGGACATACATTAGAGCACATATCATGACTTATATATATGCAAGAGCTTGCTGCGAGCTCTTCCCCATTTTACATGTCTGAAGATATTGTAGATGACTCTGAATATACTATACTAGATATGTCAGCCAGTCCAGGATGAAAAACAACTCAGCTCGCAGAGTACTATCCAAATTCTCTCATTATCGCAAATGAGATTGATAAATCTCGAATGAGACAACTCCATGAAAATACAGACAGACTATGAGCACGTAACGTATATGTTACAAATTTTGATGGTCGACATTTTAAAAACTATCCGGAAGTTTTTGATAAAATACTCCTTGATGCTCCCTGCTCTGGAGAGTGAACGGCCTACAAGACAGATGACGCGCTGAAGTACTGGAATCTCAAAAATATTAAAAGAATTGCGAAACTCCAGTTTCAGCTTTTAGAATCAGCGTTTATAGCTCTCAAAGTTTGAGGTGAACTTGTATATTCTACTTGTACGCTCAATAGGCTCGAAAATGAGGATATTATAAATAAACTGACTGATAAATACTGAGATTATTTCCGAATTATTTCTCTCAGTGAAGATACCTCAAAACCACTCATTAGAGCTTGGCCACACAAAAATAATACTGGCTGATTTTTTGTTATAAAACTCATTAAAAAACAGCCTGTAGAAGATATAAAGATTAAAACAGGATTTCAAAAAAATACGCAATGATTTGAAAAACTCTCAAATACAGCAGAAAAAACAGTACACAACTTTCTTGAAACTACTTTCTGACTCACACTTCCCGGGAAATTCTACACCTATAGAAATGAAGTGTATTACGGAGAGAAAAATATAGATTATTTTTGGGAGAACTTTTTCTTTTACAAAATGGGTATAAAAATTGGAAAACTTGAAGATGGTGTTTTTGAACCTAATTTTTATCTCGGAACTCATTTCGATATCTTTGAAGCAAATACAATACCAGTAAATCAGGAAGCAATACAAACACTCTACTCTGGATGAGAGATAGAAATGGATTCTCAGTGGAGTGATGGATACTACCAAGTGTATTACGATGATATCCCTGCTGGCTGCGTTAAGATAAAATCTTGAGTCATGAAAAGTCTTATAGAATCAAGATTTATGAGAAAATAGTAAACTTGAAATTTGAGGAAAAACCATACAATACCCTCGATTAAAACTGACTGAAATTATGCAATACAAAGTCTTTGGCTGTAAAGTCAACAAATACTATACAGATAGATGGCTCTGATCCGAATACCTCTCTGATAAAACAGGGACCTTTGTTGCGAGCTGCGTTGTGACTGACAGCGCAAAAAGAAAATGGGTTCGCTTCGTAAAGAAAGAAGTCGAAAACATATCAGGAAACGGGAAAATCTATATCTCATGATGTGGAGCTTTTAAAGATGGGAAAGCCCAAGATGATTTTTTCAATATTTATCCTGACCTCGCTCCATATAAGGACAAAGTAGAGGTTCTCGATGAAGCACCTGCAGAAGATGCTGAGAAACAATCTCTCAGAGAAGATGAAAAAAAACAGTTACATGATGATTTTGTAAAAAGTTCAAATACAACAAAACCTAAAATCGACCTCTCGAAATTCAAGGCAGCTCAAAAAACTCAAATTTACACACGAAAATACCTCCTTATACAAGGCTGATGTGATAGTTTTTGTACTTTTTGTCTTACAGTTCAAAAACGTGGAAGGCACTATTACAGAGCTGCTGAAG
Source organism: Candidatus Altimarinota bacterium (assembly GCA_020629795.1). Lineage (GTDB taxonomy): Bacteria > Patescibacteriota > Gracilibacteria > BD1-5 > UBA6164 > JAACSU01. The sequence continues at coordinate 31,240 of JAHDCR010000001.1, forward strand.
ATATAATTGAAGAAATTCGTGAGTATGAAGCAACTGGATGAAAAGAAGTCGTTTTAACTGGAGTTAATCTTTCGGCTTGGGGACTCGATAATACGCATGACATTAAAAATTTTTCTAAGGATTTAGTTAAAAATTGAGTATCAGGATGAGGTTCAAAATTTGCCTCTCTCCTCAGAGAAATACTCGATAACACCTCAATACCAAGACTCAGAATTTCCTCTCTCTGACCTGAATTTATTGATGATGATGTTATAAAAATACTCTGAGAAGAGCGAATATATCCTCATTTTCACTTTTCTATCCAATCAGGATCTACTAACACCCTCAAGTCTATGGCTCGACACTATGACTGAGATTTCATGAAAAAACTGCTAGATAAAACTCGAAATATTACCAGAGAGGATGGAGTCGAGGTCTCAATTGGAGCAGATTTAATTGTAGGCTTTCCTGGAGAGAGCGAAGAAGATTTTATGGACACCTATAATCTCGTTAAAGATTGTAGAATCACAAAAGTACATGCTTTTCCTTTTTCAGCTCATACCATGGGTGAATCAGTACCTGCTGGAAAATTTAAAAACCAAATTTCAGATACTATTAAAAAAGACCGAATGAATCGACTTATGGCTCTATGAGACGCTGTGAGAGAAGAGTTTAAAAATGCTCAAAAGTGAAAAACTCTCAAAGTTCTTGTTGAGAAATCATCGTGAAATACCTGGTCAGGTTGGAGTGAAAACTATATAGAGTGCGATGAATCTAACTTTGAAATCATTGCCTGAAAAATAGAGAGAAACAGTATTTTAGTCTGAAAATATAAATAAAATGCTTCGTTATATATTACTCATAATCTGACTCATTTCTCTAGACACCATTACTAAATACTGGACTGAAAATATTTTAAGTAGTACTATTACTCTGATTCCTGGATTTCTATCACTTGAGTATGCGAAGAATATATGAATCGCTTTTTCAGTGCCTCTCACATGATGAGCATTAAAAATCGTGACTGTGATTTTGATTTTTGGGATATTTACCTATTATTGGAAGCAGGAAAAAAGTAAAAACTCTACTCTTTTAGATGTTTCATATAGTCTCATATTTGCTGGGGCTATCTGAAATGCTTGGGAGAGAATATTTAAAGGATATGTAACCGATATGATATCTGTGGAGTACTTTGCTATTTTTAATCTTGCAGATAGTTATATAAGCCTCTGAGCTTTGGGGATAATATATTACTATTATAGATATAATTCTTAAATAACGACTATGTCATTTGGACCAAAAAAAATCTCTCTTAGCGATATAGGTATAAATGCTCTTTGATGAATGATTGCTGGTTTTATTGGGAGTATTATTATACTCATCATAGTGTTCGCAACATCAAGTATTATAAGTATTCCTGGACAATTTGAACAGTCACAGCTCTCAGGAGCTACAAATGGTATATTCCCTTTTGTTCTTTCTTTTATAACATTTATAGCCACCCTTATTACATTGATTTTAACTAGTGTCATACTCCATATGACTTCACCTGAAAGATACAAAAAAAATACTGCAACCTATGCGCAACTTGGTTTTTTCGGGATACTTACCTATCTTCTTATGACTCCTGTTTATATTTATACTGGACTTATAAGTTATGACAATATTATGATAATATTTATGATTCATTGTAGTGTCCTCGCATTTTGAAGCTCTCTTATTCTCGAGCTATTAAATAACTATAGATATATTCTTACTGGTTTTTATGGAAGTTTTATTGGATTATTTTTTACTACAATCTTAACTATTATGTTATTTGGAGCTTTTGACAGTTGATATGCAAAACTGCTCTCTATGCTGATAATGTTACCCCTGATTAATACGAGTCTTATATTTTTCAAAGGTTTATTTGAATTCTTATATTTCCATTATAATAGAATCACAAACTTAGATGGACTCTGAGATATTTTTTACCAAATAGAGCAAGAAGATAAAGAATTGCTCCGCGAAGAAGAAGCAAAGAATAACTTATAAAATATACATATGAAAGAAATAGTATCACAAATCTTGACCCAGTATTTTTCAAAAATGCGAGAACCTAAAATAGAAGAACTAAACTTAGATGAAAAATATTTAAATATCACTGGATGTTGTTTTGTTACACTGTATGTTAATTGAGAAGTAAGAGGTTCTGCTGGAAATATCAAAGAGATTCAGCAGAATATAGCTCTCGAGCTTATTTCAAATACCATGCAAGCACTTACATGAGATAAGAGATTTACCCCCCTCACCTTGACAGAATCAGAAAAAATACAGTTTAGAATAGACCTCATATCACATAGAGACATGATATCACTCAAAGATATTTCAGCATGTGACCCTACAAAAAATGGTCTTATAGCAATACATCGAGATTATGAAAAACTGGCTGTAATACTTCCAAATATTTCACCAAAACTTATGACTTGAGATGATCTTATTCCTGTGATATCTCAAAAATTAAAGGATAAAAAAATAGAAGATAAAAATTATATCTTTTATAAAATAGAAACTACTGTTGAAACAAATTTTTAAATAAAAAACTCCTCATGAGGAGTTTTTTATTTAACTAATGCCTATAGAGTTCTAAGTCTATTCAGGTAATATATATATCTTTTATATCCTGACTATCTAATCATATAAACCATGAAAAGGATTGAGGTTCTTTTCGTACTTTATGGAAATTTTCTAGATAAGTCCAATTCCTCCCTCATTCTTCTTTTGATTCAAGGAGCTTAGACGTACCATTAGAAGAAAAAGTCCCATCTATGTAATATATTCTATTATGAAACATATATCAAGCATTTGGATTGATATTTAGACTATTACTCCAAGCTCATGTATTTCAACTCACCCAAAGCCCCATCTTAATTTCATCTCAAACTTTAACATTAGAAAAATCATTAAAATGTACTTCATAGTTTGAAGTGTTTCATCATGTTTGATGTAATACATTTCAAGATTCTCCTGGGTTTACCATAGGGACAATAGTATTTTCTGGAGCACTTGGATATAAAGTATAATAATTAGTAGAAACATGATTTGATGAGATAAAATCTCAACCATTTATTCACAAATAATTGTCTCATATTCTAGTCCATGCTGATGTATCATTTCTTATATCACAATACACTGTTTCTTTTCAAAGTGGTCAAGAACCATCACTATCAATTTCATAAGTCCCATCTTCAAGAGCAATTCACTGGTCAAATAAGTCCTGACAGTTGAATGCATATGAAAAAGATACTTTAAAATTCTTTTCTAGAAAGGTTTTTATTTTTGATATTCCGTCTTTTTCTATGAACGAGATATAACGATCAAATGACTCTGTAGGAGTAACAGAATATATATATTGAAGCTTTTCAAGAAAATTATTCATTCCATCTTGAGTCCTTAAATCATTTAAGCTTCAAGAAAATATTATTGGATCACTCACATTAAAATTAAAACCATTGTCTGTATCTAAATATCCACTATACGATGCAGGGAGATTAAAAAATTCATCATACACTAATTTTTGTCCAGTAATAATATCTGTAACTCAAGTGGAAGATAAATTAGATGCAATAATAGATGGTGCTGCAATAAAAGTATAATCTCAAGATTCCTCTTTTACTCTCAGCATTACCTCATTGTAATTTCACTGTACAAATGCAGTCTCAATTGCAGCATTCGTATTTGAAATAAGAGAGAGAGATCATACATCACTATCTTCTTCTAAGCCCTCCAAGAGTGCTGCAATTTGGTATTCGCTTTCATTATTTGTAACAGAATACGAATAATAGTTCTGAAACAACGGATCCTGAGGAATATCCTGTCCAAAATTTCTTATTTTTTTACCTACCTCTAGACCAAAAACTCATTGAGACCAAGCAACTCATCAATTATAAACTATATCAAGTGAATCATCTGGCATTGGATAGTGAGATTCTTCTGAATAGTATAACTCCAAATTTGTCCCCATAATCTCAAAACTTGATTTACGAGCTGAATCTCTGGAATTTCAAAAACTATCAAATAAGTAGAGTGCTCATATAGTCGTTAATATAGAAACGATAGTTATAACTACTAATAGTTCCACAAGTGTGAATGCTGATTTAATTGAGTTCATAAATATTAGTTATAATAAAGTTCTAATGAGAGTCATGTAACATGATATGGCACAGTTGTTGCATCTATTCATCTTCCTATTTGCCATGAAAAACTATCTAACACATCTGTAATTGGGATTCGTATAGTTTCATATCTCCACTTGTTTGGATCATTTACACTTGAGTTAGTTTCTGACCACATAGTTACCGGAGAAGATCACTCATAATTCAGTACGTAAGAAAATGGTGTCCTATCTGATCCCTTTACCCATGCTCATAATCGTATCTCTGATGTAAACTCAACATTAGGAATATCATCAAAATCTAAGCTGTAATATGAACTTGATCCTCATGTATGTTCTAGGACGTTTGCACTAGGAATACTTACTGGAGGAGTTATATCTGTTTTAATGTTATTTTCAGAAACATTATTTATATTTCAGCTTGATATATATCCAGTAAAGTTATCAGGATGAGTACTATTATCAAAGTTTTGGTAATTTATAAAATTTTCTCACACCTTTGTCCATCCTCCACCATCAGTTGTCATATCACAATATACTTGATATGATTGTTGTCCTCAGACACCATCACTATCAACTGTGTAATATCAATTTCGAATATTCCCTCACACATAAACCTCTATTTCTCTAATATGTAGTGGATTAGTTCCAACCGTCTCTAAACGTAATGTTCTTACATTATTATATACTTCTCAAAGAGCAACAAAATCAAAATCAATTAAATAGTCATTTGTAACATCCCAAATAAGATGCTGATACAGCACTGTACCAGTCTCATCATACAAAGTTAATAATCATCCAGTAAGTTTATCGCTATCTTGATTTACTCTATTAAAAATTCGGATAAATCAGATAGTTTTATCTTCATCCCAATCTAGCTCTATATATCAAGCTCCTCCATGTGAGTGATACTCATAATCAAACTCTCAGGTTGTATCAATAATTCAGTTTGTAAGAGCAGGAAGTCAATATCATAATGTTGAGGAACTATCTCCACTCAGACCTGCTTCCGTAGCAATATTGAAAACGAATTTAGATTCTAGAATTTCACTACAAAAATATGGTTGAATAGGATTAATTCATATATAATTTCATAAAATATTCTCAAGATATCATAATGTATGATTCGTAAGATATTTTTCTACATCTGAATAAATTTCACTACTTCTATATTTAAAACGAATTTGTTCATTCACACTTTTTAGTCCATTATACGATCATAGTTCTTCTTTTGTCCCTTGAAATAATAAGGGATATTCACTATAATAAGGAAATCATTGTTCTTGAGTCTCTACGCTTCAACTATAGCTACTTGGTATGTTATAATATCCAGAATATACAAACTTTCTATTTGATATAATAGACTGTAAATCTGTATCTCATATATCAGTTGTAATTAAAGAGGGTGCAGCAAGAACATAGTGTTGACTTCAGCTCGAAGTATGTGCTATAACTCCATTATAGTCCCCAGTAACAAATACTCAAGAATCAGCCTTAGTTTCTATAATTTCTCCTTCATCTGATTGTCATTCAGGTGGTGCAGTTTTATAGGGATGGTCACTTGGAAGTTTAGATTCTAATCACCATTTCCACGCTAAATATCCTTCTATTTGAAGTCTATCATCTTCTGTAAGCGCATAAACATCTGCATCAAATATTAATACTTCTCCGACAGCTATATCAGCCGAACTTGATCCAGCACTTGAACAATTGTCTCACTTTTTCTTACTTTTAGATTCTACATCATGTCATGCAGTATTAAATGCCCAAGTTACTCAGGCTATAGAGTTTGTTGGTCACGAAAATCATAAATTATTTCCATTGGTTCTAAATGTATAGTTTTCGTCATCCGTATAAAATGAGTAAAAATAGGGGTCTTTTTTTCATCCACTTAAATTCGTATAAAATTCTGGACTACTATTTATATTAATAGAGTCAACACAATTATGCCACGGTCCTATATGATAGCCTGACTGAACTGATCGCATTCCTGATCCAACTGGCTTATTTGTCTTATGTAATACATAATATATCTCTCCTTTTGTAATCTCAGAATTATTTAATAACACTCCAGCATTTGCTTCTACAACAACAGAATTTGAACCATTAAGAGCGGAGGATTCAAAAATTACATTTCAAGTAAGCGTCGGATTTCAGCTAGCTCATAATGTACCTTTATTAACCCAGTTGGTAATAACAGTTCATGTAGCTGGATTATTAGTAAGATTACTATCTCAGTCTATATCTTCACTTGAAAGCCAAATTTTTGGACTATAGATAGATGGATCAAAAGTAGAAGCTGCATATGTCTCTTCAAATAAAGGATTGGCAATAGGAGTAATTGAAGTGAGTTGTTGTATATCTTTATATCACTCAAACATGACCGCTAACTGATATTCTCCTTTATTTTGAGTCACTGAATAAGTATATTCATTCCCATATTTAGGATCTTTCATATCACCAAATATTTTTCCTATCTCAGCCATAGTAGTTTCACCAAAGGTTCACTGCGTCCAAACAGTCGATCAAGAATATGTTATATCAACACCATCTGTAGCTTCTGGATATTTTCTAGCTTTCTGTTTATAGAGACTCATAACCTTTGTTATATCTGACACATGAGTCTTTCGCACCATTTCTCTGGCATCTTGAGTATATCCTGTAAAGGAAATAAATCATATAGTCCCAAGTATGGCAAGTATCGTCATACTCACCAATAACTCAGGTATAGTGAGTCAAGATACTCTAGAATATAATTTTTGTCTCATAAATAATACTTAAGGTGTTATACATATTACCTTTAAATATACCACTTTATAACCACTAAAACAAAATCCCACTCTAATAAGAGCTTGAAATACTATAAAAATAGGTCCTACTATATTTCTATATTTTTATAATGAGATATTTGATGAGATTGTGTTTTTTTTAAAATTGCTATGACATCAAACTGTATATTTTCTGGGTTAATATTATTTTTTTTACTATAAAATTGCATAGTTTTGAGGCATTTATGTAGTTTTTGTGGAACTATAGCCTCTTCTGGAAATCAATATCTTAGATGAGATCTATATTTTACCTCTATAAAATAATGACGTCGTCACTTGCTTGCAATAATATCTATTTCTCAAAATCTCCCGAATTTAAAATTAGTATCACAAATATGATAGTTATGTTTTTGTAGATACTCAATAGCAACTATTTCTCAGATGTCTCAAGTTTTTTTCATATATACAAAATATATACTTAATCACAAATAAGTAAAATAAAGAGAGTTTACATATCTATAATTATTCGTAGAATATGTATAAAATAATCATAATTTTCAAATCTTGAGTTTTGTAGACGACCTAGAGGCTAGTATAGACATCATCGAGTTAGTATGAAGATACACCAAACTCAAAAAGGCAGGAACAAACTATAAGGCTCTCTGCCCTTTTCCTGGTCATAGCGAAAAAACTCCGAGTTTTGTAGCATCTCCTGCAAAACAAATTGGCTACTGTTTTGGATGTCATAAGTGATGATGACCGATCAAATTTATTATGGATATGGACAACTGCGAGTTTCGTGAAGCACTTCAAATACTCTGAAATATAACAGGAACTGAAATACCATGATATACTGAAAACAAAGAAACAATTGAAATAAAAAAGAATCTCTACTCTCTCTACAAAGATGCTACAAATTATTACAAAACAGCTCTTAGCAAGAATCCAGAAGTAAAAAAGTATCTTATGAATAGAGGTTTGAGTTGAGAGGATATTGAAAAGTTTCATTTTTGATATGCAGACAGTTGAATCTCACTTTATAACTATCTTAAAGACAAATGATATGAGGACGAGCAAATTGGGCAATCTAATATATTTCTTGATGTAAAATCTCGAAAAGATAAATTCATTGGGAGAGTTATATTTCCAATACAAAATTTGCGTTGAGATTTTGTAGCCTTTGCCGGTCGAATTATAGGAAAATGAGAACCAAAATACCTCAATTCTCCTGCTTCAGATATTTATGATAAATCATCAATACTCTATGGGCTTTATGACGCAAGAAACGCTATCACTAAGAATGATTATATCATTATTACTGAGTGATATATGGATACTATTGCTCTTCATAGAGCATGATTTTTTCAGTCTGTAGCTGTATCGGGAACTGCACTCACTGAAAAACATATTACTATAATCAAGAGACTAACTCATAAAATATATCTCTGTTTTGATAGTGATAAAGCATGAGAACAAGCAACTAAAAACTCCATAGAAATACTTAAAAACAAAGGTTTAGAAGTAAAAATAATATCTCTTTGAGCAGGAAAGGATCCAGATGAATTTTTGCAGTGAGGATGAGATTTTAATGAGCTTATTGATTGAGCACTCTCACCTATAGCCTTTCTCATAAAAACTAATAAATACAATCTCTCGAGCATTGATGAAAAGAAAAAATTTATAGCTGAAATCCTTGATATAATTAGAAATTATAGTGATGCTGTTGAGCAAGATACTTACTTAAAAGAGCTCGCTAAAGTCAGTGATACACCTATTTCTATCATCTATGAACTATTTAAGTGAACACGAAAAGCTAAAACTGAAGTAGTAGAAAATATTGAGAAAAAAACTCTCACTCCAGAAGATACGCTCATAGCTCTCCTCATCGATGAACCTAGTCTCAAAGATGAAATAAAACAAGGAATTATTTTTCCAGAATGAATCTCAGAAAAATTTGAATCTGCTTTAAACGATATTGATTCGTTTAGTAAAAAACTTGATCTCACTGGAAAAGAAAAATACAAAGCTCTCGCAATGAGCTATATGAGCAAATGAAATACCATAGAAGAACAAAAAACCGAAAGAATGACAGTACTTTTTAGTCTCAATAGAATGTATTACAAAGTACTTACTGAAAAATATAAAAGTCTCATGAACTCATGAGACAATGATGCTCTGATAAAATACTCTCGACTACTCCAAATTGCAAAACAGCATAACATAAAATAAATCTTGCATTTCAAGCCATAGTCTCTATAATTTCACCGAAATAGAGAGCTTACTCTATACAAACAAAAGTCTCATATACGAAATAATAAGTATATTCCACAACAATTTCCTTCTAGGCAATGTAACTAGAAGTTTTTTCTATAATTATAAAACATGGTAAAATCGCAAAACGATAAAGATAAAGAGTTAAAATCAAAAATACAAGAGATAGATCTTGATACACTTGGTGCTGCTATGAAAAATCTTCAGCAGCAAGATGAAAAACTCCAAGAACAAGAAGCCGAAGAACTTGCTAAAAAGATCGAATCTGGGAATGCTGAGGATGATGTCGTAGTTGATGCTTTAGAAGAAATAGGAGCGTTAAAACCAGAAAAAGGCCTCAAGAGAATGCCTATCGAAAGAGATCAAGATAAACGTAGAGTTGGGAAAGGAATGCAAAAATTCATAGACACTGAGGTACCTGCTGAGTTCTTAGAATGAATGTCTCAGCCGGTTCAGGACCTCATGAAAAAATGAAAAGTTGATGGACGAATCACGCAAGATGAGCTCATGAACGCAGTCCCAAATGCTGAGGATGACGTAGACCTCCTTGATGAGATATATTCAAGATTCATGGCTATTGATGTAGATGTTGTAGATAGTCTTGATCAAGTAAATCTCTTTGAATCAAATAAAAAATCTACTGGAAAAAAAGAAGCAACAGGTGCTGTTTCACTTTCGGAAATTTCCGATGATTCTATCAGAATGTATCTCAATGAAATAGGTCGAGTTGAACTGCTTACAGGAGAACAAGAAGTTTCACTTTGAGCTCGAATTAAAGCCGGTGATCAAGAAGCAAGAAAAGCGTTGGCAGCAGCTAACCTCAGACTTGTGGTATCTATCGCAAAAAAATATATGTGACGTGGTCTAGGACTTCTCGACCTTATCCAAGAGTGAAATGTTGGGCTGTTTAGAGCAGTAGATAAATTTGATGCAACAAAATGATTCAAGTTTTCTACCTATGCTACTTGGTGGATACGTCAATGAGTAACAAGAGCTATAGCCGATCAAGCAAGAACTATCAGAGTTCCAGTCCATATGATAGAAACGATTAATAAGTTTACTCATACCTATCGTAGACTTACACAAGAACTCACTCGTGAACCACTCATGGAAGAGCTCGCTACTGAGCTTGATATGGATATCAAAAAAGTTCGTCAAATCATGAGAATATCTCAAGATATCCTCTCTCTGGATGCTCCAGTAGGGAGTGAAGAAGACACTTCTCTATGAGATTTTATTGAGGATGATAAAACTCTCGCACCAGATGAGCAAACAAATATGAATCTTCTCAAAGATAATCTAGGAGAGATGCTTGATTTCCTCACACCTCGAGAAAGAAAAATTATTCAAATGAGATTTGGTCTTGAGGGTTGAGATGTACATACCCTTGAAGAAGTCGGAAAAGAATTCTGAGTAACCAGAGAGCGTATAAGACAGATTGAAGCAAAGACACTTGAAAAACTCAAAGAACATCCAAATGCGGATAAGATTAAATTCTTTTAAATATATAAATAATAAAACTCCTGCTTAGCAGGAGTTTTATTATTATTCAAAAAATGGAGGAGGGGTAGTTTGTATCACAGGATTGTATTCAATCACAACTGGATATCGTTCATATCATCATGCAACGGCTGATAGTGATTGGGCTCATGAGCTTTTATCTGGTGGATCATTCCTATCTGCTGTTTCACTGTAGTACATAAAATACCTTCTCAAGTAATTTAGATCATAAGCTTGAGCTTTTGACTCTGTGTCACAATTTGTTGTTACGTAATATGGACATTCAGGAGTTGCTTTCCTAGAACCACCTATAGTATTCTCACTAAAAATTGATCATTTTATATAGAGTTGATTTGCTAGCTCGGCTGCTGTATCACTTCAGTCTAAAACATCAGTACCATTTGTTGTACTAAGTACAGATTTATCCGTATATAAAATAGCATGTATATCTGTAAGCGTATTTTTTATAAGTATATTTCCGTTTAAAACGATTATTCATAAAACTCAATTTCAAGTTATATTTCAACTAATATATACGTCACCATTTTCTACTAAAAGTGTTTTGTTTCACTGTATAGTATCACCACTTATTTCAACGTCCTGTCCTCTAAAATATAAAACTCTATTTCAATATATTCTTTTTCCATCATTATTTAGGCTCGACCAAGCACTTATTCATCATAATTCATTTACATCTCAACTCCCATTTAACAATTCACTATCTTTTATATTCTTAATTACCTCGTAAACATTTTTTGCTACATCCCTTCGTAGGGTAGATTTAGTTATTTGTCATATAATCTTGATATCACTAGAAAATTGATTTTCAGTTAATTCTTGAGAATGTGATGAACTTGTATTACCAAGTATTTTTGCCCCTTCTTGATATGAATTATTTTCTCCTGAAGGTCCTATATAGGTATCTTTTCAGTAAACGTCACTTGGGTATACAACTGTTTTTCTTGCTGTTCATGTACGAACATCGTATTTCACGATACTAGCTAGATAAGAAAACGTTTCATTCGTTACACTACCATCTTGAACCATAAATGTATTTGCATTAAGATAGTTTGGTATAATACCAGAAGATAGATTATATAATTCCGTCGGATTTTGGGGTAATTCACTTATTGTAGCTCCACTAATTGTAAAACTATATCTAGCATTTTCTATATTTGTTGGATTTGATGGATCTGATTCATCTACATCTCAAAACTCTGCTCTGAGTGAATTATTATACGTCGTAATCCCACTATTTGAAACATATATATCTAAATCCTGAATCGCTCATTCCAAAAATCATTGCTGTGTTAATCACCCTAACATGGTAGTGGCATAGAGAGGAGTAGCTCTAATTGGAGTATATATAAAATCACTTACTCACTGATTTTGTGGTCTATCACCAGTTTCAATTTGCGTACTTGCATCAATATCATATGTTACTCATACTATTGCTCCAGATCATAAGACTCTTTCATCAGTATTTGTTGTCGGAGCATATACAAAAAATGGGAGAGTATAAGTTCCATCTGTTGAAATAATATCATCAAAATTTGAAGGAACTGTATCGCTAGGAGAAGAGGATATACTAATAGGATTTGTTTCAGTTCATACAAATAAAGCCGAATCAGTTCATGAATTATTATATTGATCAAGACGAATCTCATTAATAGTAGAAATATTTATATCAATATTTCTTCCAATACCTGGAGCATCAATAATAAAGTTCCCGTACTCATCTGTAAGCGTAACTTCGATTTCTCTACGTGTTCCGTCCGCATAAATTGGTCCAGATAAGTCATTTTTAGAAATACTAGATGCTATATTTGTTGTATTAGAATAAACAGCATGATTATAAACATTTCAATTTGTAAAATTAGAACAATTCCCTGCTTCATCACAAATCTGAGTTATTATAAAACTATATTCTCTTGATCAATTTGGTATTCTATCAATATCTACATTCTCTATATTCCAATCAAATCTATACGAATAGGTATTGGCTGGACTAGGTAAGTATGTAACTGACTCATTAAAATATTCGGTACTACTTGTATTTGAATGATTTTCTATAGAGTAACTAATATCTTTTACAGGAGATCAACCGTTTTCACTAATTGTAATTCAATAATTGTAACTATCATTTGCTAATAAATTTATTGGAACTTCATTTTCAACATCTCCTCTCACATCTGTGCCAACGACTGGATTAAGTGTAGGTGAAACCTTATCAATTTTTATTATCTGAAGTCCACTATAAGTATATCAATTATTTGCATTATCTCTTACTCTGTAGCATATGTATTCAATTTTATTTGTATTATTTGGAGTACTATGAGTATAGCTCGATCCATTGGTCCAACCTCATGATGAACTACAAGAAAAAGAACTACTCGAAACTTTACGTTGAATGTTAGAACATCATGATCATCAAGTATCAGAGCAAACTACGCTTGAACTTATATTCTCATTAGACCAGGTATCATTAGATATTACACCTACTGTCGGTCAAGATAATGTTGTTGTTAAGGTTGGAGCAGTTTTATCAATCATAACGTTCGCAGATCTAATAACACTTGCATTCCCATTTCTATCCCAAGTTCTATATCTTAAAACTCTATTTTGCTGAGAATTTACTACAACTGAATTTGCCGCTGTACCATCAGAAGGATTGGCAAGAGTGCAGGTACTTCACCAGCAATATCGAGTCGCATTATTTGCAACTCCACTCTCAACAGTACCATTTGATGAGCTAACAGGTACATCATCAGCTCAAAATGTCACAGTTCCATCTAGATTTGTCCATGTATTATGACGTGAATAAGCCAGTGAAGAGGTATTTACCGTAGGACGTCAGTCATCCCATCTCCTACAAATAATTCGACTTGTTGCACCATCCCTTCCAACAACCATATCCTCTCAATCACATAAAGTTATACCATTCGCAATTGTATTCCTAGTGTATTCTCATGCTGATGCAGCATAATAATTATGCGTTCGACAATCAAAACTTCAGGTCACAGCATCTCATGCTGCTGTATCAGTCTGAGAGTCTTGTGGTACTGCATTTGAATTACATTGAGTACCTCTGTTAGGACCTCATCCCCTAATTGTGGTAGGAGTAAATGAACCAGGATTTGTGTATGATACTGCAAATACATCAAGCTGTAATACAGAGAATCAAAGCAAAAGCAAGAAGATATATGTAATTTTTTTCATAATGTATGGAGAAATTAGTTTCCTATACATTAATTACATCATATTTCATCTAAAAATACAAGAAACTAGTACTGGACAGTTGGATAATTATGTTTTACCTCTAAAAAATGCTTTTTTGCCCTCCCTTGTATCTCAGAAACGTCCAATTCTTGTAATAATTTATATTTTTGAATGATAGAATCGCACTGCTTCATCACCTCTAACATATCGTTTAAAATTAAGTTTCAAGTTTCAGTTGGGAGTAAAAACTTTTTAATGACATTATATCAAAGTTTGTTTTTAATATGATATAAAACTACTTTCTGTTTCCATCTATAATCACTTATCATTCACTTTTTGATTCATTGAAGTAATACAAACACAGCTGGGACCAAAGCATGTACTCATATTAAAACACCATGAAGTGGCCTAGCATCAGGCCTATAAGGAGAATAGTAATTTTGATCACTATTATTGTTGTAAAGAGTTTCTGATTGAGCTATAAGGTTGAATTTATTATGACTTGATTCATGAATAAGAGCTTCTATAATATTTAATTCTGGAAAATCAGTATCAATTGTATATCATAAATAAAGAGTACCTATACATTGTCTATAAGTACAAGAGTTATGGACACCATGGGAAGTATTCATAGGAATTATTTTTTGTATCATTCATTGTAGCTCCATAAAAAAACTATAATTTATTTCTTTCAGCATCTCAAAAGCTTTTGAAAAAACTGCGTTCCATTCTTCTGGAGTTTTTTCTCCCCATCACAACATCCCTTCTCATGTATGATCTGGATGATTTATAACGTTATTATCAGGATTATTGTCATGAAGCGTTAAACGGATTTTAGTTCATTTTATATATTCTCACTGATTATGACATAATGATTTGAAATTTCAGTCAAGAAAGTATTTAAGCTCTTGATTAAGTAAGTTTAATTGTGAAACTGTATTTTCATCAGTCAAACGAAGAATAAGAGAAGAAACATCAGACTGTAATAAAAAATCTCTTTGCTTTGAACTCTCTAGATCTCAAAATCTAGCCCTTAGTCATTCTTCTACATTTATATGAGAAAATAGTGAACTCAGTTTATGATAAAATTTTTCTTTATACTGAACAACCATCGTATTGTTTTCATATCATAGAACACTTTCTTGAGTCATACAACTTTGTTTATAAAGTAAAAATAAATACTATAAGTAAAATTATATAACTTGTTTTTAGAAATGGAAATATTTATTTGAGCTATGATAGTAAGTATCTTTTGATATTTCAATTTACAAATACTCTTAAGCGATTTCACAGAAAAAAAAATACCTAACAAACATATAACAGGACTAATACTATTATTACCACTTTGGTATGTATATAACATATTTTATATAGAGTATGTTGACGTTTGATTATGAATATTAATATGAAAAATCCTGGTATCGATGTTTATTAGTTTTTGACTTTATTACTACAGAGTATGGGGAGCTTGAGATTCAAAATATTTCTTTGTATTAACTCTATTTCTCGCTAAAATTGATCATCTGATATTCCTGTGAAACATAGCTATTGTAACTTTCTGAGTAATGATTTTATACCTACTCTATTTTGTATTTATAAAACTTACATTCTATAAAAAATTCAGAGATGACGTATTTTGAATAATAAAAGATGATTATTCTAAATTTCAAGCATCAATAATAAAAAAATCTGAATCTATCATACAGATATTTCATCTTATTTTAGGACTCACTATTATATATATCGCTTTGCGTTTTTTTAAAATCATAGTGATTAATTTTACATATCTCCCGAATATTCAAGACATATGGATAAAATATACCGAGCATATAATAATATTTATTCTCATATTTTTTATTTTCCTAATTTATATTATTAAATACACCAGTACATATATATTTAGAAAATTAGATAATAAATGATTTAATACTCATATAATAAAGTCTTTTTGTCTCTATTTTTTTTCACTATTACTTTTTATCATAATTGTATTTCAGCTTAAAAACAATACGCAAGAAACGAAAAATATACTCTTTTTACTTTTTACTAGTTATTTAGTACTCTATGCATGAGTGATATGCTGAAAATATTTTTTTACACTTACTTTTCACTCGAGTGAAAAAGCGAGCATAAAAATTGATAATCTTAAAACAGGTATGATTATTGATCAACATCATATTGAGCATTTATTTAGATGAAGAGAGGTATTAGCAGATGATATGGAATATAACTTTAAAACAAAAGTACTAGACCTACAAAGTATACAAGCATTGAAAAAAACTATAAAATATATCAATCTAAGCATTGAAAAAAATAGAAAAGATGAAAAACCTATTACAGATATAGTAGTCATAAAAACTATTTCTTACTGAATCTTTATTTACACAGGATTTATAGGTACAATGATTTTCTGAAACACCATCATCAAAAAAATACTAGATTTATTACAATTATTATTTATATAATAATTGATCATGATAGGTCTTTCTTTCTCATGAGGAAACTCATTGAACTCTATGCCAAGAAATATCTCTTTCACATTTAAAAAATACAAAAGTATTCATAACTGGAGCTATTGATTTATAAGTTATAGCGTTGATATCTCTTAAATTGTTTTTATATCACAGTTCTAAAGCTCATCACTGTGACTCATTCCAGTCTTCATTTAAAAAAAATACATAACTTCCTGCAACTGTATTTACAGGACCATCAGTATGCCAAGCTAAATAATCACCTGAATTGTAAATTTGTATGAGACTTCATCTACTCCCTAGTAACGAACGCATAATATTTTCAAGCCTAAATCACAACGATATAGGTGTAGAAACAGCCGTATTGTAAAAGTATTCCATATACCGATAAAACGAAGCACTATGAAAAAATCTATATAAGTCAGCAAGGTATTTACCTGATATATAACTTCAAGTTCATTTCTTATATCATTCTTGGTTGGTATAAAACTCTTCATGGTCTCTCTTTCCTACTCTAATATCATTCTTAATTCATTCTATAAAATCATCTTTGAAAAAATCTGGTAAAGCTAAATGCTTTACATATTTTTGAGAGTAAAAATTCTCCTTTAACCTATGTAAATTATCTTCATCAAGATATCTATCTGCTATATATTTTTTTAGAAATATTAGGTCTTTTTTATTGAGCATTCTTTCAAATTTTATTCAGTAAACTATCAAAATATTTTTTACTCACAGTATCAATCTCATGTCAGTAAAACTCTAACGAATTATCATTACACCTTCACTTTGTATCTATATCAATGAAGATATTCTTATTTTTTCTCATATTTTCTATATATGAAAATGATTTCCCAGAAGCAGCAATAATGTTTTTTACTGCTTGCATAATATCAAATTTAGACCAAGTAATTCATTTTCAAAATATAAGTTCAAAATTAATCCTATTCAATCATAATGAGTGTATAAATTCTATATTTTTCGAAATCATAGTAATTTCTTTGGGTGAAAATGCGAGTAACACTATGGTATTATCATGTTGTAAATATTTTTTATATTTTTGAATTTTTTGCAACACAAGTCCGGAACTATTATCCCTCATATAATCGTTTGTTTCTATTGTACCATTCAACGATATATGTATTTCAAAATCATTTTTAGATAAAAAATCAATTATATCATCATCAACAAGCATAAAATTTGTTGCGATCTTTAAATATATATTTTTATGATGATTTTCATTTTTTTGATGTATATATCCTACTATTTTTATAAGTAATTTTTTTTCCAAAAGTGGTTCTCATCAAAAAAATGAAAAAGTAATATTGTCTCCTGCTCGTTCTAAATAAAAATCTACAATATTTTTTGCCTCTGTAAATGAAAGGGTTTCATTTTTAAAATCTACATAACAATAACCACAACGTATATTACATTGTCTAGTTAGATTGAATCGAACTTCATTAATATCTGGGTTTAGAAAATTAATTTGATTCTTATTAATATATTTATGAAATTTTAAAAATGTTGAATTTAGTTTTTTATATGAAAGAGTTTTTTCTTCTAAATTATCCTTATTATCTAAATACCATCCCACAGGACACACATAAAACCATCTATTTGGATCTTGTTTATAACCTATAGCATCTTGAAAATAATCATAGACTCGTTTATAATTAAAATTTTCATACTCTTCTAATGAGCGAAACCTATTACACAGTTTACGGTCTCAAGTCTTGTTATAAATATGTTTTTCACATCCATAATCCATTACTTTCAGATAATTTTTTGCGATTCCTCAAATTGAAATATTGTGTCGCAAAATAAAATCTGAAAAATATTTTAAAATTTTCTCTAAAGCAATTAGGTCTGCTTGATTCCAAGTTGCATATATCTCTGGAGCAAAACAAAAATTTGTAAAACCATACCTTGAAAATTCTAAAAATTTTGCTATAGACTGTTTAAAATCTTTCGGGTCAAAAATTATATACAAGGAAATATTATTCTTTAACTCAAGCAATATATCAATTTTTCTTCTGATTTGAATAAGAGATCACTCATGCAAAGATATAAGTACTTCTATGTTTGAATAAGAGTTTATAAATGTTATTTTTTCATCATTTAGTAAAATACCATTAGTTATAATGGTAAAATTTATATCCGTTTTCTTCAAGCTAACACTTTTGATGATGTCTTTTATATCATTCCATTTCACAAGTGGTTCACCTCATAAAAATTTAATCGCATCATAGGATAATAAATCTATTCGCTGAGAAAATTCTGTAGCATTAAAATGTGCGTCCTCTTTTTTTACAACATCAACATAACAATATTCACAATTTAAATTGCAAATATCTGTTATATATAAATCTAAGATTTTCATTAGTTTTTCTTCATTATTGTTGATTGTATAGATAGACGAAGAGCATTCGTAGTTAACTTACTCACTCTGTGATATGCATCAGGAGAAGCTAAAATAAGTACTAGAGTATTTTTTTTGTATGGGATAGTCTTATAGCTTGAAATATGACCTGTTTGTCACTTGTTTCACAAGTCTAAATTTCATCCTTGAGTCTCATCCCAATCTCAACTATATCATCCTAAATAGTACGTAAACGCTCATAGAGATCATTCTGAAATCGGACCATCTACATGCCAATCAAAAAAATCTCATTTTTCATATATTTGAGCAATTGCTCAGCAAAAATCATCTTTTCATAAAATTGAATTAATTTCTCACCTATCTACATAGAATTCTTGTCTCACACTTTTTCACGTAAAAATAGATAAGTATTTTTCAAAAACGGGGCTTTCAAAAAAATTAAATATTTTTCCGAGAGCTTTTCATTCTAATACTACAGTTTTATTATTTCTATGATGAGAGGAGTGAATATCTACTTTTGTATAGTTTTGATTTTGAATTTCCTTTTCTACCTGTAGATATAAATCTGAATCAATAAAATTTTCCCAGATAAAATATTGAATTCAATTATTATTATTAGAATCTTGAATCTTTTTTAAAATATGAGATGAATCTAAGTGAGATTTTGAAATCATAACTAGGCATAAAATTTAAATACATCTATTATACTCAAATAAAAGAGCATACAAGTTATATAAAATATATTTCCTGCTTATCTCACTCACAACAATAATATGTGATTTTATTTTGAAATACATACTCTGATTTATAACTGTGTTGCTCTATTTCAATAGATCTAAGTATTTCAGGATAGAGAGTACTGATATTTATTGGAGTATTGAAGCGAAAAAATATTTTATTTCTCTCTCATGACTTAAGTACTCCGACTTCTTTAATATTTCATTTTTCAATCTTATCAGGAAGGTTTTTAAAATATACTTTATTCAAATGCACTAGTTCATAGACTTTTAAAGTTATAGATTCATTGTAGATATCGAATCAGATACAATCAAATTTTAAAAAATCTTGATTTAAATAATATTTTTGAATATTTAGTATTTTTTTAACTTGAGTTAAGATTTTTAAAGATTGTTTAAAAGAGAGATCATAGAGAGAAATATAAAATTTCACTCTTCAAGTCTCTATATCCTCTCAAAAATGAAAAGTTGTAACATCTAGTTCAGATATTGAAAAAATTTTTTGTATATTTTTAGTTATAGATTCATGAAAATTATAACTCATTAATTGTTCATAAATTTTATTTTTATATAACACTTTATCTCAAAAAGATCGATATAGTATCTTAGTAGTACATCATATACCAAGAACATAAGTCGATTCCAAATTGGTACTTCAGGCTAATTTTTTACAAAGTTTCATGAGAATCTTTTTTATTTGAAATATATTTAATTTTCTTTAAATATCGCTTGACCATATAATTTTCCTTATTTAGATTTTTACTTTTTTCCAAAAAGTCTTTTGCTAATGATATGTTTCATAAGAAATAATAACACATTCATATTTTGTATATCAGGTATGCATTCTCATTTTCAGTAGTATATCACTTGTAATAATACAACAAAGCAGACTGATAATCTTTTCGTTTGTAATAAATGTTTCATATACCATTATTTGCATAACTATCATCTTTTCTTAATTGGAGCGATTGAAGAAAATATTTAAATGATTCATCGTATCTTCAGCTTTTAAATAAAACATTTGCTATACCGTTATAAGTACAGTAATCATTTGGTATATTTTTTATACTTTTTAAATAAAAATTAAGTGAAATAGTATACTCTTCAAGTTCATAAAATATATTTCACAGGCAAGTAAAGTCATTGCTCCACTCATTTTTCGATATAAAATGTTGCCTAAAGAAACGTATATTTATACAACTATTAGAATCTCGCTTAATACATTTTACTATTCAATAATATGCATAAACAAAATCATACTCTAATGCTTGTATAAAGTATGAATAAGCATCTGATATATCTCACTTTTTATAATAAATCATTCATATATAGTAGTGGAGTATTCCACTATTTGGATAATTTTTCAAGCTCTCTATATAAATTTTTAAGGCTTTCGTATAGTTTCCAAATATATCCACATGCACCTGACATTCGAGATTACACAAGTATTCAGAATTATATTTATAATTTATTCTTAATTTTTCAATATCTTCTAAAAGAGTATAAGTATTCCCTTGTGAGAAATCTATAAGTAGCTGTATCTCTTTTAATCGGGGACTCTCAATATTTAGAGCTTTTACCTTTGTGATAACTTTCAATGAATCTGAGAATCTCCCCCTTTGAAACAAAGAAAAAGATAGCATATATGCTATATCCTCATTAATTTCTGGATTTCATATATAGTCATGAATTAGCTTTATGAGTTGCTCATACTCTCACTTTTCAAATAAATTATGTACATCTTTATCAATCATGAGTTATATCATATGTTTTTTAAATTCACTCAAAAGTATATTCTTATTATTTGCTAATTTTGAGTCATACAAGTTTTCAAATTTTATACCTAGATCATATCAGTATTCTCAAGAAACTATTTTAATTCATTTTTCAAATAAAAATTCTTCTGCTTGCTTCCTATAATTTTTATCTTTAAAAAATCTGAGTAATTCATAATCGGTAAATGGCAATCTCCTTTCAATACCGCTACGAAGAGATAGTTTATCGATAATTTGCAAGTTATAGTCAAACATTTCTTTATTTAAAAATTCTTGGCTGATATTGATTACTTCGACTAAATTTTTTTCATAAAAATACTTATAACGTGCAAGGATTGATTTATATGGATAGTGATTATTTCAAAGAATGAGTTCTTCTTTTCCATCTCATCAAAACTCTACCTTTATATCTGAGTATTCAGGAAAACTCTTTTTTAAAATTTTATTTAGATCAGGTATGTTAACTATACCTTCGTGCGTATACAAATCTTGAGCAGATTGTGTAAACACATAGTCATTCATGTTAATTACTAGGTGTTTTATATTATGCTTTCTGGCATTTTCACTGGCTATGTTAATATCTTGTGTATTTTTGTCAGTTAAAAAACTGTATGCAATTATCTCTCAACTAAAGTGCTTTTTTAAAAAATAAAGAATAAGATTAGAGTCTGGTCACCCGGATAGCCCTAAGAAAATTCGTTTTTGAAAATGAGGAATTCTTCGTATTACACTTTTTTCAAGTGTCTCTATAAAATTAGACTGTATATCCCTATATTTATAAGGAGAAAAGTCAGCTATTGAGACCTTATTGTCTTTAAATTCTAAATATGTTCACGGCCTTAATATAAATATATCTTGCAGTATAGTTTGCGGGCTTATTCAAAACTGGAATATCATATGATGAATCATTGATGTTTTTGAGCATACAGGAGCATTTAAAATAAGCGACTTAATTTCTGAAGCATAAAACAATTCTCATTTATAAATTCTATAATAAACATTATTAACTCCCCATCTATCACGAAATAGTAGTAATTTCTTTTCCTGAATGTCATAAATACTTATTGCAAACTCTCAGTTCAAAATATTTACAAAGTCAGCTCACATTTTTTTATATGCTAAAGCTATTATTTGCAGTTCTGTATATATCTGCTCATGAGAGTCTATAGATAATTGTTGAAGTATATCACTTTTATTATATATTTCTCAAACCAATCAAACTATGATTGTATCTCAAATAAAAGGTTGAGAAGTATTTTTATCAAGGTCAGATATTTTTAGATGAGCGTGATAAAAAGAATAATTATCAGCAACATAATAATTCTCATCATCAATAGCTCTTTTCTTTAAAGTAGAAGCTATTTTTTCGATAAGTTTTCTGTTTCAATATGTAAAACCAGCAAATCAACACATTATTATATACTCTTAAAATTATAGCTATTCACATTACAAGCATTACAAATTTGTTGCTGTCTTTTTCATTTTTGTGATTCAATAAATTTATCCATATATATATGAAATTTTTCGAAATCTTTATATATTTCTGAGTTTTTTTGAAAGATATTACTTATAATTATATTTCAAAAACCACATGGAGGCTCATGGAGACGAATATCTCATTTTCATGTAGTTACTTCAAAATAAGAAGGAAAAAATATAGAGTTATCTATGCTTATCTTATCTTGTGTAAGTCTATATCATTTATGAATAATGCAACCTAATCGATTTAATCTTCATCATCATAAATGCTTTAATATACGTACTTTTACCGTTCATAGAACATAGTCAATTGGGGAAATTTTCTGAAAACCCAATGCAATAAGCTTAGATATCATATATTCTAAGAGATTATGATTTTTATCATCCTTAACCCAGAACATATATTCAATATTATATCACATAAACTGCGGTAAACTCCTAAACATAGTAATCATGCTGCGTTTATCAAGATTCATTTGATATAAGAGCTCTACTCGTTTATTATTTTTTAAGAAACGAATATTTTCGTTAACGTTTTTTAAAGAACTATGAAATACTAATTTTAATTCATGTACTTGGGTTATTGATATAATTTTTCTTATAAATCTCTCATCTAATAAAAAAAAGTCATAGTTAGAAAGAAAAAACTTTTTTCATAAAAATCATATTTCACAGCATCTTAAAATGTTTTTGAAAATTTCTGATTCATTATGAGAAATATTCTCTTTCTTAAAAATATTACAACCAGAACAATTTGAAACACATCAAGAAGATAGTGGTATCATAACGGAATATAACCCTTTAATCATTTAGTAGTTTGATTAAATAATTCTGTAATTAATTGTAATTAAAAAAGCCAATAACTCAAATATTGTTCTTATTGCTAATCAACAAAAAGAATTAGAGTTTTAGGACATATTATATAAAATACTATTATGTATTTATTGAATATAAATTGATGTCTATAACTATAAATCCTTTCAAATGATTCGATAAACAAATATATTTTGTGAAAATTATCATGTGAGAGGCTTGTCCTCTGAGGTGTGATTATTGTTTTGTAGATAAAGAAAATTGAAGAGTGATTTCAGAAGAACACCTCATGAAACTAATAGACTTATTATTGTACTCACCTGGTCACAATAAGCTTTTACATCTATTATGATGAGAGCCATTACTTTGTTTTGATCTCATAATAAAGGCTGTTATATATGCTAGAAAGCTAGAAAAGAAATTATGAAAACAGCTCGATATTTCTTTTTGTACGAGTTGAATTCTGTTTAATCAAACAAAATTAGATATTATTCGAGACCATGATATATATCTCGCTTGGAGTATAGATGGTTCAAAAGAAATTCATGATAGAAATAGAAAACTTGCAAATTGAAAATGAAGTTATGATCTTATACTCAAAAATAAAGAAATAGTACAAAAAACTATTAAAAATACTCATCTATGAATAGCCATCACTGTAGACACAAACACTATCAAAGATTTATATAACTCCTATATACATCTTGTTGAAAATGAAGGTTTTGAATGTACTATAAACGTTGCTCCTGTTGATGGTAAAATATGGCCGATAGAATTACAGAAACTTTTTATAACCGAGCTAGAAAAAATTCATAGCTATATTTTTAATAAAATTTCAGAATGAAAATTCTACTATCTCAACTCTATGAATAAGGAATTTAGATTTAACATGCTATCAGCGTTTAGAAAAAAAACCGGTAGATGTTTATGGTTTTATACAGAAGCATTTACAAACGGTGATATACTCTTCAACCCATTTGTAAATCGAGAAGAAGACTATAACAAATATGTTGTTGCTAATATTGGTGATACAGATTTTATTGAAAAAGTTGATCAATATATTGGATGTACTTATTGAGAAGATCAACAAAAATGTCACGATTGTAAAAATGACTATTTTTCTAATATGAAAAATACTCTTCAAGATGTGCAACTAAATAATCTTTTAAAATATAGAGACCGAGTATCCATATTATACGCTAATAAAATAAGATTTGAAGCAAAAAATAACGAGCTGTATAAAAACTATATGCAGCTCGCAAAGGATCATATGTATGTATAATATTATTGTGAGGTTGAAGCAAGATATGAATTACACATAGCCCTATCATATTCTCAAAAGAGTACACTACAATAATTATTATTTTTTGTAGCTCTATAATGAATAACATAATTATAACATTCTTGACGAGTAAGCTCATCAACTCATGAAATCTCCCCCTCATCACAATGTTTTTTTGCTTCTTCTAGACTATCAGCAGTTAGAGCTATATGAATTGGCCCATGTCCTAAATTAAGGCTAAATGGGTTTGTTCAGCTAGAAATAATTTCATACTGAGACGCTATAGTCTCCATGAACGGTTCGCGTAGTTCTTCTCATTCTAAGTTGTCTCCTCAAATATCTTTTAAATCTTGGATATATTTTGGATTATTCTCTTCAAGGACTTTATTAAAAATAAAGTTATAAAATTTTAGATAATTTTCTCTATCTTTATTTTTTGCAGCATAAATAACAAATAATAATGCTGGGTACTTTTGAGTGAATTTTTTATAATCTTCATAACTTTCAAGAGCATCAAATTCATTATAAAAATTTTCGTAAACTTTTTCGTTTTGATTCTTATCTACAAGATGATATGAATCATAGATATGAGCATCCAGTTCTAATGCGTCTTCTAAAGTTAAGTTTTTTTCCTCTATAAAAGTAACTTCAGATCCTGAAGCAGAATCTATAATATTTTCCGGACTAACTCAAGGTGATATCACTTCCCTATAATATAGAACACCAGCTAATATTAAGTTTGTTATCAGTAAAAACAGAATAATATGTATTTTATTCATAGAATTTGATTAAAAAGAAAATTAACACCAACCTCAACTTCCATGATTTCAATGGCTATTATGACTTGAATGACTTGTTCCGGTAAATTCTGCTTGATTGAGGTGTGACATCCCCGTTCTTCAACTATAATTTCAACCGTTAGGTGTTCCACTATAATGACCATTTATAATACCACTTGCATGTGAAGTCCTCGTACCACTTATTGCGCTTCAACCTTGATAGCCATTTGCATGAGCTTGTGAGTATGGAGTATTAGTACTGGAATGACCAGCAATTACATCCTCAATACCAGCAAAAAGTGCAACTCAAGCACTGAGTCAAATTGCATCTTTTTTTGTAATATTCCCACTTTCATCCGTGAGGAAATTTTTCAAAGATTTTTTAAGCTTTGGGAATTTCTTATTAATTGTCATAGTAGTAATTATGAGTATGTATACAAGTATAAAAAGATTTGAGAAAAAGCAAAAAAGCCATATTTACAAGAAGCTATATTGTTATCTCCCTATCCAAGACATTAAAATTTTAGCATCATCAGGGTTTTGGAGTTTTTCAAAAATAGTATCGAGTATAGCAATTTGAAGTTTCATTTTATCATCCTTTACGAGAGGAACATACAGACTCCCACTCATTTTATAGTTATGAATTATATCAACTCATAAATACGGTTTATAAACATGGTCATTATAGCCTGGTAAACCATCCAAGGTACTTGCCTGAACTGCTATTTTTAAAATTTCACTATTCATCATATTTTTATAGGTTTCAGATCAAGATTGTGTTACTTCTGCCATAAAAAAAGTATCATCTCACATTCTACCAAGCATCCTAGATTCATCACTTGCATAAATTTTTCCATCAAAATTATATGCTACTCATCAAATAGCTATACCACTAGGACTCCTAATATCCATAAAAGAAGGGTCCATAGCATTGAATATTTTTTGCAGATATATCGAAGTTATATTTTCTTTAAATGGTGTTCATTTTTTATTTAGTTCTAAAATATAATCCAAAGATTCCTTATAAAAATTTTCCCAGTCATCAGGATCATAAGCCAAAGTTTCCATATCACTCGCAGCAAAACCGTATGGATTCAACCATCTTAAAAATATCCCATCAAGTCACAGATTGATGTAACTATCTATTATTTCTTTGTATCTTGGTAATGTCTGCTTAGTAACCGTTAATAAAGCTCATATTTTTCATAATCATCTTTTTTGTTTTTCTTCATCAACTCTCTTTAACCAATAGGTCACTGTATCAAAACTATCACCTTGGAAACCAGTTCTGTTAGCATTATGCGATATTTTATCTCCATCTAAACTACTACAAATATCTACATTATTATCAAACAGCCACTTCAATTTTTCTTCCGTCATTAAAGTGAGATTTGAAACTAGTGAAAATCTTAAATCTTTTTGTAAATGCATAGCTCTACTTGAAGCATATTCAACAATATACTGGACTACTTCATAATTTACTAAAGCCTCTCCTCACTGAAACTCAATTGTAAGACTTGGAGAATTTGTATACATGATAGCATCCACTACTTTTTTTGCTGTTTCCTTTGTCATATCAAATTCCTTCGCTGTCATTGGTGCCACTGCAGCGTGGCAATATCTGCATTTGTGATTACAACGGAGTGTTACTACAATCATATGAAGAGTAGGGCCTACTCAAACAAAGTGATTTTTCTGAGCTACACTTCATGTCATTTTTTCAAGATAGTTTGATTTTTTAATAAATCCCTTTGAAATGAGTTCATTATAAGAATCTAGCTCAGTATGATTTCCGGAAATAAAATTATGAAAATCACTCATACTTAAAAAATGAAATTTTCAAGCATCATTTGTGATTAGGTATTTTTCTGCATTAAATTTCTTAAAACGAAAATATCATAAATCAGAATGTGGTGTAATTTTAGTAGTATCTATATGCATAAATTAAAGTGAAAGAACGTAATTCATAAACTCCCCGAACACTTCTTGAATCTCCTCCTCAGATCCTCATGAGATGGATAATAATTCAGAATTATATGTAATATCTGAAACATCAGAAAAGTCAGCTATTGCTTGCTGTATTTTGGCTAGTTGATATATCTGTGATGATACTTTAAATTCTAGTGTCATAGTTTTATTTCTTTTTAAACATATTTTTCAAACTCGATACAGAATCTCTACTCACTGTAATACTTGGTTTTTCAACTTCAGAACTTACCTCATCATCGATTTCCTTGAGTATTTTCTCTATTTCATCTTCATCTATATTTACTTCAGGATCGCTTTCAATTTCTTTTAAAATTTCATCAATATCTTTATCAAAATCAATCTCATTTTGAAGTGAAACATCTGTATCCAGAGAAACAAAGTTTTTCATATCTATCGGCCCATTTATAGCCTTAGTTACAATTGTTTCACGTATTACTTTATTATCTTTTTCTAAAGCATCTCTCAGATAAACATCTAAAAGCTCATCTGAAAATTCTCAAATGACAATTTTAGGATCAGTATCTATATCTTGCTTTTTAGTGAATTCTAAAATAACATTTTGATTTTCATCAAATCTAAAAAAGAAATATCATTTATCTAAAAAATTATATGCTGCTTTGAGGACTATATCCTTTGGGAAAATTTTAGTATCAATTAACAGTTCGAACTTATTTCAAGTGACTATCTCATGTAGAAACTTACTCATAAATGTATTGAATAATATAGTATTTTTCAAACCAAGTATACTTTTTTTTCGTTTTAAACAAGTATTTTTACTATCTTAATATCTTGAAAATAACTACTTTCTTATATAATAAAAAGGCTAAATTATACTTTACCTAACAAAATGAACAAAATACAAGTTATAGGTCATAAAAATCCTGACACAGATTGTACTCTTTCAGCAATTATTATGGCTGACTTTCTCACAAAAAAATGATACACAGCTACTGCATATATCCAATGAGAACTCAATAAAGAAACACAGTATCTTTTAGAAACTTACAACATTTCAAAACCAGAGATTAAAACAGAGCTTGATACAGGTAATGAAGTTTGTTTGGTTGATCATAACGAGCCATCTCAAGCTCCAGATAACCTTACAGATTTAAATATTACATGGCTTATTGATCATCATAAAATCCAATTTGAGAGTGCTAAGCCTCTAAAAATACGTATAGAACCTCTTTGTTCTACTGCTTCAATACTTTATAAAATGTATATAGCAGAATGATACGAAATATCTTCAGAAATTGCTACTATGATGCTTGCTTGTATTATGTCGGATTCACTGCTATGGAAATCACCAACTACAACACAAGAAGACAAAGCTATAGCTAGTGAATTACAAAAAATAGCTAATATCTCAGACTTAGAATCATTTGCAATGCCTATGTTTGAAGCAAAATCTGATTTGTGAGATATGCCTGTAAAGGATCTCATACAATATGATTATAAAAACTTTGAGTTTGGAGAGAAAAAAATTTGAGTAGGGACTCTTGAAACTACAAATCCGTGATACGGTCTAGGTAGAAAAGATGAGATTTTGATTTGAATGCAGGATCTTAAACAGGAACAAAATCTTGATTTTATAATGCTCTCAATAGTTGATATACTTTGAGAAATTAATACTAGCATCACTCTTGATGGAAATGACAGCGAAATAATATCTAAGGTGTTTCAATCTCCTGTAGAAAATAATCTCTCAAATCTCTGAGCAAGACTTTCTAGAAAGAAGCAAATTATCCCTGATCTTACTGAGTATTTTAACTCACTCTAATGAATACCATTTGATGTATCATCTGACGCTTTCAACCACTTCATAAGGGCCATGAACTCCTAATTCAAGCGTCTGAAAATGAGAATGACTCCACTATTATTTTTATAGGTTCATCCGAGTCAGAGAATGTATCTAACCCGTATAATTTTCAAACAAGAAAAAAAATAATAAGGGCTAATTTTATTAACACAAACATTAGTATTATTGCTCTTCCCGATTTTAAGACAGATCAAGCTTGGTTAGAACATATACTAAAAAAAATACCTGAAGATATTTCAAGACTTAACATTTATTGTGGTGATAAAGATAATGATTCTGCGATTATTAGCATTCAAAGCCTAGAGCATACTATCCCCTTTTCAATAAGTATTACGGAAATACCAAGAAGCATTATACCCGTTTCAGCGACACAAATTCGAACAGCTATAAAAGACAATAATACAAAATTTTTAAATTTATATCTCACAGAAGAAACTATTAAGATAGTAAAAAAATAGGCTAAAATTTGCTATTTTAAAGCCTTAAAATATAATAACAATATAATTACTCATTTAAAATAAAATATATGATAGAGCAAGCACAAACTCAATTAAATAAAGCCTTACACCATCTAGAAAGCGAATTTGGAAAACTACAAATGGGCCGAGCAAATCCAGCGCTTGTAGAGGACATTATGATAGAACAGTACGGGAGTATGCAGCCAATTAAAAACTCTGCTTCCATTTGAGTGATGGACCCTCAAACACTTTCTATTTCTCCATGGGACAAAGAACTAGTTGGAGTGATTACAAAAGCTATCATTGCTGCAAATATCGGACTCAACCCTCAATCAGGAGCTGAAAGTATCCTTATCAAAGTACCACAAATGACTGAGGAACGAAGAAAAGATATGGCAAAAATCGTAAAAAAATATGGTGAAGATGCGAAAGTTTCAATTAGGAATATAAGATGAGATGTTCATAAACAAATAGCAAAACAAAAAACTGAAAAAGAAATTTCAGAAGACGAGGCTAAAGACCTAGAAACGCAGCTACAAAAATTTGTAGATGCCGCAAACAAAAAGATTGATGAAGCAACAAAACAAAAAGAAGCTGATGTTATGAAGGTGTAGTACATTATCTCAAGGAGAAAAACTTTTGTTTTTTAGGAAAAACTTTATATAATCCTCGCGATTAAAAACTATTATTATTTATACAACTGTTATGGCTAAAGGAAAAAGAACATATGTAGCATACTACTCTACAGAAACTGGAAACATGGTTCACACAACTAATATCCAAAAAAAGAACTTTGAAGCTGGTAAAAAAGGACCAGAACTTAGAAAATACAACAAAGTTACAAGAAAACACGAAACTCTTAGAATGAAAGAAATCAAAAAAGGATAATTTTTCGTTAATAATAAAAAAACTCTCAGAATATTCTGAGAGTTTTTTATTATCGAACATATATCCAAGAATCATAATGCCAATTCACATCATATCAGCTATCTCCTGATTCAATTCACCAAGCTCTTGAATCGTATCTAGTTCATGAAGAATTTCAATCAACTTGTCTAAATGCAATAATATAGATTCCATCATGAGGTGTCGGTCTCAAGCCCCAAAATCCTTCATTACATTGAGAGTTCGTACTGTAAATATATTCAGAACTTATTGAAGTTTTATAATAAAACTCTCCAGAACTACCTAATAATTGATTTCATGAACAACCAGGCATAAGTGGTCACATAAAAAATCCATCTGCATCCCTACTATACTTAAATTGTAAATATCTATTTTGATTATTTGCGGTGATAATATCTGGAGTATCATATGTCACAATCATTTCTGTATGATTAAAATCTTTCATATTTAAACTATATAATTTATCTGTATCTATTCTTGATGAATTATATATTCAAGTTACCGAATTAAAGTAAATATCTTTTCATTCAGTATCGTTATCAATGTGAGCCACAAAAGTCCAACCTCAACCATCTGTAGTCATATCACAATAAACTTCTAACTGTTTATCACCGTTTAAATTAATTTTATAAATACCATCATCTGCTGATCCTAATGAGTTTAAAATATTTTTACAAGTTAAATTAGGAACCATTCAAATAAGCTCACTACCTGAGCCTGTAGTTATACTTGCATTTGAAGCAAATGATACCAGTAAATCATTAGTAGATAAAATATCATAAGTGCCTTCTTTTATTTCCTGTAGTGGTATTCGAGTATCTTCTTCAATTAGCACTCATAGTTCAGCTCCTACCACATAAGGATTTAAACTTGAGTAATCGATTGTTTCATCAGCATTTACTTTTGGGTTCAG
Source organism: Candidatus Altimarinota bacterium (assembly GCA_020629795.1). Lineage (GTDB taxonomy): Bacteria > Patescibacteriota > Gracilibacteria > BD1-5 > UBA6164 > JAACSU01. The sequence continues at coordinate 62,931 of JAHDCR010000001.1, forward strand.
TGTAATTAAATCCCTCGAATTATTTTCTTCAAAAAATCAAAGTAGTTGAGCATATTTTCTATCTTCTGACATAAAATATGTATATGGTTGATTATTCTTTGGATCCATTCCCCCATCAGAGAATTTTATAGTATTAAGGACACCTTCATCAGCATATCACTGGCCTCATACTGGATTTACACCCGATACAATACTAATAGCTTTTTCAGGAAATGGGAGCCTAGATCGAGTTGAGTAAAGAGAGAGAGCTTTATGAATTCACGACATCTGTTGTATTCTACTACTATCTCTAACTCCTTTCAAATAATCTGTGTATGCTACAAATCATAATGTTGAGAGTATCGCTAATATTGATAATACAACTATTAGTTCAACAAGAGTAAAAGCTTTTCATTTATTATTTTTCATATTCATTATTATCTAACGTAAAACCAAACACTATGACCAAATCATTGGGATCCTAATCCAGTTGGATCCCAAGCTTGTGGTCTCCATTCAGTTCCAAAAGTTGATCAACCAGAATCTCTCGTCCTAAGCAAATATGTTCATCCTGGATTATAAACCTTTGGTCGTAACCACCATCAGTTTGAGTCACAACTTCAAACATTACTCCATATAGGTTCTGATCATAAATACATTTGATGAAAAAAACCATCTGACTTTCAAAAATTATCACTACAATTCATTAAATCATCTGTGTGAAACATTTCTGCATCTAATCAATACCTCAGGAGTAAAAAACGATCATTTTCATTTGCAATAACAGGATCACTTGTATCTATTAGTGCCATCATCTCCTCATGTCATAATCAGTCCATAGCAATAAAATATTCTTCTCATGAGTCTGTTCTATTTGAGTCATATACTCATGTTCAGGTTTTAAATCGTATCTCCGACGTTCTAGTGCTACCATCAATAAATCAAGCAAAAGTCCATCATCACCCCTCTGTTTCCATGTCACAGTATACTTGAGTTTTTGTAGATCCAGCTAACGATATTACATATTTTCAGTTTCATTTAGAGTTTCCTAATTCAAGAATTCTTTCACAAGAAATATCTGGTATAATCAATGATATATTGTCTCATTGATTAGTAGAGAGTCTATTATCATCACTCAGATAGGATATAATTGACTCTGATCCACTTACTACATCATAAACTCCAGAAATCTTATAAGCTTCTATCGATTGTATTGGAGCATTACTCCCTTCATCAACAAGTACTCCTAATGGTGATCCTAAAACTTTTGGAAACATAGAACTATAATCTTGAGCAGCATATCATTGAGATGTAACAAAATTACCTAATAAATCTCTATCATCTGTATAAGTCATAAGCTGAAAATCTCTACCGTTATTACTTAACATATATGTTAAATACGTGTCATATTCTATATCCTTTCATCCCCCATCATATCATACTATTTTAATAGTATTTTCCCCCGCATATCATTGATATGCAAAAGTATTTCCACTAGCTTGAATTTCTATCATTTCTTCTGGATATGGGAGTTTAGAACTAATAGAATATGTGTACATACCCTCATACATTTCACTCATTTGAAGCAATCTATTTGTATCTCTCGAATCTCATAAATACGACTGATACGCTCATAATCATATAACACTTAAAATCACTAATATAGTTATAACAACTATGAGTTCTACAAAGGTAAATGCTTTTATATTTTTTATATTCATATTATATTATCTAACAAATATCATTCATTGTTCTCATCTAAAATTATCAAGTCCTGTTCACTCATTATCCAATGAATTATTGTTTGTTTGCATTTCGTTAGCAAATATAAATCACTCTTCTGAAGTATTTTGTCTATTGAAAACATATCCAGATTCATTTCAAAATGCTCCCCAATACCTTAAAGACTTACTATTAGTATTTCATCATCTAAAACAATTCTCACTATATCAAGCAGCGTTATATAGTGTAGAACAATTTGATGTTTCCGATACTTGATCATCTAATTGCGGTTCTGGAAATTGGATTTCTTGCTGAAAAAACACATCATCTATATCCATAGTAATTGCTGCTGTAATATTTTTTCCAGTATCATAGGTAGCAATCATGATTTCTTTAAATCGTAATTTAACTACAGCCGATCATAAAGAATATGCATTAGAATCTACGAAAATACTTCATTGAGATTGTAGCCATCAAAAATTTCCAGATCACAATGGATGAGTTCGGGCTAATAAGGTCCATCACTTTCAATATCACTTTGCAGCATCATCCATATCGCAATAAACATCTACAGATTCATATCAGCTTGGGTTGATTTTATACTCTCAGCTACTAAGTCACGGAATATCTGATATAAGTTTACTACAGCTTGTATTAGGCACCATTCCGTATAAAACTTCTCCTGATCAAGTTACAAAATCATTATTATTAAAATATGAAACATAGCTTTGCGTATTTGTTAATAAATCAATATTTTCATCAATTACATCTTGTATAGGGATATTTGTATCATCTTGTATGAGCACTCATAACTTCGCACCATGTACTAAGGGAAACAGGGTTGAATACTCTACTCAATCATTTGCAAAAGTAGCTGAACCCAGTGCTAGCATTTCTGAAGTATTATTTTCTTCAAAAAATCATAATAGTTGAGCTTTTTTTCTATCATGAGACATAAAATACGTAAAATATTTATTAGTTTTAGGATCTACTCAACCGTCAGTATATTTTATGGTATTTAGTACAGATTGATTTACATATCACTGTATTCATACATTATTAGCTCATGCTACTATGCTCAAAGCATCTTCTGGAAGTGGAAGTCTTGCTCGAGAGCTATAGATTGTGAGAGCTTTATGGATTTCTGTCATTTGCTGAATTCTACTACTATCTCGAACTCCCTTTAAATAATCAGTATAAGCAACAAATCAAATTGTAGATAAAATAGATAAAATCACTATCACAATTATAAGCTCTACTAATGTAAATCATCCCTTTTTCATTTTAATATTTTATCTAATAAATATCATTCATTGCATATTTCTCAAGGAATTTAAGAAATTTGGAGAATGGCTATATCAGTTATTAGTTAATCCATGAAATCATGAATTGGTTGTATTTTTAAAAGTATATCCATTAGTAACATCTATCTCTCACCAATAAGTAAAACATGTAGGGATCTCACCTGCCGATGTTTCAGTAATTGTTGTACAATTTCAAGGAAATCTTTCTGTACTTGAAAGTGCACTTCACACAACAGAACTATCTACTCACTCTAATATCCAACTAGCATCTATATTTCAAGCGTCAGTAAAACTTGACATCAAAATTTGATCAAATTGAATATTTTGAACATTAGTTCACATAGAGTACAACTCACTCATATTTTCTGGATTTCAATGAGATTCTAACCATCAAAAATTTTCTCAAGAAGCATTTTCTGAGCTCCTTGCAATTAGAGTCCAGCCTCAACCGTTAATTTCCATATTACAGTATACTCTTAACTTCACGTTACCCTGTGGGGAAATAGTATATATACCATTTCACTGCGATTTTCAAAGTTGTTGTATTCGTTCACAGTTATGATTAGGCAATAGTTGCATAAGGCTTGAATTGATAGAATCAATATAAACTCTATCTGAATAATAAGCTTTAATATTTTGGCCTCATGTTACTACATCATAAGTTCAAATATTTTTTACTAGTTCTATAAGATGTAATGGTTCTTGAGTTTCTAGCTCTACCATGATTCATAGAGAATCTCATATTACTTTAGGGTATAAAGATTGATAGTCGATATTTGCATGTGTTTCTCACACTATATTATGAGATAATAATCAAGATTCCCCTATATAAGACATAAGTTGAAAATCTTTTTGATTCGTAGATAACATATATGTGAGATAAGTTCCATACTCTAAATCCACTCATCAGCCATCGTATCATATGGTTTTTATCACAGATTCACCAGCTATTCATTGATACGCAAATGTATTACCATTTGCTGTAATATCTATCATTTCTTCAGGGAAAGGAAGTCTAGAATTTATACTATATCTATCTAATCAATCATGAATATCATTGAGCTGAACGACTCTATTTGCATCTCTTCCTCCTGAAAGATAGGATTGATATACTCAAAATCATATCGCAGATAAAATAGCCATAATAGTAATAACGACTATAAGTTCTACAAATGTAAACGCTCTATAATTTTTATACATACTTTATCTTACAAATATCATTCCTTGTTCTCCAAATAACTCTCATAGACCCGTTGCAGGACTTGCTCTTTTCCAACCATCAGTATTTAATCCATAACGGTTATAATTATTATCTGTAGTAGAACTCTTATGAAAAAAATAGTGCGTATAAACTGGTGTATCAGTTGTTCCAGCAGCATCATTTACTGCATTAGAGGGATAATGAAGCATTCACCATCTTTGTAGAGAATTATCAACACCTTGATCGCAAGGACTATCCCAATCAGTTATTGCAGGATATACTTCTTCACATCACGGTGAATATGTAGCTGTAGCATATGCCTCCGTATCTTTAATATAATTTCTATCTACACCTATCTTTACTGCCCTTTCTATTGTCTTTCAGCTTGTATAAGAAGTGGCTAAAATTTCACTGAAGTTTAATTCTGTACTTTGAATTCAAAGAGAATAGGCTTGATTATCATCACGAATACTCCCTCTAGAAAATAGCCATCAAAAACTATCAGTTGTACCTGAAGTATGACTTCTCGCTACTAGAGCCCATCATCCCCCATCCATATCCGGATCCAAATTACAATAAACTTCAAACGGATTAAGTCATGTAGGATTTATATTATAAATTTGACTCACACGTAAGCCACTATCAAATATTTTTTTACAAGTTGTATATGGTATGATTCAAATAAGCTCATCTTCTTTTCAAGAAATTACTTGTAAATCAGTAATATATGCATCAAATTCATTAGTAGTAGAATCTTGTAGATCCATATATCAACTAGATATATATTCAGACATTTCTTGCAGTGGAGTATTTGTATTTTGCTCTAATACAATACCAAGTTTTTTCCCCATAACTTGTGGGAATCTTTGAGAATAGTCGACTGCATGCCCCACAGGTATAAGTCCAGAGATTACATTAGGATTATATTCCTCTAAAAAACCTAAAACTTGAAAATCTTTTCTATTGCGTGAAAGCAAATATGTATAATACGTATCATCGAAAGGATCTTTTGTAGCTTCACTATAAGCTATTGTTTCTAAAACATTTTCTCAAGCATATCATTGATATAAAAATGGAGTTGTATTGTTTCTAATTTCAACACTATCATCAGGAAGTGGAAGTTGCCCCTTTGTAATTCAGAGTCTTAATCCATCACGCAGACCAGTAAGTTGAGCTAGTCTCTTACTGTCTCTTGTATCAGTAAGATATTCTTCATAAGAAATAAAACCAACAGTAGCAAGTATTGATAGAATTACTGCGACTATTACGAGTTCAACAAGTGTAAATCATTTATTTCAATGTTTCATATTTGTGTATTAAGTTTTAACGTATCATTATATAAGAGCTACTCCCCCTGTAAGTTTTGTTTCACCAATCATCATTACATCCATCTCAATCCTGATAATCATCTAATCAATATGCATTTATAGTTGCCCCACTATTTCTATCATCAATAAATGAAAATTCTCTCTCCGTTCAAGACAAAACATCTTGAATTGCTGTATGAGGTTCAAATGTTCACGCTCAATTATGAAGTGTAATATATCTAGGATCTCAGTTTCAACACCTTAGGTCATTCATTCATTTCTTTGAACTAATCTCATTATCCCAAGAACTTGCTATATCAGATTCAAAAGTATCAGTATTTGGTATAATTTGAACATTATCCCACTTCATGTACTGATACGTATTCATATTTGTAAATTTTCATGAATATCCTGAAAAAACAAGCTCATTGAATTCTATTCCTGCAGCATTAATCACAAAATCAGTAGACTCAGATATGCTCCCACATGCGTGGTCTGCAAATCAAGATAGTCTTGGCTTGCAGTCACTTGAATTTAAAGATTCATCATCCTTATTATCATTATTTACCACTACATTCCATCACCCTCACTCTGTTTCCATATCACAGTATACTCGTACTTTGTTTAAGCCAGTTGGATTAATAGTATATACACCACTTCCTTTTGAACCTCACAGTTCTAAAATTCTCTTACAATTCTTATCTGGTATAATTCTACTTATATTATCTTCGTAATATTCGTCTTGAGATAAATAAACTCTTAAATTCTCTCCTCCATTAACAACATCGTAACTTCATGAACCGGAAATTGATTCTATCGTTTGAATAGGCTGTTGGGTTTCACTTTCTATAAGGATTCAAAGAGCTTTTCAAAGTACTTTTGGGTATAGTACTTGATAATCTGTAAAAGCATGAGTTCTATCTACTAGTGAGATTTGAGATGATTGTTGATCTTCTAAAAAATGTAAGATTTGCGTATCTTTTCTATTTGTCAGGAGCATATACGTAGGATATATATCGAGGACTTCATCATAAGGATTTCACTTAAAACTTATAGTATTTGCTATAGCTTCTGTAAAATCTCATTGGTATGCAAAAATACTACCACTGGCAGTTATATTAACCTTATTTTCTGGAAGAGGGATTTGTGATTTTAATCAATACGTACCAAATGAAGTGCTTATATCTCTCATAAGAGAGATTTTCGCAGTATCTCTCCCTACTGATAAATAGGATTCATAACTTACAAAACCAATCGTTGCAAGTATAGCTATAATTACAAGCACAATTATAAGTTCCACAAACGTAAAAGCAGGTGTCTTTTTTTGCATAAATAGCATTTAAATTTATTGTATTTAGAGCATTGTATAGAGAAAACTCATACGGTAAAGCAAACTAAGTTGACATACTAAAAAATCCCTACTTGAGTAGGGATTTTTTAGGAAACGCTTAGAAGTATACTTTTGAGTTTAATTCTCTATAATGATTTGTAATTATAGCTTTTTCTCTTTGTTTTCTCTTTTTTAGATCTTTAATTGCGTATCTCTCTTTTTTGAGTTTTGTTACAATTCTAGATTGAAAAAACATTTTCTTATATCTAAGAATGAGTTTTTCATTTGATTCACCTTCTTTTCTTACTGCGTATATCATATTTCTATCTCCTTTGGAAAATATAGTTTTAAAGTGCAAGGATTATATCTTTTTTTTTTGTTTGTCAAACAAAAAAACGCGTGTAGAATTCTCACAATATTTAACCCGAATTTTTCCAACCATGAAACAAGACAGACTTATAAAAGCTCAATCAATTACAAAAAAAATCATATCAGAATATTTTATTACCAATGCGCGAGAGCTCACAACTACATATGGAATTATTACGATAACTCAAATTGATATCAGTAGTGATCTATCATATATGGATATACATGCAAGCTGCATGATGAACAAAGACACACTCACTAAAGAGCTTTCTACACATGCTCATATGCTTCAAAAAATTCTTTGAAAAGAAATGGCATTTGTTAAAGTACCAAAAATTCGTTTTAAATATGACCAAAGTGGAGAAGACTCTTCACATATCTATACAACTATTAAGAACCTCAACAATTAAGAGCTATGATTAAAAAATACTTTTATATTTTTTTCCCTGTAAAGAAAAAAAAGTGAAAAAATATATCGGCTTATGGTTTTTCACAGGATTATTGAAAAAAGAAAGTCACAAGGAAATACAAAAAAAGGAAAAAAAATATTTTCCAGAAACTTTGAAAAAAATTATCATTTTTTTCAAAGTTACCAACATGAATAAGTAGTTGAATTTTGTGATTCATGATTGTACTATGTTGAGTTTTTGTACTCTTTTATAGTCAGTATACATCAATTGATAAAATTAATATATACAGAGAATGAGCATTAATAGATATAAATAGAGCCTATAGTTTGCTCGACTATCTTAGAGGAAAAAACCTTTTAGCAGCTGATAGCAAGAATATTACAGGGAGGCTCCAAAAATCACAATCATCAATCTCAACAATTCGCATCAATAAAGACTTTCCAAACACTATTAACATATATTTGGACTCTTATGGAGTACTTTTTCAAACTGAGAGTCATTACATATTAGAAAACGGAAGCATCGTTTTAAAAGAAAGCAATGACTTTCCCGATACTCAAATTATCTATTTATCTCAAGATATTTCTGAATATATTGATTTTGAAAAAAAATTAGATGTAAATCAATTGCAACTCATAAATGAACTCATAAGTGAAAGTTCTAGAAATATACTTGGCTTTATTCCAGCTCAGGTTTATTTTTTCATTAAAGAGCGTGAAGTTATTATTAAGGATAATCTGGGAACTCTCTATATATTTGATCTCGAACAAGACATCAACAAACAAATACGACAATTAGCTATCTATGATACTGAATCAAGCGATATAAAAAGAGACTCTTATACCTATATTGATGTCAGAGTCTCTGATAAATTATTTTTATGTAGCTGAGAAATGGAAGATACTTGTAATAACAATATTCAGCAAATCTATTGAGATACTATTTTTCAGAATCCTCTTCCAGAAGTTTCTGAATCCCTACAGTAAGTCCTCATTTTTCAGTATCTTTAAAATATAGAGTATCAACAAGTTGTGATATAATTAGGAATAATCATCTCCCTCTTATAGAATTATGACTAGAGAAGTCTTTATTTTTATGAGATTCACGGAGCTCTTCCATCTCTTTAGATTTCTTTGAATGCTTACCATTTCAAGTATCACTTACATAAGATTCCACATAAAATTTATTTTGATGCTGTTTTTTTATTGTGAGGGCAAATAGATTTAGTTCTCACTCTAAACTTCAATATTCTATTGCATTATTATTGAGTTCATCAATAATCAAAACAAGTCTCGTCCTCCATTTTGGATTGATTCAAGATCACTTACATATTTTATCAACTACTTCTCTTAAAATTTTTGCGCTTCTAAAATCAGAAAGATATGAAATTTGTATTTCAATTGTATCCTCCTGACATAACTGAGAGACTATAGTCTCAGCTTTGTCTTGTAGCGAAAAATCTTCTAAAGTATAATCCTGCATGCATGTAATTATAGCAGTAATATATACAGTATATCACTAAAATAATGAAAAATCAAAAAAGTACCTTACAAGTGTAAGATACTTTTTTAATTTCAGCAGTATAATAATATTATCTCACTGATTCTTTAAATGTTTTACCAGCTCTGAAAACAGGAGATTTCATAGCAGGAATTTTAATTGCTTCTCTAGTTCTTGGGTTAACACCGTTTCTAGCAGCTCTTTGAGCAACTTTAAATGCACCAAAACCAGTAATATTTACTTCACCTCCTTTAGAAAGTTCAGCAGTAATAGTATCGATCATACCTCCAAGTACTTTTGCAACAGCATCTTGTGAAAGACCAGCAGAAGTTGCAACAGCTTTAATAAAATCTTGTTTTTTCATAATACAAAAAATAATTATATAAAATAAACATCTAAATTTTAGCTCTTATAAAGCGTTTTACAAGTTTTTTTTTATTTTTTTGCTATTTATAGCCAAATATTTTAGTAATAAACATTAAAAATGGCTTAAATTAGCTAATTTCAAGAATACACTGAATATCTCAAAATTCATAAAAATTCTGTATTATCAATGGTTGTTTTCAAGTTTTGCTTGTACTTTCACACCCGAGCACTTGAAAAAACCTCAGCTCTAGGAAGAGTAAACCCACCACCTTCACCAGTAAGCTCATAGGTACTTATACCACTTGAATCGAGCTTTTGCAGTACTAAATAATCTTCTCAGCTCAAGATGTCTTGTATTTTTCTGCTACTATTAAACACAAAATCACTTCAACCATCTAGTGTTTTTTCACCGACAACTGTTGTCATATTAAAATCTCAAATTCATGAAGTTCCTCCAGATTTGGTAATAAGATTCCACACAATACTCGCATCAGGATTTGAAAAATTAATATTATCTATACTATTAATTCCTGTATCCTCGATTGAAAACAATGGAATTATATCGATACCTAGTGCATCAATACTCCCAGAATATGATTCTACTTTACTATTAAATTCATAACTAATTTTTGGGTATTTTGCTCATTCTCATAAAGTCTGCATATCTGTAAAACTATCATTATCATAGCCATATCCTTCGTATTTTATATCTAAAAGTGCTAATTCTAAAGCTCATTCAGCTCCTGCATAGGCTGATAAGTATCACTGTCTCCCTCTCCCATCTTGCATCTCTTGTAATACCAGATTCAATGTGCTAGTTGTAAGAATAAGCAAAAATCATACCATAAGTACTGCTGCTATAATAGAATACCCAGGGGATGTAGAACTATATTTTTTCATACTATTTTGTGGTAATTAGTCTCTCAGATAGTGTCGTTTGGATATGTGTAATACCATTTTCAATTATCTCTACTGCAAGTCACTTCTTGGCAGAAGGTCTTACGGTCATATGTATCGTAACTTTAGGTATCTCCTGATTTGTAATTTCAAAACTAATATTCTCAAAATGAGTAAAACTATTACTCAAAGGATAATAGTCATCACTCGGACCATCTCTCTTTATAATATGACAGTTAGGATTCGCGATATCACGGCATTCTGAAATAGAGTTTCGTTTGTTCCAATCATTTCCAGATTGATATCATATAGTATATTCAACTCATGATTCTAAACAGAGCTTTGTTCAAGTTCCTGATGAAGGTGTAGATTCACATGAATTAGCCGAATTATCAGCTACTACATCGCTCAGGCTTGAAAGTCTCAGGTTTTCTGATATATCTTCTGTTACATTCTTAATGTTTTCTTGCATGATCCTATTCATCTCTACCCTGGTAGACATTTGAGATGAAAATAAAAATATACTTAAAACAGAAACCATAATTATACCAAAAATAGTCATAGCGATGATTATCTCTATGAGCGTAAAAGCAGGTGTATGTTTTTGTATAGTTTTCATTTATATCCTTCTCCAATCAGTAATTATAGTCTTTATTTCAAGTTCATGATACCCTCTTTTATACCATATTATTTTAGAGCTAATGATATAAGCATCTTCTATATCAGCATCTCACTCATCTTTAGCTTGCTCTACTTTCACATATTTAAAAAATTTAGTATCTTTTGCATTACTCGCAGTGCATTTTATATACCTATTTAGAGTATCAAAACACAGACCAAACTGATTTCTCATTGTTGAGAGATGAGAAGCACCTTCATCGATAGATGTTCATAGGAGATCCACTGAGATATCTCATGATAAATAATCGTTTTCTACAAAGTAATAATGCCCTGGTAAGAATACTTTATCAGCCTGTATTGTTTCGTCTATCAAGTTATTTTTTGTTAGTACATCGCTTGGATTGTGTTGATTCCAAACCTTGAGTTTTTTATAGTTCGTATCTCGAATATTTCGAACAAGCTCAATTTGTTCTCTCGCTAATTGCCCTGCGATTATAGAGTTTTTATTTAACTCATTTACATTAAGTGAAGAGCTTAATAAAGCAAATATAGCTACAAGTCATAAAGAAAAAACAAAAATACCTATCATAACTTCGATGATAGAAAACCCTGATAATAATATATTTTTATTTTTCATATTAATAATCTGAAATAAAAGATTTTCTATAATACATGAGTTCTTTTTGCAAAATCTTACTCGTAGTTCACTTATATCATACTATAAGAGACATTGTATCTCAAGATGTTCATAGTATCTCTCATGAGCCTGTAATGGGTGAAAAACTCATATAAACCGGTGTAGTATCATCTCAATTTATACTAACAATTTCGACTCCGGTTGGTAATTGTTTTGTCTTATATATATTTTCTGCAATAAATAAATTTAACCCTCAAGTCGAAGTATAATAATCAATTTTCTTAGCTCAAGGAATTAAATCAATTCATACATATACATTTCAAGATCCTGTATCAAGACCATGTATTGCTAGATTTCTTGATTCACTGAGTGTTTGACTCACTTCTTTTACTGCTTGCTTTACAAGAGTTTTTTTCTGATGATGTGCGTATGGCATATATGTAGCCAAAGATATAATACCTATAATAGTGATTACTACCATAAGCTCTATAAGTGTGAATCCAAGATTTTGCTTGTGTTTCATTTATCCAACGGTTTGTGTCACTTTTAAAATAGCACCAAAAATCGCAAAGGCAAACCATAAAACAAATATACCAGCTACGAGTATCGCAATTGGCTCAATCCATTTAGTAAGATTTCAAAGCGAATAGTCCACTTCCCTTGTATATTGAGCTGTAAGCTTTTTAGTTACGGTATCTAGTGAAGCTGTTTTTTCTCAAACTGATAGCATTTGCAGGAAATCTAAAGGGAAAAATTTATGTTCAGGGTCAACTTCTGCAAAAGAATCTGTGATTTTTTGTCATAAAGATACTTTTTCCATTACCGTCATTATATGAGCTTCATACACTAAGTTATCAAGAGATTTCGCAGTAAGACTAAGCGATTTTACTACTGGAACTCAAGATGCTATAAGCGTCCCGAGACTGGTTGAAAGAGATGCAAGTAGATAATTTTTATAGACCTTTCCAATCAGTGGAAGTCCTAATATAAAGTAATCTAAATTTGCTTTTCATTTTTCTGAACTCTTATAACCATAAAATAACACTATTGCAGTAGCAATAAATAGAATCAGAATAGGCCAGTTATAAATCATGAAATTAGATGTCGCTATAAGAGCGACTGTAGCAGCTGGTAGAGCAACCTCAGAAGTCTCAAATAGCTGACTTACTGCAGGAATGACATAAGTTAATACTATAACTATAGCCAGTGCTAAAAATGCAAAAATGATAGTTGGGTATGTAAGTGCTGCTTTAATCTTAGACCGTAAGTCGTGGCTTTTTCTCAAGTTGTCTGAAAGATTTCAAAGTGAAACAGATAATTTTCAAGTAGTTTCCCCTGATTCAACTATAGCAATTTCTCAATTTGAAAAAATCTGAGGGACTTTTTTCATTGATTTACTAAATGAGTCTCAAGATGAAACATAGGTTTGTAGCTCTTTGATCTTTTCTTTAAAAAACTGATTTTTGATTTTTGATTGTACACTATCTAAAGTCTCTGATATAGTCACTCATCCATCAAGCATCACTGACAAATACTCATAAAAATTAAATTTATCTTTAAGAGAAGCTTTCTGAAAAATTGGGAGATTAATATTTTGCATATTATTTATAATAGAAAGTTAGTGGAATATTTACTGTGATATTTCCATTTGTAGCTCATAGATCATAATCAAAATTTGTTATATAAAATCTAAATTCAGAATCCTCGTCTGTTAAATAATTTATAAAACTAAATAATGTTTCTTCTCCAGAAGTAATAATGTCTAAACTAATATCAGCTTTTGAAAATCAAATATCACTTTTTTCTCCTCAAGAAAGAGATATATCTCTGATAATGATTCTCTCATCTCAAAGGTTTACTTTCTGAGCGTAACTATAGATATGATTTACAATATTTTCATCAGAAAACTCTCATGAAAATCATTTAATTTCTTTATCTGCCTCAGAATCCTCAGCTAGTAAATCTTGTTGTAGTTTTTTAAGTCTTGTGAGCTCTGCTTTTTGAGATGTCAGTTCTACATTTTGAATCTCTAATTCATCTGTTTGTTCTTGGATTTGACTATATATATCTCGAGTAAAAAAGATAAGTATAAATAATGCCCCTAATATAATTAGGTATGATAAGAAATTGTTTTGTGTATGTTTTTTCATTTTTACTGAGTTTTAAGAGTAAGATCTGCTGAGAAATTCATTCTATCATATCAGCTAAAACTTGAAATTTGATCTATTGTAAATAATGCTTCCTCATTTGCTCTATAATTTTTCAAAAATTTTGTTACTTTTTCATACGCGTACCCACTATCATTTGTTTCAAGTGATAATTCCATTTGTACTTTTCAGTCATTATAAGAAAATCATTTATAATTTACTCATTGGATAGTAAAAACTCTTTTTAGGTGATTTACCATCGATGGGATTTTTGAAGCATCTGCCAGAGTCTTAAATAGAGGTCTATTTTTTGCATACACACTATATATTTGAATCTTTTCGTCCTGTTGAATTTCAGAAATTGATGTATTCACCTGCTCTAGAGTAATTTGATTTTCTTGAATTGTATTTGTCTGAGTATATGAATAATAATACAACCCTACAGTAATTGCTATCACTAAGAACAGCAAAGCTACAGCAATATAAAAAGTTTGTGATTTCTTTTTTTCATAAAATTTAATATCTACGGCTGACATATAAAATGTATAATTATTAATTAAGAAACATTAAGAATATTCAAGATAAAGAGCGTTATTGGCCATGCTAAGAATATTACTACAAGTCATAGTAACACATAAATGATAGTTTGACGAGATTTTTTAAGTTTTTCTTCATCTCCATTTCAAATCATAATATTAAACCCAGCATAGATGATATAAATAACAGCTATGAGAGCTAAAAATGTAAGTAGATATGCAACAATATCTTGAATATACTGTGATGCACTTCGCTCAGTTTCTATATCTCATAAGCTATTTTTAATAAGCTCTGTTCCCTGCTGCAAACCACACTCATCTCAATTACAATACCTCACTGATGGGGCTCATGCTCCACCTCCAAAATCATCCTCCCAGCCTGCATCGACTCAAAATACTCCCGATACCAGTATGAATAAACTCAGGATAAACGTCTTTAAATACTTCATAAGATATATTGGGATTAAAATTTACTTTTAAAAAAGTATATATAAAATCACACTAATCTGCAAATATATTTTTAAAGCCCTTATAATGCCAAATACTCGTTTTCTCTTTTGATATATTTTTATGACTCTCATTTTATGAATATATATCTATTTTAGTGGAATATATGGAGCAATTTGATTTGTATTTGCAATTTGATTTTACAGTATTTTAAGCTACTTTTTACACCGGGTATGGAAATACATTAGACGAAAAGATGCCTTATCATTTTCGCTCTTTTTCAAATATTTTGTATATAAAGTATCTCTCTACGCATCTATAGTCATAGTTTTACTTTGAGGGTTTATGTATTATCAGAACTCTATTTCCCCTGCTATGATGCCTCAATACACACTTTCAAATGCTAATCAAACAATAGTATTTCAAGCAATGAGTCATATTGCTTCTGATGATTTTTATAAAAGTGTAAGTAGAGATATAAGGTGATACAAACAAGATTGATATGTATTGTATTACGAAGGAGTGAAACCATGAAGTGAAGAAAATTCTCAAGATTTTAATAAAGCTCTTGGAGTAAATTTTGATGCAGAGCTTTATGATAATTTTTCAAAACTTTATTGAGTAGTAGCTCAAGACAATGAAGACTTTCTCTGACTTGAAAATAATCTGGATTATAACATCGATATAAACATCGATCAAATCATGGAAATATACAGAAAAAAAACAGCTACAAACTCTCAAGATAGTGCTAGTTCATTTTTACAAAGTGAGGCAACAATGGACATGAATTCTCTTGTTATTAACCAATTAAGTCAACTCAATGAGAGACAACTTTGAGCACTCAGATACATAAACCAATCTCTGCTCAACTTTATGATAAAACAAGAAAATCTGAGAAATCTCATTGTAGAAAAAGTAGCAAACAGAGATTTATTTAGCGTTATTTTAGATTCAAGAAATGAGCATATAGTATCGGAAATTATGGCTCGCTGAGATGAAAAGATTGTAATAATCTATGGACTTATGCACTTTGAATGAGTGTTTGAACTTTTGCAGCAACAGGATCCAAATTGGGAAATAATTAATACGAATTACTCTCAACTCATCACTCGTTAGTTATATATACCACGGTTATATATAGTGTAAAAATATAAAGAAAAATAACTCATATGTATTCATAACTCAAGGCTATATCAAAAAATGCGTGAGATAATATAGCTCCTCATCCAAGTCATAAAAGTGAAACATACATTCTTTTCTTATCTCATGATGACTGACTGAAAATATATAATCCTGCAGCAAGCAGTATTGCGCAGAGAATATGAAGGCTTACCGTAAAAACAGATCGAAAGAAAACTAATTGAAACAATCCTTGAAAGGACTGACTCTGACTATAATAACTATAGGTATAAAGTATATTTTCAAAAAACGAAAACCCTAATCATGCTGCACATGCATATCAAATAAGAGTATAAAAGTTTCACCTCCTCCCCAGTAAAGCCTGGGTATTTCAAAAGTATTTCAATCATTCTTCTAATAGAGAAACTATGACATAATATCAAAAAATCAGAGCAAAGCCTTGGAATACATAGTCTCAGCTATTCACGGTCTCTCAATTACTTGGAACTCAAAAAATGCTGTATATTAGATACATCATCAAGCTGCTCATAGCAATAAGTAAGCTAAATCACGTGCAAGAAAACACAAATCTTTTAGAAATTTTACGTTTAGTTAGATATATAAATGTAGCTGCTAATAAAAAAATAACACTAAAAAATAGCAATATTCTTATAAATATACCGAGTCATAAGAAACTCTCAGAAATATATGAAAATTTAAAAAAAATATTTTCAACAAGTGATCATATCACCCAAAAATCACTATAAACAAGTGGTAGAGTCGTAAGAGCTCCAGCTCAAATACCAATAAAAAACTGTTTTCTTCAAATACCAAGATTAGGAAAGCTTTGCAATATATACATCCAAAAAAATACTGGACTTAGTAGTACAAAAGCAACACAGATAATTATAAATATTTGCATACGGAAAAAGGAAAATATGTATAATTATAGAGTAAACAGATTTAGAGGAAACACAAAAAAATCTCTGCAAAAGCAGAGATTTTTTTATTACTTAAATTTTATAGTTTGCGTATTTCATAGTGACCAATCATGAGAAGAAATCTGAGCATCTGAAACAGCATACACACTGTCTCATATATAGAGAGCTCGCTGTATATTTTCAGTATTATATTCCCAAGATTTATCTCCTATATATGACCAGACACTTGCATCTTTGAAACAATAATTTGGTATGTTTTCATTTATTGTTTTTGACTCTTCACAGTACAACTCACCGTTACGAAGTTCTCTACATGTTGGTTCTCAAGAGCTAGAGTATTTACTACATTCAAGCTCTATTTTTTCCTCTATACCTGACACATCAATATGAGTAGTTTTATTTTTTACTTGTATGCCTGTATTTTTATCTATTTCAATAGCAAATAATCCATTATAATAATCAAGTGTTCTCCAAGAATCATCTTTTTCATAGAGCGTAGCTGGAAGCAAGAGAGTATTTCTGTTTTTATTCCAAACAAACATTCTTGGATTATTCAGAGCTTCGCTATAACTTCATTTTCAACCTAAAGTCTCTGTATAGAGTTGTTCTACAATAATTCATTTATAATCCCCTGATTTACATTTCTCATTCTGCATATCTGTCAATCCAGAGTCTCAACATTTTTTATCATAGTTAATTTTATAGAGATCCACTTTAACTCCTGCTGTTTGTGTCCCTCCCCACTGATTTAGCTGCGTATCATACCCAAGACCAATCAGGTGGTTATCATCGTAAGGATGAAGATATGTTGAAAATCATGGAATTTTTAATTCACCAAGCACTACTGGTTTTGTGACATCTGAGAGATCAATGGCAAAAAGTGGATCTATTTGTTCAAAGGTTACGAGAAAGAGCTTATCTCCTATAAACCTACTTGATTGAAACGTCTCTCCTGGAGCTAGATTTGTAAGACTTGAAATGGTTTTTAAATTGTTATCTAAAACGTAGAGTCCTGTTGATCTTTCAGGTGACCACTGAGAAGTTATAATTCTAAAATTACCGTTATACTCATCCATTGAGTACTGATTGAGTGGAGCTCATGGAACTAAAGCTGAATCATGGTATGATATATTTTGATTATCGATATTGAGTTTATGAACGAGTGTATTCTGTGAACCTCCCCAGAAAAATGGCATAGCACACATAGCGTTTGGTGGACAATCAAAATTACTTGCTGACCAGATACCTTCAGTCATATAGAGATTATCTAAGCTCATATATATCTCACTATTACTCCCTGCTATAACCTTAGTTGTAACATCCAGAGAAGTATCTCTCATATTTATAACCGAAATGATATTATACCCAGGATTAAATCATCCATTTTTTATAGTTTCTTCACTTGGAAAGCTATATGATATGCTATTACAATCTGCTATATTTCATGTGCGGGCTTTGTATGGAAGTTTCTTATCTTTTATAGTGAGGTTTTGATCAGAAACAGTATCAGTTTTTGATATATCTAATTTTTGAGGAAGAAATTTTCTAGCATCTATTTCTATATCATCGACTGATGATATATTATAATATGGATAATTGAAATAGTTCGTTGAAACTACATAGAGATTGTCTCCTATTTTTCTCGAAGATTTATAACTTCAATCGCTACTATAGAGTTTTAAAAGTTCTGGATTATTCTTGTCCTGCGTATCAAATACAATAGAATATGTCTTTGTATTTCTATCTATAAAATATCATTTTGCAGAATAATCTGTTTGAGAATAAGAGCTGGCTAATACTGTTAATCTATTTGTATCGATATAGAGTTCCACACCATAAAAACTACTTGGAAGCTTTATTTTTTTTATAAGATCTAAATCAGACCCATCCACTTTAACTATGAACACAGCTTTTTCTGTTTGATTATAGTAATAGTGGTAGTTTCCATCTGTTTTTACTATATCTGCTTCATCTACTCCAATAACTTGAGTGTTAGTTTGAGATATTTCATCAGATCATCAGCTTACTTTCGCTTCTGGAGAAGCTACAGAATCCTCCATTATCATAGATTCTGATTCCATCATCACTGGACCTCAAAAGTTTAAATATCTTACATTCCTGTAACTATTTTCCCAATATGTTTTCATATATCCCTCTATGACATCTTCAAAAGCATCACAACTCTCAAAACTACTTAGAGAATAACTCGTCTCAATTTTCTCAGGAGTATTTTTCTCTAATTCATCAATAATCGAAGTATCCTCTATGTTAGATGCAAAAATACTCATAGGAAAAATAATGCATCATAACAGTAGTACTCATAATCTCATATTCATAATGGAATTTTAATATATAAAAATCTATCTCATTATTTATAACGAATACAGAAAATATTCGTGACAAAAAAGTCTCAAACAGTATATACGTGTTTGAGACTTTTTCTAGATTAATATCTTGACTGTGATTTGTATCCTATCGTGAAAGAGTATTATCTCTGCTATAACACTGAAAAATTGCATCCTCATCATACTCACTACACTCAGTTCCATACTGGAGAGTACATACTTGTGTTTCAAAGTTATAGTTTCACATATATGTCTCACATAAATCAGAAAAAATATTTGGAGTAGTATCAATCGTATCTACAGAAAATGAATCAGCACTATATATAGAAGACTCAAACATATCAGATTCCGAATCATTTTCTGGGAAAATATTTTCATCAAAATTATCATCATTGCTATCTTGAGAGAACCTCATGCTACGCATCATTGCTGGCTCTAACTCTGTATCATCGCTGCTTGATGTATCATCAGTTTGCATAATACTAGCTGCTTGTTCAAGCTCTTGGTTTGGAGTAGTTTCTTGTTCTTGAATTATAATATTTTCTGTAGCATCACTATTATTTTCTGGAATAAATTCTTGATCCTGCATGTTGGTATCTTGCATATTTTGCTCATCCACAGGAAGCATTTTCATCTCAAGTGAGTTACTTGGAATAGAGAGAGTTTCGTGTTCTGGTGATATCTCTAGGTCCTGTATTTCATGTATTTGATAAAAACTAAATATTCCTCCAGCAATAAATATAAAGCTGGCAAATGCTCAAAATAATTGCATCAAGCTAAATCTTGGTGTGATATCATCTACAGTTTGAACGGCATAAATATTTGAAAGTCTATCTCATAAATGTTGCTTGAACTCTATACTTGGAAAGGCTTTTTTTTGCGCAGATTTTATTTTTTTTGCAATACTTTGAGCATTCTCTGAAGTATTTGTATCTCCAAGAGTATCTCTTATATCATGTATATATGCATTTTTCTTCATGATTTACATAAAAAATAAAATAAATATGGCGAGTTTAATATTTGCCTGTATCTTTTTAATTGCTCTGGAAAATGTCTTTTTACAAGCATCTTCTTTTTTATCTAGTACCTTAGCAATATGTTTGTAACTTAAATCATCCCAAATTCTCATAGTAACGATTTCTCGCTCTAAAGACTTTAAACTATCCATATACGTAATAACTTCTTGTAGTTTAGCCTTTTGATCAATATGCTGCGCAAAATCATTACTGATTCCAGGCTCAGCTATACTCTCAATATCAATTTTTTCTTTTTTCGTTCTATAATAGTCTATAACTGTATTTTGAGCTATGCAGTATATCCAAGCCTTAAAATTAGCATTTTCCTTGTCTCCAAAAAACTCTAGTGATTTAAGTGCTTTTATCCATACTTGGCTACATATGTCTTCAGCTACTTGAGTATCCGAAGTCTTACGAAGTATAAACGCAAAGATAACATCAATGTATTTTTCATACAAGCTTTCAAACCCTGAGTAATCTCAAGCTTGAAACGCGTTAATGTATTTTCTATCTTGCACTCTCTGTAACGAATAAAAATTAAAAACGTGACAATTTCTTTCTATACTAATGATTTAACTTAAATGGAAAGTATATTTATTTGACAATATTAATATTTAATTAACATAGTAAAAATTAATTAATTCATATATGGGAGATTTACATGAAATGTTTTGAGTGGAAGAGCCTATTTCTCCTAAAATTCGTGAAGTTTTGGGACTTTGCTGAAATATACTAGATATAATCCCAAACCCAAAACTTAGGCTCGACTCAAAAAGGATGCTTATACAGCGATTTGCAGAAATGTGAGATACAAATATAGATGAGTTACTTGGTTTGAATAGAACATTATCCATGAGAGATATATCACTAATGTTTAAAGATGAATTATTAGAGGCTCTAGCTAAGTAATCACTTCTCACTCAAAAACGCATCAATCTCAACATCTCGTCAGAAAAAGTCTCGGAAAAGCTCTGAGGCTTTTTTAGTGGTTCAAGCTGAGAGAATTGTATCATGAAACTTTTTAGCAACTTCTGGTGAGAAAATATCTCATGAATCCTTAAATGCTCTCCAGACTTCTTTTTCTATAATTTCTGCCCACATATAACTGTAGTATCCTGCGGCATATCATCCATCAAATATATGCGTAAAACTGGTATGTGGAGAATAAACTTCTCAGCGAGAAAGTAAGGCATTTGCATCATAATTTGCATTTACAAATTCATCCAGCTCTTGCTCAGTTTTTGGAATATTTCAGCTATGAAGCATCATATCCATCATCGCGTAGGTATTTTGTCATAAGACTAACTGTCCATTTCAAAACGTTTCAAGCTGATCTAGCTTATCGAGCATATGATCTGGAACCATCTCCCCTGTATCTTTATGCTTCGCAAAGAGCTTCATTCATACTCTATCTCTACACCAGTTTTCAAGCAGCTGACTTGGAAGCTCTACAAAATCCCACTCAACATGAAATCATGAGAGGTCAGAATACTCACTCTTTGAAAGAATTTCATGGGTTGCATGTCCAAACTCATGAAACATTGTTTCTACATCTCAGAGTGTAAGTAGTGTCACTCCATCTGCTCATTTTTGAAAATTACACACATTAAGCACGATTTTTTTATAGTTCTTTTTAGGAGTTTTTCAAATACCCAAGACCTTGCTAGCAAGAGATTTTTCTCGCATTATATTTGCCCATGCTCCTGGTCTTTTCAATTCATTATAAAAATAGTCAGTAAAAAAATATGAGAGAAATATTCCATCTTTATATACTTCATAAACTGTAACATCTTCATTATATGTATCTATATTTATCTCTTTAAATTCTAGATTATAAAGTTTATATATTGTTTCAAACATTCCAGAGAGTACATTTTCAAATACAAAATACTCCTTGAGTTTTTTAGAATCAAAATCATATTTTTCCTCCCTGAGCTTGTTCGCGTAGTATGTGACATCCCAGTTTTGAAGCTCTTGGATATTAAAATACTCTGTAATTTCATCGAGTTCTGCCTGAGCTTTCGGCTTTGCTTTCTCAGAAATATTGGAAAATAAATCTATAATCTGATCAGGTGATTCTGCCATTTTAAATTTCAGAGACAGCTCTGCATAACTTCTAAATCCTAATATTTCTGCTTTTCGCTCCCTCAGGGCAAGTATCTCTAATATTATAGATTTATTATTATATTTTCCATTACTTGCTACATTTTGCCTAGCCTCATAAAAATCTCTGCGGACACTGCTATCACTACAGTATTTCATAATAGACATATATGAACCCTGTGAGGAATCAAATAGATATCACTGTTTATGAGCTGATTCAGCTCTTTTCTTTGCAACTAATATATCATCCTTTGGCATATCAGCTATTATAGTCTCATTTGTAATGAGGTACTCAAACTCTTTTTTACTATCTAAAACATTATTAGAAAATTTTTGCTGAATTTCTGAAAGTTTTTTACTAATAGATTTTAATTCCTCTTGTTTTTCATTTTCCAGAGCGATACCCCTCACCTCAAAGTGTTCAACTCCATCTTGAATAATCCTTCTTTGTTCAGCATCTAATTCACATTTTTCAAGACAATATTTTAACATTTCGTAGTATCTTTGTGAGTACGCAGCCTGATTTCCAAAATCTATATATTTTGGCTCAAAATCTTCTATTATTTTTCTGATAACTTCGTCTCAATGCACTGATTGATAATGCTCAAGTAGACCAAAATAATAATCCAATACTGATACATCTTCAAAAGTTTCAAAAGATATTTCACTATCTGGTATAAGAAGTTTATTTTCAAATTTTATCTTCTCTTCGTCTAAAAGTTCCTCTAATATTTCTGGAGCTAGCTCAAGAGATTCTGGAGAATATAGTAGCTTCAGATTTGGAAAATCGGTGCACTCGAGTGCTTCAATAATTTTATTTTTCAGAGTCATATATTGTGTTTTATTTCATATATTAGTAGAATCTATCCAAGTTTAGTGAAATATTTATTTTTTCAAGCAATTATAGCATGGTATACAAATTGAAAACTCAAATCAATAATGCAAATGTAACTGATTTTTTAAATTCACTCGAAGATCAACAAAAAAGAGAGGATAGCTTTAAACTCCTTGATATATTTCGTCGCATCTCTCAATGCGAAGCAAAGATGTGGTGAAGTACTATCATAGGATTTGGGACATATACCTACAAATATGCATCTGGTCAAACATGAGATTGGATGAGAATATGATTTTCTCCTCGAAAAACTGGCCTAAGCATTTACATTATGCCAGGATATAATTTTAGCGAAATAGAAATACTCCTATCAAAACTCTGAAAATATAAATCTGGAAAATCATGCCTCAACATCAAAAAACTTTCAGATATAGACTTGAAAGTTTTAGAAGAAATTATCCATTTTTGATTAAAAGAAATGGAAAGAATGTATCCGGGATAAATTATTTATGATACGAACTCCCTCTCTCGATTTCACTACATCTATAAATTTGCTCTAACAAAAGAGTAAAAGCTAAACTATGTGGAAGTATCATATGCCCGAGTGAAAGCTCAAAATCTATAGAATTTTTCAGGAGTCAATAATCAAGTCCATTAGCTCAACCAATAGCGAGGATAATATTATTTCACGAGTTTTTTTGCGTTTCTATAATATCTCTAAATTTCTCCGTAGAAATATTTTTTCCGGTTGGAGACAAGATAATTTTATATCACTGCTGAGCATCTAATTTTTCTCTTAAAATTTTAGTTTCAGCTGAGATAATTTGCTCTGGAATTCATTTCTTAACAGGTTTTAATTCTATTATTTCAACCTGTTTTCAGAGTCGTTTTTTATACTCATCTACCGCACTTGAAAAATGCTTATGAGAATCAGCGAATATGTATATTTTTATCATAGCGTTTTTAGAAATCTTGATATTACTCTAAAACTAACTAAAATAAATATGTTTACAATATAATTTTAGAACAATGGCTAAATTTGAACTATATACGGACAAAGCTGGAGAATATAGATTTAGACTCAAAGCTGGAAATGGACAAGTCATTCTCGCTAGTGAAGGATACTCATCAAAAGATGGAGCACTAAACGGAATAGAATCTGTAAAAGAAAACTCTCAAAATGATGATAGATTTGAGAGAAAAGAAACAGCTACGGGATGTAAGTTTACCCTCAAAGCTGGAAACGGTCAAGCAATCGGAGAATCAGAAGTATACACAAGCGATGCTGCTTGTGAAAACGGTGTAGCCTCTGTTGCAAAAAATGCTCCGGAAGCTGAAATAGTAGAAGTAGACTAATACTCTCTATTATCATTCTGATTAAAAAAAAATCCCCAAGGGGATTTTTTTTAATATTCTCAAAGAACTCTAATATCACTAGTGAAATGTTTTAATTCTTCTAAAGCCGATATAATATTTTCATCTGCCAAATTTCCCTCAATATCAGCCCAAAACTGAACAGAAAATGGTTTTCAAAAAGCTGGTAGATTTTCTATTTTAGTAAGGTTTACATTATTTGTTGCAAAGGCTCATAGACACTTATATAGGCTTGATGGGATATTTCTTGCTTCAAATAGAAGAGAGATTTTATCTTTCTTTTGCTCATATACATATTTTTTCACATCTTTACGTAAACATACTACCAGAAAACGAGTAGTATTTCCTGCTTGATCTTGGATTCATTCTTCTAATATATTTAAGTCATATATCTTTGCTGCAAGACTTGAAGAAATAGCAGCATATCATTGAAGTTTATTCTCTGAAATATGTTTTGCTGCTCCAGCAGTATCGTAAAAATTCTCTCGTAGGATATCATTATTTTTCATATAATGATAGGTCTGATCAAGAGCCTGTGGGTGCGAAATAGCTGTTTTTACATCATCTATACTATCCTCAAGAGATAATAAACAGTGGTTAATCTCAAGATTATATGTCCCTATAATAGCTGCGTCTACGCGTGAAAATGCAAATAAATTTGCATGAATCGGACCAGCATATGAGTTTTCTATAGGCAGGACTCCAATATGCCCTTGAGAGATTTTAGACCATACTGATTCAAATGTTTCAAGCCCTGTTATTTCAGCGATTTCAGAAACTCAGAGATTTTTTGCTACTTCTAAACAGGCAATATTACTATAGGCTCCAGGCTCTCCTTGATAATAAATTTTCATTTTTAGTTTTTTAATTCTATTACTTCGTATCAATCTATATTATAGATATTTCCTCATGAGAGAAATATTTCTCATCACTGATATTTTTCCAATACTCCTGTAACTATCTCTGAAGTGTAGATATTTTTGAGCTGAATACTCTTTCAAATATTATTTTTGAGAATATCTATTTGAGCTCCCATCATATAAATAACCTTGTCTGTGTATTCCTGTCCCTCCTGACAATTTTCTTGCCCAAGAAATTCTCTGGCTGAAACAATATCTGAGCAAAACTTCTCATAATCTTTATTTTTTACAGAACTGTGAAAATTATTAGCCGTATCAAGAAACTTTTCATGAACTCACAAAACTTCATCATTATGCATTTGTATATCAGCATACAGTCACGGGTTTTGACCAAGATATCTCCCGACAGATGAGACCATAAGCTTATATATCGGAGAGATAAAGTCCATAGAATCAGCAATATTAAATCCAAGCCGTTTCATCGTCTCTCCTACCACAAACATATTGAGATGCGTGAGTCACTGAACGACTGCCATCATCCTATCATGATACTCAGGAGTAGATTCTATAACTTTTGCTTTCTGATTTTTGAGAAATGTATGTAAAAATTTATATTCTTGCGTTTCTTTTATCTTCTTCTCGGAAGTCAAAACAAATACCTGTCCTGCAATACTTGAAATATATGGTCAAAACATCGGATGAGTTGGAATGACGATAATATCATCTCGTTTTTGCATTGCTGTACTCGGAAACTTTTTAATGCTCGTTACATCACTTACTACAGCTCCAGATTTAATACTCGCAAGAGTCTCTTCTATAATTTTTTGCGTCAAAGATATAGGTGTAGAATAAATTATTACATCAGCATTTCTAACTGCTGAAATATTATCATCTGTAAAACTAGCTCCTAGTTCTCATGCTACTTTTTCTCACTTATCTCTATTTCTACCCGTAATAGTAACTACTACATGTTCACGAAATTCACTCAAGATATACTGCGCAAGCCATTTCCCAAAACCATCTGTCCCTCACAAGATACTAACTTTATATATTTTTTTCATTATCTTTTATATGCTACTACTTTTAAAGGAAATACAATAAGTGCTTGAAATATTCTTCCCAGTCTCTGAAGCTTATTTGGACTGGTAAATATTCTATAGAGCCACTCAAATCCTAAGTCCCGAAATACTTTTGGAGCTCGCTTCTGAAAGCCAGTATGATAGTCAAAGCTAGAACCTATTCAGAGTCCGAGTCTAAGCTTTGGACAGAGTTCTAATCATTTGAGCACTGAAAGCTCTTGTTTTTTCATGCCCAGAGTTGAGAATAATATTTGAGCTCCTGACGTATGTATTTTTTGAAATATTTCACCAGAATTTTCAGCACTATAGATATAAAAATCAAAATCTAAGTCAGGAAACTTAGCAGAAAGTTTTTCTCTAAAGGTTCTTTGAGATTCACATTTTTCAAGATCCTGTGGATATGATGGATCAATAATCGCAATTTTGATATTATGTTTCACCGCGACTTCAAGTAAGCTATTTGTCAGATCACTACCACAGATTCTCTCACCATATTTTTTATACATAGATTCCTTACGAAATAATATATTAAAAATATATACCGGAAGCATGAGAAATTTTAAAAACCTCGGAAGATTTGAGTCATTTATTTGATACCCTATATAGAGCCCAATACCATCACTTGTAAGATAATCAGCACTTTGAAGCACATTTAAAAATTCTTCATCTTCAAGCGTTTTGAGGCAAATCTCGGGATTAGGAGTAAAGATAGCTTTTCATATTCACTGTGTATCTTGGATTATATAGTCAGTGATTTCAGCCAGAAAGGCTCTATATGTGTATTTGGATATTTCCAAGCGAAATATTTTCATAAATTGGCAAGTAATTATTTTTGACCCCTGAATCAGGGTATGATACTATTATTATAGAAATTAATTATTAAAAACCAAGTTATGACTCTCACTCCATGATTTACACCAAGTTCGAAAGCAGATATGAAGAATTCAGTATCTTCACTTGCTCTTGCTTCTGCCGAAGTACAGTCTTACACATTACAACTCTCTGCTCAAGTTAAGAGTATTCTTGAAACACCACAAGCAGCAAATGATAATAGAGCACCAAGGATGGAAGAGAGTGAAGGTGAAACTATGCCTAAAAATCCTAAACAAGGACCAGTTCAGCCATGAGAAAGATTAGCTGCTTAAATATATCGGTTAAAACCTTAACTTAGAGAATGCGCCCCTCTCAAGTTTAAGAAAAATCCCTCAAATATTTGAGGGATTTTTTTATTTTCATATACTCTCAATTATGAAAGATAAACTACAAAACAAACGCGTTGCCATAGTCTGCGACTGGATAAAGGATTGGTGAGGAGCTGAGATTGTTCTCACGCAGCTACTTGAGATTTTCCCTGATGCCGATATTTTTACGAGCGTCTTTTATCAGCAATGAAATCCTCTCTTTGAGTGACGCAACATCACTACGAGTTTTATACAAAAGATTCCAGTATTAAATAAATCTCACAAACTGGCTCTCACTCTCAGGCAAGATGCTTTTGAGAGTTTTGATCTCACTGCCTATGATATTGTAATATCCAGTACCAGCGCTGAGTCTAAATGAGTGATCACAAAACCTGGCTGCTTACAAATATGTTATTGCCATACTCCAACTAGGTACTTTTGGAGCCATTATGATGAGTACTTAAATATGATGGAGTTTGGAATACTCAATCCAATATGAAAATGGATTATGCCAAAACTTATAAAAAAATTAAGACGCTGGGATTATGCAGCTGCTCAAAGGCCTGATTATTTCATAGCGAACAGCGAAAATACTCAGTGACGAATCACAAAATACTATAATAGAGAGAGTGAAGTTATATATCCATGTTTAGATATAGAAAATATTCCATTCTCACCAGAAAAAGAAGATTATTACTTCTATGCAGGAAGAGTCATCCCCTATAAAAAATTTGATTTACTTGTAGAAACATTTAATACAAATGGTCTTCCCCTAAAAATCGTTGCAAACACAAAAAATAAGCTTTCAGAAGACTTAAAGAAAATTTCAAAGTCTAATATTGAGTGGATCTATGAAACTGATAATAAAGTTATTAATCAGTATCACGCTGAGGCAAAGGCATTTCTCTTTCCACCAGAAGAGGATTTCGGCCTAGTCCCTATAGCAGCCCAAGCCACTGGAACACCAGTAATAGCTTACGGGAAATGATGAGCTCTCGAAACGGTTGTTTCTTGAGAAACTGGTATATTTTTTGAGGAGCAAACTCCTGAGAGTTTACAAAAAGCCATAGATCAGTTTGAGTCAATGACCTTTGACGCTACTATTATTCGTAAACACGCTCAGCAGTTTGATAAAAATGTATTTAAAGAAAAATTATTAAGTTTTATTGAGGAGAAAATTAAATAAAGACCTAAATTAGGTCTTTTCTTCTGAGGTGATTGTCATATCCAAACTGTTCACAGCGAGCTATACGCGTAATTTCATCAATTTTATAATGTGTTATACTCGCGTTTGGGACAAACAGACGAGGAACTTCTCTGGTAAGCTCATTGAGCGCTGCGACAAATGCTCGCGTCACTCCTGCATGACAAGACACAAGTATTTTTTTACCTTTTTGATTATATATATTTTCTCATAAAAATGCTCTAATCCTCTCTGTTACCTGCTCATAGGTTTCTATATTTCCATTATCAGAAAAATAATACGAGTCTTCCAAATATTCTTCGCTCTTAAGCTCAGAGATAAGTTTATTTTCTCTCGGTCATAAATTGAGCTCTTTGAGTCTATCGTCAGTGATTATAGTATAGTTTTTATCAGCGCAGTAATCTGAAATTGTATGATATGATCTTTGTAGTGGGCTCGAAAAAACTATATCAAAATTATAATCCTGCTCATGTAAATATTCTCTGAGAGCCTGAGCTTGCTTTTTTCATTTTTCAGATAATGCAACATCTGTAAATCCAGCAATTCTTCCCTCATCATTCGCTACTGATTCTCCGTGTCGCACTATGTATAAATCTATCATATTATTTTTTAAGTTTCATTATATATTTATCTGCTATGTATTTCCCCTGCAGGTTATTTTTTAGGATACCGTTAATATCTTCGTGTAATTCATCTAATAAATCTATATGTACTTTATTTCTAGAAATATATTCTATAAGAGACTTTAAAAACTCTACATATTCTAGCTTTTCCAGCTTTGCTGAAAACATATATCTCACCAGTTCATCAGATTGCATTTGAGAATAAGATTGAATCATATCATAATAAAACTCACTTCCACTCGATAATATACCTTTATTGAGTGATATAGTTTGTACCCGTGAAAGAATCGTTTCCAAAATTCCTGATTGTGAACTATTGGTAAGTAGTATGATATTTCCCTCTCATGGCTCTTCAAAAAACTTTAGACAGCTATTTTGAGCCTGCACGGTCATGCGAGAAATATTCTCGATAAGAAATACTTGAAACTGAAATCTCGGTTTTATTTCACCATTCGTTATTATTTTTTTTATTTCTTCAATTTTTATAGCTTCCGTTGAATCTGAAATATGAAAGAGACTTTGTAAATCGATATTATACTCACTCAAAAGTCATACCACAAAACTCATAAGTTCCGAGTGAAGTATCTCTAAATTTGGAGACAGAAATAAAAAAGGAGAAATTTCTCCACCTTTTTCTATTTGTTGTTGTAATACATTAAATTTATTCACCTGCATCTATCTCACCAAGAATATCTTTAAACAATTCTTCTAAGTCTTCTTCGTAGGATTCTAATTCTTGAGTTTCTATACTCCCACTTGCGGAAGTTTCAGATTCTATATTTGCAGATGTTTCATCTTCATTTCACTGAGTATTTTGTTGAGTATTGTCTGTATCTAAATCTGTATTTTCTTCTATATCTTCGTTTTCAGATTCAATCTCGTCTTGATCTGTATCTTCTTGTGATTCTTCTTCTAGCATTTCTTGCTCAACTTCTAACTGAGTTCCTGTACTCGTAACTTCAAGCTCACCTCTACTAAAACATCCACCCAAAGCTAATGTAACAGCCAAAAAAACTAACAAAGATATATATTTCATAATCATTTTTTAAATGCTAAGTCTTCCCATAAATACTAGCAAAAAAGCTTTCTTTTGCAAATTTTTTCATATAATATGAACACTTTAAAAGAAAGAAAATTATCCACTAAATCAAGAAAATACGTGATAGAATCAATCATCAATAGCATATTTGGAGATGCTGACAGCAAAAAAATAAAAAAATACGAAAAAGACCTCGAAAAAATCAGAGATCTAGAACAAAAATTTTCATCTATGACTCTCGAAGATATACAAGCTAGAAATATGGAAATTATTTCTAGTTTTAAAGATTTAGATCTAGATACTCAGGATTGAAGCAAGGCAATCAAAGAGTGACTTGAAAGTATAAAACACGAAGCTGGGGCTCTCTGGCTCAGAGCATGTAGCCTCATATCAGGCATAGATCATGAGTTAGAAAATGGAAAAACTCTTCACTGGAATATGCTGCCGTATGATGTACAAATTATTGGTGGTCTCGCACTTCACGATAGTAATATAGCTGAAATGAAAACCTGAGAATGAAAAACTCTCGTGGCTACATTTGCAGCCTATCTTAACGCGCTTTCATGATTTTCTGTACATATCGTAACAGTAAATGATTATCTTGCTCAGCGTGACGCAATGGAAATGTGAGTACTCTATAATGCTCTTGGTCTCTCTGTTTGAGTCGTTTCTCATAATCAAGATAGAACGGTAAAAAAAGAAGCTTACAACAAAAATATAGTTTACGCAACCAATAACGAGCTCTGATTTGACTACCTGAGAGACAATATGGCTGTTGAGGCTAAAAATATGGTTATGGGAAAAAGATTTTTTGCTATTATTGATGAAGTTGACTCTATTCTCATCGATGAAGCAAGAACTCCTCTTATCATCTCAATGCCTGATAACGAACCAACTCAAAAATACATTACATTTGCCTCTTACGCTCAAAAACTCCAATCAGGAACCCACTATAAAATTGATGAAAAGGCAAAAACATCTACCCTCACAGATGCAGGTATTAAAAAGATTGAAGAAATGCTATGAGTCGAAAATATCTATGCATCTGACAGATATAATGATATTCATCATATAGAAAATGCGCTGAGAGCACAAAGTGTATATATTCGGGACAAGGACTACATCGTAAATGGTGAGGAAGTTATGATCGTAGATGAGCATACAGGGAGAGCTCTCGCAGGAAGACGTTACTCTGATGGACTTCATCAAGCTCTTGAAGCAAAGGAAGGAGTGAAAATCCAACAAGAGTCTAAAACTCTTGCGAGTATTACCTTTCAAAATTATTTCAGGATGTACTGGAAACTCGCTGGTATGACAGGTACTGCAAAAACAGAAGAAGAAGAGTTTTACAAAGTATACAGTCTTGAAACTCTTGTTATTCCAACTAATAGACCAATAGCGAGAGAAGATAAAGCTGATCTCCTGTTTAAAAATGAAAAAGGAAAATTTGAATATGTCGTTGAATATATTAAGGATTTGCATAAGTCAGGGCAACCTATTCTTGTAGGGACAGTATCAGTTGAAAAATCTGAGTATTTATCTCAAAGACTTACTCAGGCAAATATCCCTCACAATGTACTTAATGCAAAACAACATGAGCGAGAAGCTGAAATTGTAGGGGCAGCTGGGCAGAAATGAGCTGTTACAATCGCAACTAATATGGCCGGTCGTGGTACTGATATTAAACTTGGTGAATGAGTGAAAGACTTAGGTGGTCTTATTATCCTTGGAACAGAAAAACACGAAACTCGTCGTATAGATAACCAGCTTCGTGGTCGTGCTGGTCGTCAAGGTGATCCAGGTATGACACAATTCCTCATTTCTCCAAATGATGATATTATGCGAATATTTGGTGGTGATAAACTCTTTGGAGTATTTAATTCTCCGATGTTTGCAGCGCTACCTGATAATGAGCCTTTGACACAGAGCTCTATGCTCACCCGAAAAGTTACTGGTGTTCAAAAACAAGTAGAATGACATCATTTTGATAGCCGAAAGCATGTCCTAGAATATGATGACGTTATCAATAAACACAGAGAAATTATATATGCTCGCAGAAATACTCTCCTGACTCAAAGTGATGATTGGGAAGTACTTGAAAAACGCATCAAGGATACGGTCTATAATAAAATTAGATCATTGGTTATGACTCTCGAAGCAAAATGAGGAAAAGACGCTCAAAAATCTAATATAGTGGAAAGTGTCCATAACTATCTATGAAGAAACATTATAGATGATTTACTCGAAAAAGAAGACATATCTGGAATTATAGGAAGCAGTGTATTAGCTGATTATATAGCGGATAGAGCTGTAGCTGAGATAGATATATTAAAATCTGAAGCTCCAAGTGAGAATGCATTTCATGAACTGGTAAAACGAATTATGCTTCAAGCAATTGATAGACTTTGGATGAATCATATCGACGGTATGAGCAAACTCAGAGAACAAGTAGCATTTGTATGATACGCGCAAAAACAACCACTTATGGTCTATAAGGAAAAAGCATTTGATAAATTTCATGATTTGCTTTCTGAAATAGAGCTTAAAACGGTAAAGGCTGTTTTTTCTATCAACCCAAATACGCAGATTAAAATTCAAAGAATTGATGATTCAAAATTAGAAGTACAATCTACTGATATTGAAAATATGAAATCCGCTCCAAACACTACACAAACACCATCCCCAGCTAACTTAAATCAACCTAGCCCAAAGGTAAACCCTCTATTCAATCAACCTCAAAAAGGCTTTCGACAAGCTCCAAGTAAAAAAAAGAAAATTAGAGTTTAAAAAATAAAAAGTTCGACCTTATGTCGAACTTTTTATTTTTAAAATGTCATATTATTCGGATCTAATTCTTCTATACCCTCGTCTTCTTCATTGGTATTTAGTTCTTGGTACACCAATACTGATAATTCAGCTAAAGTATTAGCAAAATCAATTCAAATTCATAATCTTTCAGATAAAAAATCCTGAAATGTTCATTCACTTAATGCATGATAATCTTCAAGCAATGAATTAATTCATCATGCATTTTTAGTTATTCTTTTACCATGAGCAGACGCTTCATCATAAAACGATTCCTCATCTATTTTATCTGGTATAATAAGTAATTTATCAGCTGTTCCTCTCGTATCCCTTAAAAGTTTTGGTGTAGTACTCTTAACATCAAATTCCTCTGGAAGTTCGTCTCAAATTGGAAAAAAAAATTTGCTTCGACTCATATTTTTGCTATTAAATAATATCTAACACAAGTTATTATTACATAAATAATTAAAAGTCAATATTATTGACTCACTTTTACGATTAACGTCAAGCTATTTTCTATGATATTTTTAAAACATATGCTATTATAAAAGAGATTATTACTCAAACAAAAATACATGTCAGCACCATTTGACCCAACAAAATTCAATCTTGATCCAGATTCTGAGGAAACACCAAAACAACAAGCATCTAAAATTAGCTCTTCTGATGATATTTTATGAAGTATACAAGTTCCAAAAACTCCTGTAGACTCTTCAACTGTCAAAAAGACTTGAACAGAAGTACCCCCTGCACCTAAAACTGGAGATATACTTGATACCATTAATACTCCAAAACAGCCAGAAACAATAGATATCAAGGCAAGTAACGAAAAAAAACAGGTAAATAGCTTGCCATTAGAAGAAAAGCAACTATCGGAAAAGGAAATCAAAACAGAAGCAAAGATTCCTGAGAGTACACAAAAAGTAATAGATATAAATATTGCTTCTCTAGAAGACATTGTAACTCTCGTATCAGAAAAAGAATATGAATATGTTCTTATAGAGCCTCAAGATACGCAGGTAAAAATCACATTTCGACAAGATAATATTGATAAAGACATTCGTTATGTGAAATTCCCAGTTTATACGAGCATATTATTTAAAATCAAACAGCTTACTGGTTTGACTGTAGAAGATACGGTAAGTAGCCAAGAATGAAAAGGAACTCTTAAAATTTGAAGCAAGACTTTCAAGATAGCAAGTAAAACTGCCTCAGGAGAAAACGGAGAAAAAATTTGGCTCAAATCTACACAAGAACAAGCTGAAAAATGAAAAAAACAAGTAAAAAAGACTCCTCTTTCTACAATATTTGGATTCCTGTGAGCAATACTTTTTGTTTCACTGGTACTATGAAGCGCTTTTATTACATTCATAGTAATGAACGCGAGTGATGTCCAAGATGTACAGTTTTTTATAGACTTGTGAATCAATATAAATGATGTGAATACTTTTATTCGAAAGGTAGTAAATATCATATTTTCGATATTACTTTTTATAACAAGTGTAGCTCTCTCGTTTGCACTGTTTAAGTTTTTTATTACAAAAAAAACGCTTAAAAGAAAAAAGGTAACATACTGACTTCTCTCTACCTTCTTACTTATTATAACTTTTGCAATTGGTATTTCATGGATGGCTATTGATCAAAAAATTAAAGCTCTTCCAAACTGGCAAGAAAAAATATACGGAAACCTTAAAATTTTCGATAATGATCTCCTTATTAGTGAAGATTTTCAAGAAGGTCAAGCTATCTTAACTCAAACCCAAGACCTTGTTTGACCAGTAACACTTAAGTTTGACTTAGAAAACTATCAAAATAGCCAAGCAAAAAAATGAATTGAGATAAATAAGTACATATGGAGTTTCTGAAATGAAGAAATTGAAACATTTACACCGACCATAACAAAATTATTTTCAGACAAGTGAAACTATGAAATATTTGTTACTACTCTTGGAACTGATATTAACGGTGAAGAAATAGAGCAAGAAATCTCAAACATCCCTGCTGTATCGGTATCACATATTGTAGAAATTACAGAAGAAACGACTACAAATGGGAGAAAGAGATTAGAGCTGGACGCAAGTGATTTAGAAAATCTTTGAAAAATTAAGTGGTATTTTAAAACACCTGCCACATCAGAAAACTATGAAGTACCATATCCTGAGTGGACTCATGAGGATGGAGCTGAATGATATACATTTTTCCCAAGGAGATTATTCGAAAGTGATGTATTTGTATGAGTTTCCATTATAAACGGATCAACAGTAGATGAAACTATAAATAAGGTATTTGTTATAGCTGCAGATAAAGCATCAGAAATATCTGGAGAGATACAATTTACGCAATCTCTCGAGAATGAACTTAGTTTTAATTTTAGCGTTGCAGATCCTAGTACATGATTCGCAAATGGTTTTATTGATAGTTTTGAATGGACCATAGAAAATAAAACCTATTCTAGTCAGGCTGAGATTTGAGAAAGTGAAACTTCCCCTATTATAAAACATGTATTTAAAAACTACTGAGAGCAAGAAGTTTCAGTGAAACTGACTGATTCGACTGGAAAATCAGAAACAATAACAAAGACTATAACTATCCAGAAAAAAGTTGAACTCATAGCATGACTCTTTATTACAGATATGCAATGAGATGAGTTAGAAGGTATTATTTATGATGATAAAACAAATGAATACTTTATAGATGACATCGGTATACCAATTGAGCTAAAGCTCGATACAAAGTATGTAAAACCAGTAAATAGACTCTACTCACTCAAAAGCGTGACTTGGGATGCTAAAAATGATGGAAATATAGATGGAAATGAAAAAACATATTCATGGGATATACCAACAGAATGAACTCATAATCTCGTGGTTGAATATACTTTTCAACATATTAAAAATACTGAGGATCAAATTACATTAAAGGAATTTATCAGTGTTTTATGAGTCAAAAAAGAAGCTATACTAGACTTACAATTAGAGTATGCATCAAACTATGCTCCTGTGGTAGTAAGATTTGATGCATCGAAAAGTTTTATTAAAAACGATGATATTATTAAATTTATTTATGACTATGGAAATGGTGTAGTAGAAGAAAGAGATGCCATCAATCCATGACATAGATATAGAGAGGCTTGAGATTATACTATTAAACTCACGGTCGTTGGAGAAAGCTGAAAAAGATACTCTATGGAGAAAGATCTTATACTCCTCCCACCTGCTCAAGAGATTAGTATCAGTCCGAGTCTGAAAAGAGCTCCTATTGGACAATGAATAGATTTTTCATCTGCTGAAAGTGCCGGTCAAATAGTAGAGTATTTCTGGGATTTTGGAGATGGAAATATTTCAACTGCTGCAAATCCAACTCATAGCTTTAAAAAAGCTGGTACCTACACCGTCAAACTTCAAGCTGACTTTGCCAACAGTAATATTAAAGAAGATGTAGTTGAAATAGAAATCTACGAAGAATAAATTTTAAAAGCTCTCAGTATCCTGAGAGCTTTTAAAATTATTATTTTTTTATAATTCTATAGTTTTTCTTTCCCTTACGTATAAGCAGAAATCTATCATCAATGAAATCACCAGAAAAATCATAATGCCCATCTTCGATTTTTACTTCATTTATAAACATTCCTCCTCAAAGGAGTGTTTGTCTTGCTGATGAACCAGATTTTTCTAAATCTGTATCAATAAATAATCCAAATAAGTTTTGACCTGCATACTGCATTCATCAAATTTCTGTAAAAAACATATCAAACTCACTATCACTAAGTGACTTTAGGAGCTCTAGTTTATCTTCACTACCAAACAAGAATTCTGTAACATTTGCAGAAAATTTCGCATCTTGCTCTCCGTGAATGATATTCACAACTTCAAAAGCTAATCGTTTCTGACCTATTCTCTTTTCTGGTGACTCATTATGTTCTTTAATTATATCTGCTATTTCTTCTAATTCTAAGAGAGTGAGAAGCTTAAGATATCTTTCAATATCTGCATCTTCACTGTTCATAAAATATTGAAAAATAGCATAAGGTGTTGTCTTATTTCTATCTAAGAAAAGAGCATTTCCCTCTGATTTTCAGAATTTTTTTCCACTTGCATCTGTGATGAGTGGCCAAGTAAAACAATAGGTTTCATCCTCTGTTTTTTTTCGAATAAGCTCTATTCCTGTAACGAGATTCCCCCATTGATCTTGACCTCCCATTTGGAGATTTACTCCCATATTTTTATGAAGATAGTAGTAATCAAAGCCTTGCAAGAGCATATACGAGAACTCTGTATATGATATCGATTTACTAGGATCCTCAATACGAGTTTTTACGGTATCTTTAGACATCATCTGATTAACCGTATGAAATTTTCATACCTCTCTAAGAAAATCAAGATACGAAACTCCCTGATAAAAATCCAGATTATTTACGATTTCAAAATCTAGCTTTTTACCAGTATTCTCCGAAAGCCGTTTTAAAATAGAGTTAAACTGATTTCAGATTGCAGCAACATTATTTGAAAGAGTCTCCTCATCAAGAAATGTTCTCTCAGAATCCTTTCATCCAGGATCTCATACCATTCACGTTGCTCCTCCTACTAGTGCATAATACTTATTCCCTGCAAGCATGAGCTGAACTGCTGTCATAAAACCAATAAAGTTCCCCATATGAAGTGAATCTGCTGTAGGATCAAATCCCACATAAAATTTTTCTGTTCCCTGTTCTAATTTTTCAAAAATATCATCATTAGAACATTGGTATAAATATCCTCTCTCTTGTAAATATTGCTGTAATTGCATAAAAAAATTTTCAAATAATAACTTGTCTCTATAATAGAAAAAAAGCGAAGTAGCGCAATAATTTTTAAGAGATATAGCAATGAAACTTTTTG
Source organism: Candidatus Altimarinota bacterium (assembly GCA_020629795.1). Lineage (GTDB taxonomy): Bacteria > Patescibacteriota > Gracilibacteria > BD1-5 > UBA6164 > JAACSU01. The sequence goes on from JAHDCR010000001.1 coordinate 101,105, forward strand.
CGAGAGATATATGGGAAAGTACGCAACCAGAGGATTTATGAAAAGAGAAATGTAAGTTTTGCGATGAGTTTATAGATCTCAGCTATCAAATACATGAGACGCAATATTGGAGGGTCTTACACAATAAATTTCCAGTATTATGAAACCCGAAACATCTCATGGCAATTCCAAAATCCCACTATACTATGGCTCACGAAATTCCGGGAACAGTCATGGCAGACTATCCGAAGGTAGAAAAATTCATATATGAGTTTTACGGAACTGATTCATATTTTACCTTTATGAGAGAATCTTTAAAAAACCGTAGTATGGAACATATCCATTATCATTTTTTACCCGGAAAAATTAATTATAAACATTTAGAGTATATTTTAAAAGATCAATGATTTATACAGGAAGAAGTAGAATCTTAATTTTTTCTTGCAGATAGTTATTTTTGCCGTATATTATTTTTATACACCCTAAACGCTCTATTTCAAGATGAAAATGGATCTTTCAAAAATATTCTGATCAAAATCCAGAGCAAAACTTCTCGAAAAGTTTTTTCTTGATTACTATGCTGGAAAAAATGAAGGTTTTCATATGAGAGGTTTAGCTAGAGATTTAGATGAGCAAATTAACTCAATTAAGAGAGAGCTTGATAACTTGGAGGACCTATGAATCCTGAAATCAAAAACTCAGCTGAGAAAAAAAATATTTAATATTAATACAAAATTTTATCTCTTAAAAGAATTTCAAGATATATTTCTGAAGAGTTATGACCCTCTAGATGCTGTAAAATGATATTTTAAAACCCAACATCTCCTTGAAGTAGTTATAGTCAACCAAAGTATAAAAAATAAACTTTTTGAAGAAGGAAAAGCAATTCTTGATATCTTTATGATTTGAGAAATAGACCGAGAAGAGTTTTCAGATTTCCTGCAAGGAATATTCTTTGATAAAAAAATTAAATTCGCAATTATATCCACAGAAGATTTCTTTAACCGACTTTCATACTGAGATAAACTTATTCATAATATTCTCAGAGAGAAATGAAATATTTTCATGAAAGATACTCTCAAAGTAAAAGAAAAACTCGATTAAAAAAGAAACTATTCATAGTTTCTTTTTTTTTACCAACTTCCAACCTTGACTCAGCCAATTTGATGTTCAAACTGATTGTACTTAATTCTATAGTAAGCAAGAATTCCTATCATTGCTGCATTGTCCATACAATAAAGTTTTTTTACAGGAGCAAAATATGTGAATCACTGTTTTTGTGATTCTTTTTTAATTCTTTCATTAAGATTATCATTCGCAGATACTCATCCAGCGAGCAATACCGTTTGTACATCTTTTTCCTGGGCTGCTCGCAAGAGCTTATAACACAGTACTTCATTTACAGCATTTTGAAACTCAAATGAGAGCTCTTTTTGATCATCAAGAGTAAGTTCTCAACGTACATCTATTTCTCGTTTTACGGCACTTTTTAAGCCCGAAAAACTGAAACCAAACTCTGATTTTTCTAAAAATACTCTTGGAAATAATGGTTTAGTTCTTAGGATATGCTCCCCCTGCTCACTAGGGTTCGCTTCCCCCTCATTTGAGGGGGATTGAGGGGGAGTATATTCATCAGCGAGTTTTGAGATGATAGGTCATCCCGGATATCATAGTCACATCATCTTTGCTACTTTATCAAATGCCTCACCCGCAGCATCATCTTGAGTTTGTCAGAGTTTATCACGCGTCCACATGTCTGGCATATGATACACCTCATTATGTCATCACGAAACCGTCAGACATACAAGAGGAAATTTTATATCTGATTCTTTTCTCTCTAAAAAATTAGAAAAAATATGGGCCTGTATATGATCTATTTCAAGTACAGGGATTTTTAGAGTTTGAGAAAGTGTTGAGGCAACAGTGATTCCTGTTAAAAGTGACGGAATCAGTCCAGGAAAGGTCGTAACTGCGATATAATCTATTTCCTGCAGGTCAGTTTTAGCTTCTTGCAATACTTTATCAAGCACTTCAAAAATCACGTTCGCATGCTCACGACTCGCAACTTCAGGCACTACTCCACCTGTTTCATTATGTATCTTTATCTGACTTGCTGTATGCATGCTCACGAGAACATCGTTCTCAAAAAGAGCGATACTTGTATCGTCACAGGATGTTTCAAAGGCTAGGATTTTCATGGTACTATTTATTTTTAATCTCAACATGCTGAATAATTCCATCCAGTATAACCAAATACTCTATTGCTGAAAATTCTATTTTTCATCAATCTTTTATTCCGTTAAATTCAAAATCAATCTTAACAATTCATGGTTTTTCTTCTTTAATGTTTATTATATTCCAATTTAAATACTCATAGCTTCCATGAAACCTCTTTTGCATCTCAATAATAGAGACAACTCATAAATATAATCATGTATTTTGTGAACTATATGTTGAAGTCTCTGAAAATAATTCAGTAATCTTATTAAAGTCACTCATATTTGAATACTCAAAATACTTTTGTGCTATTTCTATATTTTTCATATTATCTCTCTATAAATTCTAAAGTTTTATCAAAAAGTTCTTCATATTTTCATTCTTGTGTAAATCAGTGATTAGCTCACTCTATAACATAAGATTCTATTCACATAGCATCTGTTTGGGGTTTGTTATATTTATGCTTATCTCAATCTGCAAAAATAATATATAAATTGCTTTTAAAATATTTTAAATTTCATAAATTTTGTAAATGTTTATTTTCTAAAAATTCTTCATACATTCAGGAAAATATTTCTACATCTTTCCCACTTCAAGAACGAATCAACCTATCTCAGTCTTCTCTACACTTTAAAGCGCTAATACTAGTATCAAAAGCTGGATCCCAAAATACTATTTTTTCTAGGTTTTTCGGAAAGTTTTTTACTTTCACAATACTAGGTCAAGCAAGACTGTGTCACACAAGATATATTTCAGGGAAATTTTGGGAAAAATATGCTAAAACTATTTCTGTATCTTCTCAGTGATTGGCTATAGTAGTATTTTTAAGTTTACGAGTTTTTTCTCCATCTGTGTAGAGATTGAAACGAAATACATTATATCATTTCTTTATAAAATATTCTTTTGCACAGTAATAGTGGGCTTCATTCATACTTCATGTCAGACCATGAACAAATATAATAAGTTTATTTGATTCCTCTTTCCAATTTAAAACTCCATTAATTTCAAATCAATCTGATGTAGGTATTTTTATGTATTTTTCCATAATTTTATCTCTTTAAAATATTTATAAAGCGCTCCATATCTCGTTTAAGTTTTGATGTAACTTTCATTCTTTGCTTTTTTGCTGGGTGAAAAAAATCTATTTTCCACGCGTGGAGCATCTGTCTGGTAATATTGTAGTGATTTGCAAAATAACTATTGAGCTGCTTATCTCCATAACTCTTGTCTCAAAGAATCGGGTTTCAAAGCGTGGCCATATGCACCCTGATTTGGTGCATTCTCCCGGTTTCGATAGTGACCTCCATCGCAGTTAAAATCTGAGATCCTTGTGGGAGTTTTATATTGTATTCTTCTAGCACTTTATAGTGCGTTATGGCTTCGAGTCACTTTTCATTTACTTGCACTTTATTTTCAGACTTTGCGTTTTCTATACGCTGCAATTTTTTTGTAACAGTTCCCGATCTTCGAGATACTTTTCATAAGACTATACAAAAATATGTTTTTTTAAGCTTGTCATGTTTTTTAAAATCATCAGAGAGTTTTGTGAGTGCATGCTTTGACTTTGCAATCATAATGATTCATGAAGTATCTCTGTCTATACGATGAATAAGAGAAGGTTTAAATGTAAGACTATCAAGCTTTCAACTGTAATAATCATGTACTTGTTCTATGAGAGAGACCTCATCGGATTTATGATCCCCTGGATGAACATTGAGTCATGGACTTTTATTTACGATAAGCAGATTTTCATCCTCGAAAGCAATATCAGATTTTAAGAGTTTTTGTTCCCCAGAAATGATATTTTGCTGTTTTTCTGTTTTTTGAAGCTCTGTTATATCTGTATCTGAAAGAAATATTTGAACCTGCTCTCCAGCTATGAGTTTATAATCCTTATCTTGCTTTGTCTTTTTATTTTCCAGTGTTATGACTTTAATATTTCCCTTTCTCACGAGTTTATAAATGTAGCTTAAACTCGCATTTGGTAAAAGCTTTTTAAGAAACTTATCTAAACGTTGGTCAGAATCATTTGATGTAATAGAATATGATTTCATTTATTGTAGTACGGTAAAGTCAAAGGCAGAGCTTGTAGCTTGTTGAGGAATAAACACTTCAAGTGTTTTAGAAAATTGGTAAGATTTTCATTTAGATATTACTAATGGATTTGGATATGGAACTGATTTTGAAGTCTCAAATCTATATTCTAAATATGGAATAATTGCATCTCCTGAATCACTTTTAAGAGGCCTTATAATTGCAGCTTTCAAAACACACTGGGTTGTAGTATTTTGACATCATAATTCTTCGAAGTAATTCCTAAAACGTAGAGGAATTCAAGGAGATAATTCGTCTCTTCAAGTTAAATCTACTCACACTTGGTTAAAAATATCTATCACCCCAGCTCTCACATCTGACTCTGTAATTAATGCCCCAGAAGCTGAACTCAATGATCATCCATCACCAGAAAGTTGTAATAAAATTATTTCATCATTATATGGGTTATCAAAATCAACACCATTTGGAACCTGCAAAAATAAATCAATAGTCTCCCCTGAAATATCAAATTTACCATTTCATATTTCTAAACTGATTGGCTCACTTTGAGAAAATCTAGAATAATTTGCATCATTTGGAGCATTTCATTGTCACGGTGCAGGAATATAAGTTCAACTACCTGTAAAATTATACTCATAGTCTTGAACATCTCAAAATGACTTACTGTAATCACTTCACAGTGCTCCGTCATACACCTTCAGAACACTTTCCTCTACTCAAGCATAACTTTCATAAAATGCTTGCGAAGCGTTTTCTATTCATTTCACACTTCTAGAAAAAGGCACCATATATTCCATAAGGTAGAGTCAAATCATACTTAAAAGTAAGACTATTCCCATAGCTAAAATAATAGAAAATCCTGCATTTGTAGTGTGTTTCATACTCTTACTTAATATCTAAATTTGATAAACTTATTGTAGTTGCAATCTTAACACTTGGAGCTGTCCCTTTAATTTTTGCTTTTACAGATAAACTTGGCTCTATAGTGTACTTCACTTGTAAATAAGGAGCAACTAATATATTGGGATTAGGATCCTTCCATGATAGATTTAAATCTTTTTGCGGATAGGCATATATTTCAAAATCTTTAATATTTATACTCGATGGGAATATTGGCTGCCAATAGTTATTCGAGTTTGATCACGCAACTATTGTGTCATCTCATGAGGCATAATCAGGATGTATGAACCAGGTGTCGATGAGTCAATCTCATTGACTCCCATCTGTATCAACTGTTCATAGAACATGATCTAGTCCATAATCTACTCAAACTAATTTTAGCATTTCAATGGTTCCATTACATCCTATACCAGTAGGATTATCAGTATTTAATCATATACAACTCGCTCCTGCCGGTGCAAAGTTTGAAGCAGAAACATCACTCACATTCCATCTGAAATAGGTTCTCTCTTTTCCGTCATTGCTTATTAGATATAGTTCTCAAACCTTATTAGGATCTGCATCTCATGAAAAAGCATTCGGACCAATTCATAAGAATAAATCATCATCATCTCATATAATTCCATTAACCCCATCTTCATCTCACCCATCAGCGTCTCCATCACTATTTCTATCAATAAATTGTAACTCGTACTGACCAAATCTTTGATGTGTATCTGTAAAATTAGTGCTGAGATCGTTCATATATCCGGGAGAATTATTCAGACAACCTCATGTTCACATCTCTTGTCATAATCAAACTCAGCTTATACAGTTATATATAGTTCATTGATTTCAAAATCAACTAATACTGGAAAAATGTCCATCGATAAATCCAGTACCATAACTATATCTATTCCAATATTCTTCGTAATCTAAAGTTCCTCATTTTTTGATGAGTTCAAAAAATCTTTCAGATGAAAAATATGCTTGCTTCTCTATTTCTGATTGTTCAATAAGTTTTACTTTTGCTATTCATACAGAACTTAGAGATTGAAAAGCAGCAATCATAATAATTGAAACAATTAAGATTCATACCAGTATTTCGATAAGAGAAAATCATGTATTTGAAGTTTTCATTTTATTTTCTTAAGAATATATGGTGTAAAAAGTCCCCAAAGTATTTTGTAATCTTATAACCAGTTGGACGAGACATAAAATATTTTGGCCACTGCAAAAACATAAAGTCAAAAACAACATACACCATTGGCTTAGCCTGTCTCTTCACACTACTGCCCGAGATGAAGTAATACAATGAAATACAAATACTATACATAAAACTTCATAGTAAACATAAAGCCTGTAAAAACACATTGTGAATTTGTTTTTGTCCTTGCGTATTTTTCACTCTCATATATTATTTTACTAACAATATTTAGTATAGCCAAAACAGCAGCCCTTGTAAAAGAAATATATTGTTTTTTAGGCGATTGAATCAGATTTTTATATTATAGTAAATCTTATAATTCATAATGAATACCAACACACTACGTTTTATACAAAAAAGAGTTGTAAAAATTAAAGAAAAAATAATTTTCAAGACATCTCATATATCTACATGATGAAAACTAGCTCTGTTTTGAATAGTTATATGTTTTTTTTCTTTATTTATCTCTTGGGGATGAGCATTTTGAAATATTGTAGATTCTGACAATATTGAAAACTTTAGTTTCAATAGTTTTTCACCAGTTATAGGAATGATTTGATATTTCATTCTCTTAGGACTCTCGCTCGTTAGTTTTGCTATTTGTTCTATAAAAAAGAAACAAAAATTAAAGTATTTTTCTCTCATTGAAATGAGAGATTATAGTTGTAGCATAATTACAGCTATAGTTATTTTTCTTGCTACATTTCACAGTTTTTTTATCACAAAATGACTCCAGTTATTTTCAAGTAATATAACTCACGGAAAATGAATTATATTATGTATGACTGGTGCAATTATTATTTTTATATGAGGTATTGTCATTCGCTCCGAATATCGTATGAATATAAAATGAAGCTACATCAGCGATACTAGTCGATCTCCTCAGGAACCTCAAAACAAAGAGCAAAAAGACAACATGAAACTTCCTTTTTAAAGAGTAGTACATAGTTTTTGACTTTTGTATAAAAAAACTTTGACTTTTACCTTGGGAGTATTATATTTTAACTTAATATTTAATGATTACACAAATTCAAATGCAAGCAACTCTCACAAGTTCAAATATAGAAAAAATGTTTTCATGAGTCCTCGAATCCCTTTCAGAAAAAGAAAGAATTGTAATCGAGAGACGTATCGGTCTTAACGGTGAAAAAGAAACTCTTCAAAATATCTGAAATTCTTTTAAACCCTCAATAACAAGAGAAAGAGTTCGACAAATAGAAGATGCAGGAATTAAAAAAGTTGGAAGAATCATTAAAGCAACAGAGCTTTCTGCTATCCAAGAAATGGCTAGAGAAATTATTTCTCATCACGGTTGAGTTCTTACAAGAGAAAAACTTATTGGTGCAATTGTTTCAAACATGAGTCTCTCAAAAGAAATAAACTCTCACATACTTGAAGTAATAGTACAATCAGATTTTGAAATCATTAAATCTAAACCAAGACTCGGTACTCAAACCTATTTCACACTTCCAGATATTTCACGTAAATCAATTGATGCAGTGCATAAAGACGCTCTCAAAATCCTCAAAAGAAAAAAAGATGTAATGGAAAGAGATGAGCTCTACGAACAAATAGCTGAAAATATTCAGTCAGAAGTAGGAACTCTAGAAAATGTATTTATTGATAGCTCTCTCGATATTTTTGATGATATTGTTAAGTGAGAAGACGTACTTATCGGGCTTACAAGATGGAAAATTCTCAATCCTAAAACTCTCAAAGACAAAGCTATCTATGTTATGAAAAAAGATAAAGTTCCAATGCACTTTATCGACATATCAAATAAGATTTCAGATTACCTAGGTGAAAGTGTAAAAATAAACACTATACACAATGAACTTATTAGAAACGAAGAATTTATTCTTATCTGAAGAGGAATATATGCATTAAAAGAATGGGGTTTCAAACCAGGAACTGTTCTCGATGTTATTCTCGATATACTTGGAAAAAATGGAGGTCCTATGACTACAGAAGAAATTATCAAAAAAGTTCTTAAAGTAAGAAATGTAAAAAAGACAACTATTTACATGAATCTTCAAAATAAAAAAGCAATTGAAAGAGTAGGTAGAAATTTCTATGCTGCAAAAGCTTAATGAAAACTACAAAAAACACAGAGTATAACTCTGTGTTTTTTTATTATAGGTTCTTGTAATTAGGAATATTTTCCCTACACTAACTACATATTATTACATAGAAATTTATACGTGAAGATACTTGTATTTGATACTGAAACAACTGGTTTTATAAATAAAAAAGATCCAAGCCTAGAAGCTCAACCACATATAATACAATTTGCAGGAATACTCTGAGAACTCTCTGAATGAGTATATACTGAAATAGAAAGAAAAAATATACTCATAAAACCACCTATATCAATTCCCTATTGAGCATCACAGGTACACCATATCTATGATATAGATGTTCAAAATGCTCCAATTATGGCTGATACTATAGATGAAATTATGGATTTTCTCGGAAAAGCTGATGCAATTATAGGACACAATATCGAGTATGATGAAGATATGATCAAAGTAGAGCTTCGTAGGCTAGAAAAACTTCATCTCTACGCACCAGATCAAGTTATATGTACTATGAAAACAACTGTAGATTTCTGCGCGATACAATGAAATGGTCTCAGGTTTAAATATCCAAAACTTGGAGAGCTTCATAAAAAACTCTTCGGAGAGTATTTTGTATGAGCTCATGATGCGATGGTCGATGTGGAAGCAACCCAAAAGTGTTTTCTAGAATTAGAAAAAAAATGAGTTCTCTCAGTTACCTGAGGCACACAGGAAGTTATGAGTTTATTTTAAATAGAAATTAATATGGCTGATTTTTGAGATTTAGTTAACATTGAAGAATTTGGTGAAAAGAGAAACTATTTTGAGCAAGAACGCTGAGATATATCTTTTTATTGCAAAGATTGCGAAGAGCTTGTAAAAACTTCAAGAGAAAAACCAAAACAGTATATATTTACCTGTAACACATGCAATGGGACAAATATAGCAATATGAACGCACGCATGACTCAGAGAAAACTATTTTCGAAAGAAATTTTAAAAAAGATTTGCAATAATATACTCATTTTATATACTCATTTTATATCCACTATATACATAGTTTTGAGATATAACATTTTTAATAGATAAATATACATACATATGGATAAAAAAGCAGCATTACAAAATGCGCTCGATATGATCGAGAAACAATATGGAGCAGGTTCTATCATGAAACTTGGAGATGAAGATAGAGCTAAAAAGGTAGCAACTAGTTCTTCAGGATCACTTTCACTCGACCTTGCTCTCGGTGGTTGATATGCAAAAGGACGTATAGTAGAAATCTACGGTCCAGAATCATCAGGTAAGACAACTCTTACCCTTCACGCAATTGCAGAAGTTCAAAAAGCAGGAGGAACAGCCGCATTCATAGATGCGGAGCATGCTCTGGATCCTAGTTACGCAGAAAAAATAGGGGTGAATACTTCAGAGCTCATTATCTCTCAACCAGACTACGGTGAACAAGCATTAGAAATATGTGAAAAGCTTGTAAACTCATGAGCTGTTGATCTTATCATTGTCGATTCTGTTGCTGCCCTTACACCAAAGGCAGAAATAGAAGGTGATATGGGTGATTCTCATATGGGTCTTCAAGCGAGACTAATGAGTCAAGCACTCAGAAAGATAACGTGAGCAATTAACAGAAGTGGTTGTACCGTAATATTTATCAACCAAATTCGTATGAAGATTGGAGTTATGTTTGGTTCACCTGAAACAACGACAGGTGGTAATGCTCTCAAGTTCTACGCATCACAAAGACTTGATATCAGAAGAAAGGAAAAAATTGAATCAGGAACTGGTATGGATAAAGAAATAAATGGGAATAAAACCAGAGTTAAAGTTATTAAAAACAAAATTGCTCCTCCATTTAGAGAAGCAGAATTTGATGTAATGTACAATGTTGGTATCTCAAAAGTAGGTGAGCTCGTAGATATCGGAGCTACTACTGGTGTTATCAAAAAATCAGGAGCATTCTATAGCTACGGGGAAACTCGACTTGGGCAAGGAAGAGAAAACGCAAAAAACTTCCTACTTGAAAATCCAGAAATGGCTGCTGAAATTGAAGAAGTAATCAAAAATAGTATTTAATAACATAGATACTCAAAAAACTCTCGCAATGCGAGAGTTTTTTAATTCCCTTCGTCTTGCAATTATACTCCCCTTGCTTATCATTAGCAGCAATCTTTAAAAATTAAAATCATTGACCGTGAAAGTATCCTACAAAGTATTAAAAAAATATATTCCAGATATTAAAACTCCACAGGAAGTAGCTCAAGACCTTATAATGCATACTGCTGAAGTAGAAGATATTCATAGTGAATCAGATAGCTTTGAAAATATTGTGTATGGAGTGATTAAAAGCGTAGAAAATCACCCTGACGCAGATGCGCTCAAACTTTGTATGGTTGATGGAGGTGAATCGGATCTCACTCAAATAGTTTGTGGTGGCTCAAATTTGGCAATGTGACAAGCTATTGCGCTTGCTAAAGTTGGTGCAAGTGTACTTTGGCATGGTCAAGGAGAACCGGTAGTCATGAAAAAAACAGCTATTAGAGGAGTAGACAGTTATGGGATGATCTGCGCTTCAGAAGAAATTGGATTGAAAGATGAATACCCAGCAGCATCAGAAACTGAGATTTTAGATCTCTCTCATATAGAGGCAAAACCAGGGACAAATCTCGCAGAAGTACTTGGGAAGGACGATGTTATTTTAGAAATAGATAACAAAGCAATTAATCATAGACCTGATTTGTTTTCTCATATAGGTATAGCGAGAGAAATAGCTACAATAGCAGGAAAAAAACTCGGATATAGCATGACTCGAACTGATTTTTCTACACTTCCTGATCTTGGGATTACAAACGATATCCCTCAAGTAGTGAAAAGATATATGGGGCTTAAAGTGAGTAATGTACAAAATATACCTTCTCCAGATTATGTCCTCGATGTGATTAAGTCTCACGATATAGATTCAAAAGGTCTTCTGGTTGATATCACAAATTATTCGCTCTATCTCTACGGACAACCAACTCACTGTTTTGATGCAGATAAACTTACTGGAAATATCCATATCAGATATGCCAAGGATGGTGAGACCTTTACAGCTCTTAACGATAAACAGTACACACTGACTCCAAGTGATATAGTGATAGCGGATGAAGTATCAGTTCTAGCTCTCTGATGAATTATCTGAGGAAAAGATTCTGCAGTATCTGACACAACTACAAATATTATTATTGAATCAGCTTGGTTTGATCAAGCTGTTGTAAGACAATCTGGGAAACGTCTCGGACTTCGTACTGACGCACTCAATGTATTTGAAAAAGACCTTGTAGTAGAGATCAGAGACACTGGGACTTCCCTGATTATGCAAGAGATTCAAAAACAAATCCCAAACGCAAAACTTGAAGCATTTACTGATGTCTATCCAGAAAAGCAATACGCAGCAGAAATAGAGTTTGATCTAGAACATATTTGTCGTCTTATCTGAAAAGATTATAGTAAGGATGAAGTTTTAGATATACTTGATAGACTCTTTATCACAGAAAAAAATGGAGTTTTAGAAATTCCCCTTTGGAGAAAAGATCTCACGAATATAGCAGATATCGCAGAAGAAGTAGCAAGAATAGATGGATATGATAAAATTGAAACTACGGTTCCAAGAATAAACCTCTGAGCTATATCACAATCTCCACTGTACAGAGCAAAGAGAGAGTCTCGAAACTACCTAGTTTCTGCAGGATACTTTGAGATGTATACTTACTCATTTCTAGATGATACACTTATGTCGAAAGCTCTCGGTAATACCAATAGCTTAGTCCCTATGAAAAATGCTCTGAGTGAAGAACTCACGCATCTTCGTGGTTCACTTATCCCAAATCTGCTTAAAGCGCTCGAAGAAAACAAGAGAGAGTTTACAAATATGAAACTCTTTGAATGTGAAAAAGTATTTCTCAGAGAAAACACAGATACTGTATCAGAGCACTACGAACTCTCGTGAGTAGAGCATATATCTTGAGAAAGTGCATACTATCAGATACAAACTACACTTTCAGACCTACTCAAGAAACTCGGAGTTTTAAAATATGAATTTAAAGCGACTTCTACAAGTCCAAGTTATGCTCACTCTACTCGAACAGCAGATATCATTGTGAGAGGAAAATCAGTAGGATACATATGAGAAATACACCCTAAAGCACTGAAAAACTTTTCACTCACTGGAAGAGTATGATTTTACTCTCTTAATATGCAGCTCCTAGAACCAGCTCTCTATGGACTTGTAAAAGCTAGCGAGGTATCAAGCTTTCAAGCAAATAGCTTTGATATCAATTTTGTTGTAGACCTAACTACTGCTTGAAGCACAATTGCTGCTGCTATTGAAAAATCAGACACATTAATCACAAGTGTAGAGCTTTTTGACATATATGAGGATGAAGAAAGACTCCCAGGAAAACGCTCGCTAAGTTTCAAAGTCACAACGCAGTCACTCGAAAAAACGCTCGATGATAGCTTTAAAAATGAGCTCATAAAAACTATTGTGAAAAATGTTGAGAAAAAAGGTGGAAGCTTAAGATAATTTAAAATAAAAATATGAAGAAAATAATCTATATTTGAATATTGATATTACTGAATATTTTGATAATCACGTCTAACGCAAATGCGCAAGTTACTAGTGAATTAACAGATCGAATTGATCCATTTATTTGTAATGCTTCTAGTAGTGAAAAAGAGCTTATTCGGAAAAATGCTTGGAAAAATTACATTACCCTACTCAAGAAACCTGGTAACTCTCAAAGAGAAAAACTTTCAAAAGATATATTATATTATGTGATGAAAAAAATTGATAGTTCTGAAAATGAACTTAGCTGAGCAAGTGAGAGATATACATTTTCATCATACTATACATCACTTGTGGATCATAAGCTCTTATGAACTTTCCTAATTAACAAGGATACAAAGGAAATTGATGTATCAGTCAAAATCCCTGGTGCTAATAAATCAACCTTCTCAGGACCTCTGATTATATTTGAAGATGGTAAGCCTTTTTCGAAGTGAGAAGTACTAAATAACGTATGAGTATTTAAAAAAATACAATTTAAAAGATGATCAGTATATGAATTTGTGTGAGATTTTTCTGCTCCATTTTCAACATGACCAATTCGATTAAACATCCAAGTATGATGTAAAGAATATGGCCTCAATACCTTTGACAGATCTCTCACTCAATACTATACAGATGAAATTGAAGTAATGAGATATGATGATTATGATAAATATTTTCAAGAAATTTATGTTTACCAGAGCAAGGAAAATCTGGAAAACTGAAAAAAACATCAAAATCTTGAAATATGAAAATTCATGGCAATGTATGAAAAAAATATTGAGTCATTTAAGGTTCAATTGAATTATAATACAACTCAGTTTTTTTGAGATATTATAATCTATGAGGACTGAAGAAAGATACAAACAGGTAAAATAAATACCAGAAATACTTGATATCCAAGTAAATTAGCAGCCAGCGAGGTTGTCTTCAAAAACATATCATTAAAGCCTTTTTCAACCTACACAATAAGCTGAAATATTGATGTAGACTTTTCCTGAGGAATTTGGGAAGATTCTTCTTACTGAATAACTTGAGCTACATTTATTCCATACCTTTATATCGATCAGAAGGAATATAAACTTAATATGTTTAGTGTATCTTATAAATAATGCCAAAATTCTTTTGACTAAACTCTAGTTTTTTATATAATCCCGAGGCTTAGTAATAGGTTCTGCGGAATCTATGGCCCCAAACCACACTAATTTATACATATTAATTTACTCAAGCATGCCTATCATAGCATCTGCAAAGAAAGCACTCAGACAAAACAAAACAAAGAATGCGAGAAACACTCACTTCAAAAAAATGTATACTGAGTCAAGAGTTGCTTTTGAAAAAGCAATCAAAGCTGGAGACCTTAAAGCTGCAAAAGCACTTTACGTGAACCAAACAGAAGGTGGATCTACATCAAAATCAGGTTTACAATCTGTTATTGATAAACTTGTAAAAAAGAATATAATCCATCCTAACAACGGTTCTAGAAAAAAATCAAAATTCGTAAGAATGATGAAAAACCTAGAACAAGCTTAATTTCTACCTATCTGAATGAAAGAGAAAAGAAAACGACTAAACTGAGACATACGTGCTGATAGAGTACAGGTTATACACGACGAGGAGGGAAACCTCTGAGAAATGTCTCTTTCTGAGGCTCTTACAAGAGCAAGAGAAGAAGAGCTTGATCTCATGGAAATGAGTCATAAAGATGGTATAACTATGGTAAAGATTCTCGATTACGGGAAATATCTCTACAGACAAAAGAAACAACAACAGAAACAACAGCAAAAGTGAAAAACTCCTGATATGAAAACGATTCGTATCACCTATAAGATTGGAGAACACGACATTGAGGTTAAGAAAAAACAAGTTGCAAAGTTTGCAGCAGACGGACATCCACTTAAAGTGAGTCTGATGCTCAGATGAAGAGAAAATCATTACGGTGAACTGGCAGCAAAAAAAATAGACGCATTTATAACGGATATTGCAGAGTGGTATACTCCTCACGCACCAGTAAAACGGTCAGGAAATACTTTCAATGTATTACTCAAAGTAAAAAAATAATTCTAATTATACACCTATGTTAAAAACAAGAAGTGGAGTTAAAAAAAGACTCAAAGTAACAGGTACTGGGAAAATCAAACTCGGAAAAGCTTGTAAAAGACATTTACTTTCAAACAAGTCTAGCAAAGCAAAAGGACGAAATAAATACGGACTTATTGTTGCAGATGCTGAAGTGAAGAAAATCAAAAGACAAATCCCTCACTCACTAAGAGGATAATTTATTACAACTATAACACTACCCTACTATGGTAAGAGTAAAAAGAGCACTTATGACAAAAAAACGTCATAAAAAAATCCTTAAGGCAACAAAAGGTTTCAGACAACTAAACTCTCGAGTATTCTCAAGAGCTAAAAATGCTTGGATGAAAGCTGGTACAAATGCTTATATCGGGAGAAGACTAAAGAAAAGAAATTTCAGAAGACTTTGGACAGTACGTATTAATAACGCTGTAAGAGCTGAAGGATCTACGTATTCTAAGTTTATTAATCTTCTATACAAGAAAAAAGTAACACTCAACAGAAAAGTACTTTCAAATATGGCTATTAGCCACCCTGAAGTATTCAAAAAAGTTGTAGCATTCGTTAAATAAGAATTCCATTTCGGAGTTCTTTTTTTTGAGAAAAATTTTAAACCTAATTTTATTACTATGACAGCATATAATAGTGAAATAGCTCGAGAAATATATCAAGAACTAATGCAAGATGATTCTAAAGAATACCCTATAACTGCACTCGTTGTAAACGGAATATTAGATAATTTTGTATATTGAACTCATGAGTCATACCCAAATTGAATTGGTGAAACCATGCATGTAGAAGTAAAATGAAAAGATTTACTCAAAGATTCTTGGCAGAAAGTAAAAGCATCAGTTCAAAAAGCTTTAGATAAACAAACAGAGCAAATAGCTGCTTAAATATATACTATTTTCTTACAAAATTTTTCTATACTTCTGCGAGCAATATTTCTTAATACTGTACTATGAAACAACAAAAAAAATTTGATATAACTATCTTTACACTCGTTCGAAAAAACATTCATAATGTACTTATCGGTTGAAACACAGAAAAAGCAGCTTAAGCTGCTTTTTTATTTGTATTGACTGATGCATGAAGTGGGATAACATTTTTGTTCTCTACTACTGGAGGTATATTTATATTCGCTATTTCCAATCTTTTTGTGTTTACATGATTCCAAAGTTGATCTGGTGACATAAACTGTTCATCTAACCATCACATAATTCAATAACGAACCTTTGAGCTTTCTTCTACTACTTCTAAAGCTACCTCATCAGCTCACTCAAAGTGATCTCTTAGTTTAATGACGTTATCAGCTGAAATATTTTCTGCTTCTCAGGACATATGAGTATGGGATAAATAATATACTACTATATTATCATATCTTTTTTTACACTGCAAATATGTGTTTTTTACCCAGTAAATAGATAAATACTTTTATAAATTGGCACTCAAAGTTAAAAAGTGCTAAAAAAGTTTTGACGAGGATTATTTTTTTAATAAAATACTCATAATTCCTCAGAACTTCTTTTGATATATCTAAAGACTGCCAGATGAGGAATGCTTAAAAATATTAAAACTTAAATTTATATACTATGTGAAAAATTATTGGTATCGATCTTGGTACGACTAATTCAGCTGTTGCCTTTATGGAAGGTGGTGAAGCAAAAATCATCCCAAATGCTGAAGGAAATAGAACAACTCCAAGTATCGTAGCAAACAAAGATGGAAGTATTATTGTGGGGACTCCAGCAAAAAGACAGGCTATCACTAACCCTGCAGGAACAATATTTTCTGCAAAAAGATTCATTGGTAGAAAATATGATGAAGTAGCTGATGAAATAAAAAACGTTCCATATGAAGTAGTAAAAGGAAAAGATGGAGCAGCTCTTATCAAATTTGACGGAAAAGAAGTGAGACCAGAAGAAATTGGAGCGCATGTACTTATGAAGCTCAAAGAAGATGCTGAAAAATTTCTTGGTTCTACTGTAACTGAGGCTGTTATTACCGTTCCTGCTTACTTTAATGATGATCAAAGACAAGCTACTATCAACGCTGGTAAAATCGCTGGTCTTGAAGTAAAAAGAATCGTAAACGAACCTACAGCTGCTGCCCTCGCGTACGGAGCTGGAAAAGGAAAAAATGAAAAAATTGCAGTATACGACTTTGGTGGTGGTACATTTGATATTTCTATCCTAGAGCTTTCTGACGAAGGAACATTTGAAGTACTCTCTACAAACGGTGATACGCACCTTGGTGGTGATGACTTTGATAAAATAATTACAGAGTGGATTATTGATGAATTTAAAAAGGATCAAGCAATAGACCTCGCTAATGACCCAATGGCACTCCAAAGAGTACGTGATGAAGCTGAAAAAGCGAAAAAAGAACTCTCTACTACTCAAGATTATGATATCAATCTACCATATATCACGGTTGACTCATCAGGACCTAAAAACCTCATGATGACACTGACTCGAACAAAGTTTGAAGAACTCATTTCAGACCTTGTGGAAAGAAGTTTAAAACCTTGTAAAGAAGTACTGAAAGACGCTGGTCTCAAAGCATCTGATCTCAATCAGGTACTTATGGTTGGTGGTTCTACAAGAGTACCACTTGTTATGCAAAAAGTTGAAGCATTCTTTGGTCGTAAACCTAATACAGGTATCAACCCAGATGAATCAGTAGCGATGGGTGCTGCTATCCAGGCAGGTATCATCGGTGGAGACGTTACAGATGTACTTCTCCTCGACGTTACTCCTCTCACGCTCGGTATAGAAACTATGGGTGGAGTACGAACTCCTATGATCGCAAGAAATACAACGATTCCAGCGAACAAATCAGAAACATTCTCAACGGCTGTTGATAACCAACCTAGTGTTGAAATCCATGTACTCCAAGGAGAACGAGAAATGGCTGCAGACAATAAATCTCTCGGTAGATTTATGCTTGACGGTATTGCTCCAGCTCCAAGAGGAGTACCACAAATCGAAGTATCGTTTGATATCGATGCAAACGGGGTTCTCCACGTAACAGCAAAAGATAAAGGAACTGGGAAAGAACAAAAAATTACTATCCAAGGATCAACTGGTATGGACGAAGCAGAAGTTGATAAACTCGTAAAAGAAGCAGAAGCAAAAAAAGAAGAAGATAAAGCGAAAAAAGACATGGTAGATGCTCGAAACGGTGCTGACTCGGCAGTAGCTCAAGCTGAAAAGCTCATGGCTGATAATGCTGATAAAGTAAGTGAAGAAGATAAAACACTCCTCGAAGATAAGATTAAAGATGTTAAAGAAGTTCTTGCAAAATCAGACGCAACGAAAGAAGATTTTGAAGCTCCAAGTAAAGCACTTCAAGACGCACTTATGCAAGTAGGACAAAAAATCTACTCTCAAGCTGACGCGTCTGAAGCTCCTCAAGATGGAGCAGCAGAATCTCAAAAAGCTGATGGTGAAGATGATGTTCAAGATGGTGAAGTAGAAAAATAGTCAAAAAGACCCGCAAGGGTCTTTTTTGAAATTAAAACTTAAAGGAAAGTTAGATGAACACTATTGATGATTACTTAAACTTCTTGCATAGAGAAATATCACTCGCATTTAAAAATTATGAAATAATAAAATACTGTTTTATTAATGAATCTCAAATTGATTGAATTAACCAAAATCTATTAGAAAATAGACATTTCTGGGGAGTAATTAAAATTTCATGTCTTTCAACATGTATATTAAGTTTACATAGGATAATTGATGAAGATAATAATTATTTAAATAAACTAAATAAAATATTATTTGATACAAAAAAATTTAACCCAAATGAATTAAAAACTATATTAGATATTATTAAAAAGAATCAAAATATATGGAAAAGCCAAAATTTCAAAAATTTAAGGGATAAGATAATTGCTCATTATGATGAAAACAATGGCATTTATGATTTAAACCTAACTCAAAAAAATATTGAAACTCTTATACATGATATATATTTTATCTTTTGGGCAATATTTGAAAAAATACATAATAACCGAGTTATCTCCTATGAAGATTTTAATCTCAATAATTTTTTAAAAAATTCAACTAGTATGGAGGATGAATTAAATAAACTCCTAAATTAAAAAAAATAAAACAGCCTCAGGCTGTTTTTATTTTGATTTAAATATTTTGACTTTAATTTAAATATAATTATAAATATCTAACTAGAGCATTTACCCTATCTCAGCCAAGATAGATAGGTCTAACCTCGTGGCCTCGTGTTTTTGCTCAGTAGAGAGCTCCGAGATTGTCCCTGCACTCGGTAAGCTCATCACTTGTTCCCTTCTCATGCGACCTTTGGGTTGTATGAAAAGGGAACTTTTTTATTATTATATTATTTAAAATAAACAAAAGCCCCGACCTACAGGCCGGAGCTTTAAAATTTTCAAGTTTCAAACGAGCACTTTTATTGTGCCGGGAGAAATTAGTGACTGTAAGATACGATATCCATAGTTACACCAAGCATCTCTGCAAAGTGAACAATGGCACCAGACTCCATCATAATCCAGGAGCTACATGCAAGCATCAATACCAATGGAATCATGAGAAGCGTATATAGGACAGCCTCTTGAGTATGTCCGCGAGACTTGAATCCGGGAATCCAGCCAAAAGTTGACTGTGCCCAACTTGGGAGATCATTGTAGTCAAGTCGTCCCTTGAAAACCATGATAGCAACCAACGATGAAAAGACGAACATTGGTGCACCAAGAGCTAAAAAAATAAGCCCCCAATAGAAACCGTCAAGTGAGTCAACTGCTGGAGCCATTGCTCCGGCAAACGGTGAAGATACCATTGCACCTAAAAACATCATCGGCCCCTCCAGATAAGGTTGGATATAAACAGCCGATCCCTGTAGGGTCAAGATAAGAGCCAAGAAAATAAGCCCAAGCGCTACAGCTGCTCCATCTTTAAGTTCATGAAGTGTTTTATCCACAAGTTCTATCGTGCGGCCACGAATAGAGGTATACACAAGCAATACACCTATAGCAAAGACGGCTTCATGACTAAAGATAATAATCATTAGTCCTATCACAAACTCACTCATAGCCAACTTTTGAGACGAATCAAAGTCCGTTGCTTCCATCTTCACTGGCACCCATTTTGCAGCCATATAGGCAGTAATCAGACAGACCGGTGTTGCAGCAAGCAAGAACGGAAGTCCTGCAACAAGATTAGACTGGCCATTTGTAATAAACCAAGGAAGTCCCCAGAGTTCACCCAAATAAAAGCCTCCCCCAACTGTCAGAGCGTTGAACGCTGCCACAGCTTTGACAACGAACTGATTAAATCGACTTCCATCTCCCAAGTCGATAAAGATAACTCCTGTTGCCAAAAGTAACACTACTGCAAAACTATCAAAGAGCAACGATATATGCCCCGCGAAGACAATCAAGCAAAAGGTTGACCATCTGGCTGACTGAGGAAAAAAGACCGGAATCTTCAGACCACAATAACTCACAAGCATGGTTAGGTAAATTGCCACCCCCAATGTCTGAGCAACAGCCGACTTAAGAATTGGCTCATGAGCCAGGTATGCCTCAGCTCCCCATATCACCATTCCCAGTCCACATAAAGCTCCGAGAACTATCCCTTCCATAGACAAAAAGCTAGACTCTGTTTTATTTTGATTTTCAGACATTTCGATATTACCTCTCTATATTTCGAAAAAACGTCGGAAAAGATTATTAATATTTAATAAAGAAAGTCAATTTCTATTGAATATGAAAAATATAAATGTAAAAATCCCCAACCTACAGGCTGGGGATTTTAGTATTCATCCAAAAAAGTATAACAACAGCTATCTTTCTTGGAGAGATGTGTGAATTGGACTTTTGTTGAGAAGTCCAGTATCGTGAGTGATGGCAATCACACATCGGATGTTTCGACCAAGTGCTTGGCAGAGCACCTGGTGAAGCCTCATATCATACCTCCCAATAGATATGAGACATTCGGTTCAGCGAACAATGGAAAGAAATCCATGTGCAATCAACGAAATTCAATTTTTACTTAAGCAAGTTAGGGACATGCGACTGGGTGGGGGCTTAACACACCTCCCTAACTCACTTAAGCCATCAATCAGTGATGGACCGAGATAGTATAGAAAAAAATCTATATGTCAAAATATTTTTTTGACTTTCAATATTCATACGTATAATTTACATTTGAACAGTATAATACTTGCATGTTAAAATCAATTTCTATATTCCTGTGACTTTTCATGCTCATACTTCTATGAGTATACATTTTTTGAGGCACGCAAGATGATTCTGAGTTAAATACTAAATATTCTCAGTATCTTTCGGGTGCTTTAACAAAATACACTCGTACCTATAGTGTAGAATTTCAAACAGAAGATTTCTTAGCTCAAAATACTACCAGTAATCAAGAATTTATAGAGCAGCTCAATCAAAAAGAATCTGAATCTCAAACACATACAGATCTGTTATCATATAATAAGGCAAATGATAAAGACAATATGGGTTCACAGTGAAATTTTTGAACTCCAAATCTATCTAGCACAACAGACTCAGAGACTATAAACTGGTGAAATGAAACAAGCTGTAACTGATGACTTATTTATGATCCGTGTTTAGTATTATGAAAACCTATCAAGGCCAGTGGATGAATGAACTTTGGGAGTCAAAAATATAATTAGCTCAAACCGGTATAATATTTTGCTTTTCTTATAGTCTTTTTTCCCTATACTCTCATATAATTAATATCTAGAGAATTTTTATGCAAGGACATCTTTATTTTATCATGGGAGTTTCAGGAAGTGGAAAATGAACCATCCGAACAAATTTACAAAATCAGGAAATTTGAAACCTGGATTTTCTCAAATCATATGTGACACGAGAAATGCGACCTGGTGAAGAAAATGGAGATCAATACTGGTTTATATCAAAACAGGAGTTTGAATCTGGTATTGAAAATAACGAATTTTTAGAGTATGAAATAAATCATAAAGTTGCCTATTATGGAACCAAGAAATCTGACGTAGATACTGGTCTCAAAAATGGTCGAATCATGCTCAAAGAAATAGACACAAAAGGCCTCAAGCAGCTGAGTGAAAATCATCCAGAATTCAAACAGCATTATACTTCATTTTTTCTTAATGTTTCAAATCAGGAAATGACTCGTAGGTACCTAGAACGTCATCCAGAAGGATGTGAAAATGATATCAAAAATCGACTTGAAAGTGCGAGTTTGGAGAGACAACAAGCAGAAAAATACTGTGACTATATCATAGATGCAAGTCAGTCACCTGAGCAGGTTTTAAAAGAGGTTTTAGAAATCATTAAACACTAAATGAAGGTTCATATCATAACTATATTTCCCTGAGCATTTACGAGTTTTTTAGAAACCAGTATTATTTGAAAAGCGAGAGAAAAATGACTTTTGCAGGTAGAGCTGTATAAGCTCAATGAGTTTGCAAAAGATACTTCCGGACACGTTGATGATAAAGCATTTTGAATGCATGGACAAGTCCTCTCTCCGATTCCTCTTTCTCGAGCTATCAACTCTATTTTTGAGACTACAGGAAAAATACCAGTCATATATATGTCACCGACTGGACAAAAACTCCATCAAGAGCTTTGCGAATCTCTGAGTCGTTGATTAGATGAGTTCATTATCATATGTGGACACTATGAGTGAATTGATCAGAGAATTATAGAAATGTATGTCGACTATGAAATCTCTATTTGAGACTATGTACTTACTGGTTGAGAAATAGCATCCCAAGTACTTATAGATTCACTTTTGAGACTCAAACCATGAGTCTTAGGAAGCTCTATCTCTCATGAGGAAGAAAGTTTTACAGAAAAACTCGGTAGACAAAAAGAGTATCCCGTATATACTCGTCCTGCTAGCTTTGAGTGACATGATGTTCCTCCAGTACTCATATCAGGAAACCATAAACTCATTGAAATTTGGAAACATGACAACCTAAGATAATATGCAAAATCCTCAAACCGTAAATACAATAATATCTCCTTTTTGGAATACAGTAACGCTTGAATCAATGATAAAGTTCTGCGTTATATATTTTTTTGTGGTTTGGATTGGACTGATTATCTGGGTTGCCAGAGATATTAGTTTTCGAAGTAATAGTAGGTTTTTTCAGGTCTTTTGTATTCTCATAATGATATTTCTCACTCCACTGTGAGTATTTATATATCTGCTTATTAGGCCAAGAAAAAGTATATATGAAAAGTGTAGCACTGAGATAGAATGAAATTTAGAAATACTCGCTGAAATAGTCCAAGAAAGAATCGAAAGTGATGTAGATGAGCAGGAAAATACTGAGCTCTCTTGCCCGAAATGTGAAGAGGAAATACAAAATGATTTCATCATATGTCCAAAATGTAAAACTTCACTCAAAGATACCTGTCACGAGTGTCATAAGATAATAAGAGAAAGTTGGAAAGTGTGTCCCTACTGTGAAACAAAGCAAAAAAAGAAGAAACATAAAAAAAACAGCGATTAATTCGCTGTTTTTTTGTTGATATAATGTCTATAATATCAAACTAAGTTACTCCCTAAAAAGATACTTTCAAGTAATACTCACACTGGTGAAAATATAAGAAAGTTATATAAGATTATACAACTTGTCCCACACATCATAAATTTCCTTAATGATTTATCGTCTTTCTGAAATACTCAAAAAGTTACGAAGGTTATTCAAATAAAAATAATTAAATCATAAATATCTTTATAAAAAAGATATGTAACTCAAGCAAAAATAATTGTAAATAAGTATATGAGATATGTGTTAGTTTTATGATATGAGACAAAAAATCTTATTATTCACACTGCTATTATAACAGCTGCTGCATATCTCTCCAGAAGTAAGTAATGTAATCAAATACAGCTCGCAGCTACCATAAAGAATATGATGATCTTCTTTCGATCTTTAAATTGAAACGAAAATACATCAGCTACAATTGCAATTCAAGCAAGTATCTGTGAAGCGAGAAATGGTAGAGTGAGTCAGAAAAGCATAATTCTATATTAATCAAATAATAGCTTCTAAGTATTTTTTATGAGCAATATCATGTCATACTCATAACACTCTAGCATTATGATTTATTTTTAAATTCTTAATCATTTTTTCTGCTCTCTGCTGCAACCTTTCAGGTTCATCAAGTCCATATATTGAGACAAGTGTATTACTCTTTCTATTCTGTATATCTGACTCGTGATAATTATCTCGAAAATCATTCCATCTCCGTACTCCAAGTCTCAGTTTATAATACTTAGGAAATAGATGTAAATCTTCGGAAAAATATGGTGAAAGAGAACAAAGAAATACTCTGTGAAGCACATGTTTTTCGGAAAGTTTTAAAGCTATCATAGCACCAAATGAAAATCCTAAGATTTCAGTATTTTCACTTTCTTGTATCTGTAATTCAGCCTGCTGAATATAGTCAGACATTACCCTAAACTTCCATGAAATTTCAACAAAACATACCTCATATCATAGATTCTCTAGTTTTTTGATAAGCTCCATATATCATGGAGTCTTTATATCATGCTTATATCAAGGTATTAGGTATATTTTTTTCATAGTCTACTTAACCACTAAATTCACAATCTTCCCTGGAACGTAAATTTCTTTTACAAGTGTTTTCCCTTCGAGCCATTTAGCAACTGATTCATTAGCTTTTGCTTTTTCTAGCACTGAGTCTTTATCCTCTCCTACTGCTATAGTAATTTCTCCTCTGAGTTTTCCAAGTACTTGTACTCAGATAGTAATCTCATTGTCTACCGTCATAGTGTCATCATATTCTGGCCAAGATGTAAAGAATATAGAATTTCCTTGATATCCAAAAAGCTCTGCAAATGCTTCTAATTGTCATCCAAACTCTACAAAATAATCTTCTTCAGTTGCTTCATGATGTCTTTTTCCTGTATATTTAGACACGTAAAGACTATTCATTGGGAAATATGGATTTAATTCACCTTTTTTAATATCTGTAAGAGTATATTCTCGTCTATATTCAAGAGTTTTCACTTCTCCATTTGGATAGAGAATAGCCCATGAATCTATATAATGATAATCTAATTTTCCTCCAGCCTGGGATGCTTTTTCCTGGTAGTATGTTATCATGAGTTCAGCTATTTCTTCCTGAGTACACTCTGATTCTTTTTTTCCTGCAAGTTCAAGTGCTGTTCTTTTGACCTTTGTAGGTTCAAAATCAAAATCTGCATCTCCAAAGTGAATAGATGTATCTGTTGCTACAATTGGAGCATCAATATCTTTTCATTTATAGACTTCAATCTTTTGAAGCACACATTCAAGTGAAGTTTTCCCTGTTTCTTCTACATCTATAATATCTGAATATTTTTCTATAATTGCATCTGGATTTAGTCTAGTAAATATTTTTTGAGCCCTCTCTAATTTTGCAGCATTTCCTGTAGCAAAATATACTTTGTCATAAGTCTCTCAACTCCCTCACCTCTGAATCTCTTCTCCCTTGGAGGAGAGGGTAGCTTCATTCACCATTTCCCAGCACTCTTCTGCCATATGTGGAGCAAATGGATGAAGCAGCTGAATAAATGTTCGTTTCCACTCAATATTTTTCTGTTCATCAACTGGTTCTCCAGTATTGAGAAGAATCATCATTTGAGCAATTGCTGTATTAAACTTGTAGTTTTCTATATCTTCCTGTATTTTTTTAATCGTTTTGTGAAGTGTCTTCATTGCCTGCTCATCAGATTTTGCTGGTCTCGGATTTTCTCAGCTCATCATTGCGTAGAACTTATCTAGAAATCTCTTCACCCCAACAATACTACTCGTATCCCACGGTGCTGCATCCTTGAAATCAGCCATATACATCTCGTACATTCTGAGCGTATCAGCTCCGTACTGCTCTACTATATCATCTGGATTTATAACGTTTTTCAGTGATTTAGACATCTTTGCTGGAATTTTTTCCAGCTCTTCACCCGTTTCTATATCAAAGTATTTCCCATCTTTTTCTTCCATCATATCATTCGCAATGAGTCTGCCTGCTGAGTTTCTATAACTCATACCAAGAATCATCCCTTGATTTCTGAGTCTATAAAATGGTTCTGAAGTAGAAACTACTCCAATGTCATAGAGGAATTTATGCCAGAAACGTGCATACAGTAGGTGAAGCACTGCGTGTTCTGCACCACCAACATAGCTATCAACCTGTCACCAATATTTTTCCACTTCACTTCATACCAGTGAGTCAGAATTGTTATTATCCATAAATCTGAGATAGTACCAACATGACCCACCCCACTGTGGCATCGTGTTTGTTTCTCTCTTTCATGCTAGATTGACAGCAAGCTGCACGTTTACAAACTCGTCCACTTTTGTAAGTGGTGAAGTTCCGTCTCAAGCTGGCTCGTAGGCATCTACTTCTGGAAGTTTCAGTGGTAGCTCGTAATCACATACTATCTTCCCATAAATACCGTCATAGATTTTAGAAAATTCTTTCTCCCCAATCATCAGCATATCACCATCTCGAACCCAGGCATCATCGCTTGGACTCGTAGGGAGTTGCGCTATATCTGCTGCGTCTAAATGTATGAGTGGTATTGGTTCTCCCCAGTATCTTTGTCTACTAAAGAGCCAATCTCTGAGCTTATAATTCGTTGTCTTGTGACCAAATCATTTTTCTTCTGCTAAATCTGTAAACTTCTCTTTTGCCTCCTGTGAAGTAAGTCCGTTAAATTCTCCTGAGTTAACAAGTTTTCCATATTCTGTTGTGGCTCTTTGTCATTCTTGAAATACACTCCAAGCACTTAAATGCGCTTGCCAAGTAATTAAATTAGATACCTCCTCTTTTTCAACCCAGACTCCTGAATGATGTCATTCATCTATTTCAGATTGAATTCTTGAATCACTTTTTAACTTAGCGTAAAAAAATCTTCACCACGTTCTCTGATTTTTTTGTTTTGTATGTCTGAAGCCTTGAGAATAGAAATATGTTCACTCAATATCTCAAATAATTTCTATATCATCATATCATGATTCTTCTACCACCTCTTTTAATACAGTCTCTAGTTCAGAATCTCATTCCTCTATACCTCATCAAATGAAATGGTAATCTTTCGGCTCATTTTCTTCAATAACAAATATTTCTCCTGCATCATTTTCTAAAATCACATCAATCACTTGTCTATTTAGAGTTTCAACTCACTCTCTTTCAGCAGAAACTCAAGTATGAATGTTATTTTTTGCTATACTCTGCTTCACTTTTAAATCATACTTTTTTGCAAATTCAAAGTCTCGCTCGTCGTGGGCAGGGACAGCCATAACAGCTCCTGTACCGTAAGAACCAAGGACATAGTCAGCTATCCAGAGAGGAACTTGTTCCCCGTTGTATGGATTGATGACATAACTCCCGGTAAAAACTCCGGTTTTTTCTTTGTCATCTGCAGTTCTATCTTGGTCAGATTGTTTTCCAGCTTTTGAAATATATGCTTCACATGCCTGTTTTTCACTCTCAGCAATAAAGTCTGCAACATCTGGATGATCTGGAGCAATTACTGCGTAAGTCATACCAAAAACAGTGTCTACTCTCGTAGTGTACACTCTGATAGATTTCGTGTCATCATCTGATTTTTTGAGTTCAAACTCACATCCCTGAGATTTACCTATCCAGTTTCGTTGCATATCTTTAATACCCTCTGGCCAATCAAGGTCATCAACATCGTTTAAAAGTCTCTCAGCGTATTTTGTAATTGCGAGAACCCATTGTCTTATTTTCTTCTTTTCTACCTGTGTTCCACATCTCTCACAGCTAAAGTCACCGAGTACTTCTTCATTTGCAAGACCTGTTTTACATGATGGACAATAGTTAATTGGGAGATCTTGCTCATAAGCTAGCCCCTTTTCAAAGAGTTTCAAAAATATCCACTGTGTCCATTTGAAATACTCAGGATCTGTTGTGTCTATTTCTCTCTCCCAGTCATAAGAAAATCCAAGAGACTGGATTTGCCTCTTAAATGTAGCAATATTTTCATCTGTCGTGATGCGAGGATGAGTCCCTGTTTTGATCGCATAGTTTTCAGCAGGAAGACCAAAAGCATCCCAGCCCATAGGATGAAGTACATTATATCATTTTGCGTGTTTATAACGAGCTACAATATCATTGGCTGTCATTCCTTCAGGATGTCCAACATGGAGTCCAGCTCCCGATGGATACGGAAACATATCCAGACAGTAGTATTTAGGCTTAAGAGAAGTATTACTCGTCTTAAAAGTATTATTTCGCATCCAATAGTCTTGCCATTTTTTTTCTATTTCTTGGTGATTGTACATAAATTTTTGTATAAATATCTAATTATTGGCTATATTACTGACTAAACAGGCAAAGTAAAGATGAAAAATTTGGAAAAAGCACTATGAGTTCTATAATGGAAATATAGCTACTTTTTATCTAAAAAATATGAAAAACACAAATACGGTAATGATACTTGTCTGAATACTCATGTCAGTTGTTCTCATAATTGAAAACATGATTGTACCACTCAACGCATATGTTCTTATTTGGATATCAAAAGCCTGGATGCTTGCTATTGTCTGTATTGGAACATGAATGCTCTTATGATATGGACTCAGAGGCAAAATGAATGAAGGTAACTCTGGAAACGATGATGATGACAACTATGGATTCTAAAAATCAGTATTAAAAAAAACTTCGAAATATTCGAAGCTTTTTTTAATAATAGACTAGAGACTATGAAGTACCAAGAATTGAACCAACAATCCATTGTACGATTGAAGAAGCTAGGAATATTACAACAAGACCGATTGCAGCTTGTATAAGAATTGTTTTCCCTTTTTTCACTTTTTCTTCATCACCACCAGCAGTAAGGATATTAAATCCACCCCAGAGAGCAAATACTACAGCGATTAAGTATAAAAAAGTAATTGCGTTCGCGATAAGTACTTGGATAGCACTATCAGCTCCCTCGTTTGAACCTTTTAATTCATCATCAACTCTTACTGACCCTACATTCATTACTGCACCTGCAAAATTTGCATGGAGAGCAACACTAGTAGCAGCACCAGCTTTTAGTATATTTTTCATATTGTAATATAATAAATAATAAAATTACAGATTCATTATAGACTTATGGCTAAAAAAAGGCAAATTTTTTTGATATTTTTACTTTCTAAGTAAAAATATACTGTTCCCCTAAATACTTATTACGAATGAATATAGACAGAGAAAGATTTTTAGAAAAATTAAAACTACACTGAGAAGCAAATGATATCCCAAATATCAGTAAAGAAAATGCAAAATACCTACGAAATATGCTGGCTACAAATGAAGTAAAACAGCTCTTAGAAATAGGAAGTGCAAATGGATATTCTACTATAAATTTTGCAATAGAGCTTGAAAAAACTTGATGAAACATAACTTCTATAGAATTTTCACAGCTAGCCTATGAAGAAGCGCAAGATAATTTTAGAGAAGCTGGAGTATCTGATATTATTCGTCATTATTTTTGAGATGCGAGGGAGATTCTCCCTCTCTTAGAGGAAAAATATGATTTTATTTTTATAGACGGTCTCAAAAAAGAATCCCTTAATTTCTTACAAATAGTTTGGGACATGGCTCTACCATGAGCTACAATTGTGATTGATGATGTTATAAAGTTTCGATATAAAATGGAGTCACTCTATAAATATGTTGTAGCAGAAAAAATAGATCATGAAGTTATTCAGATAGACAGTGATGATGGAATTATGATTATAAAAAAGCCCTGTAATTAAATGCCACCCTATCTAAATTCTTTCCCTAAACTAGGGAAAGAGGCTACAAAAAAACGCTCCCCTAAAATTAGGGGAGCTGTCACAAAGTGACTGAGGGGTGAATATTTGAATTCTTACTATTTTGCTTCTGCAAAAAACGTATCTATAAGTCTTCTATATGCCACTCTTCTTCTCAGTTCTTCAAAGTATTTCGTTCCTGGAACATAGAGTTCTTTTAGTCTTTTTAATACATCTTCTGAACCGTAGTTTTTCATGATTTTAGCTACTTCTGATTCCATATCCTTATCACTTACTTCGATTTTTTCTTTTTTCATAAGTTCGTTCAGGATAAGTTCTCCTTGGAGTCTCTTAATAGCTGTTGCCTCTACATGTTGTTTTTTGTATTCAGCTGTAGAGAGTCCAAGACTCGCAAGGTAATCCTCAACTTTTACTCCATCTTTTGTAATATTTTGTTTAATTTCTTCAAATACAGTATCTGTTTGTTGGGCTATGATTTTATCACCTAACTCAAGAGTAGTATGTTTTAGAAGTTCTTCAATAAGTTTCATTTCTCTTTCCATACCATCATTAGCCTCCTTAGTTTCCATAAGTTCAGCCTTAATAAGCTTTTTAAATTCTGGAAGTTCCATTTTTTGTCCTCTGAGTCCTTCGATAAATTCTGGAGTAAATTCTGGTTTATGTGCTTTTTCAAGTTTCTTTGCTGTAACTTTGAATTGAGTTTTCTTACCTGCAAAATCAGCATTATGATAATCTTTAGGAAAAGTTACATCAATATCTTTCGTTTCCCCAACTTTCATTCCTACCATATCTTCCTCAAAACCTGGAACAAGAATGTTTGATCCAAGTACGAGTGGATAATCCCTCATAGATGTAGCTTCAAGCATTTCATCGTTTTCATATCCATCAGTATCTATAGTGAGTTTATCACCCATAGCTGCTTTGATTTTTGGATCTGTAACATCATGAAAATGAGTAAATCTCGTTTCAATATCTTCGAGAGCTGCTTTTACTTCTGCAGCTGATACGCTCAGTTTATCTTTTGTAAGTTTTACTTTTTTGTATGTATCCTTTACCTCAACACTTGGAAATACTTCTACTTGTATTTTTACTTTGAGTGGGTCTTGAGAAATAACTTCTTGTATTTCAGCCTGTGAAACTGGCATAAGATTCTCTTTTCTGAGTGTATCTCTATACACTCCTTCTATAGCTTTTTCTATAGTCATTTGCAGAATAACATCTTCTCCGAATTGACGTACTATAACATCTTCTGGTATAGTAGCTCCTTTTCTAAAACCTTTAATATCAGCATTTTTTGCAGCTGATTTTAAAACTTCTTTTCTAAACTTTGCTACATTCTCTGCTGATTCCTCAATTATGAGTTCAACAATAGATTTTGGAAGCATTTTTTTCTCTACTTTCATAAAATTTTTACATAAAAAATAACGCGAGGATTATAGGTATAAAAATATACATTTCAAATAATTCTCACCCGAAGCTATGTATTTATTTTAAATATTTATAAAATATATATTCAATAACTCAAGTCTTTTATAGTGCTCCGAGCTTGTATTTATCACTTCGGTGCTATAATAAACGGGTATTTAATTTATATATTTACATTACTATTATGATGACAAGTCTTAAAAAAGGGTTTACCCTCATAGAGCTCCTCGTAGTTATTACTATTATTGGTATACTTGCTACTGGTGCTGTTCAAACATTTACATCTCAAATCCAAAAAGCACGAGATACTACTAGAGTTTCAGATATTACAGCGCTGAGAGGTGGATTAGAACAGTTTTACCAAGATGGTGGTGAATACCCAGATAAAGGAACTGCATTCTCAGGAGTTACACTCTACGTTCCAAAACTTCCTACAGATCCAAAATCTGAACAATCTAGTGGAACTTCAACATTTGAATATGCATATAATGTATCAGCTGATAGCAACTCTATAGATAACCAAGAGTTTGAAATATCTGCTCACTTTGAGAATGGAGCAAATACAACAGCCAAAGCTGGAACTGATGGTGGAGATGATCCAGTTAGACTCGAGTTTTGAATTGATGTAAATGATACTACTGAGAAACCTACGGTAATAGCATGAGAAGATACTACAGCTGACCTATACGAATGTGTTACTCCATCTGGTTGAGCATGAGCAGATTGTGATGAAGAGGACAATCCTATGATTATTAAGTAATTCATAAAATATAAAACTCAAGAATTTAATTCTTGAGTTTTTTTATGACTTCATCTGTCTTCTGAGAATAACTAAGCACTATTTGATCTATTCAATATACATAACTCAGTATAATACTATGGAGTCTCATAGATATAACTATATCAAGCATCCTATGATTATACGCTGTATACACTTCTGCTAAACTCGCGTATATCTCTCTGTCATAGTTCAGAAATTGCTTCATAAACTCATAATCATTTGCGCGAAAATCAGTGTTGTGGAGACTATGTGGGAGAAAAATAATTTTTCCTCATTTTTTTTCTATTGCCTGACACAGCTCCTCTACTAATAATTTTTCTATTCTCGAGTCTCACGATGTACCTATATATCCACTGCGGAGCGCAAGTCATATTTTTTTTCACTGAAAATCATAACTTTCAAGATCTTTGGGTTTAATGGTTTTTGAAGAATATGTTCAGAGGATAGTACCTCTCTCTATTCTCTCCTTTCTCAAGGAGAGATGAGGCTGCATATTTTCACTCATAACTGGGTCATCTACTATTTCACTTTTAACTCAGACTTTTAATAATTGGTCTTGTGACTTTTTATCTCTTACAGTTACTTTCCATGCATTTTTAAAAATTTTTCCTAGTATTTTAAAATTATCTGGATTTTTAATATCTATTCACACTCCGTAAAAATAGATTTTTTTCCTAAAGAACCTTGCAACTCTGACTCGAAATAACCACTGTTTTAAAGGATTTCATACTGACTGAATTTCGCTATCATAGATTATCCCTCATCATCAGATAACAACTCTATCTGACCAAATAATTACACTTAAAAATTTGAAAAAATTTCTGATATTTCGAAAAATATTTTTTATCTGTTTTATACCAAGTGGAAAATACTCAAAATAGGAAGTGTTTTGTATTTGAAAAATTGGATTATGAGCGTCATAAGATGCTACTTTAAATACTGAATCTTCTCAAAACTCTTGCCTTAAAAGCTGTATTTCATTTTTTAAAATGAGTTCGTCTCATAGATTTTGTGCTCCAATCGAAGCAAATATTGATATATTCATATTAACTCAGCTCTCGAATTACAAATGGGAGAATTTCCTCAACGCTAGAATATTCAGCTGGCACTTGCAATAGTACTCTCTCTATATCTCTGTTTTGATATCACATATTTTGCAATGTCCCCGTAATATTTTCTATCAATGTAGCTGGGAGCATAATTTGCTCTGGAGTTGCAGAATTATCTGCTGTTGATGTTCAAATATGAGATTTCACAAAGTCCTTATCTTTCAATTCTAAGACTATTTTTTCAGCCATCTTTTTTCCTATTCATTTTATCGATTCTATTGTTTTTTTATCGTCAGACTGAACAGCTTCGATGAGTCTATGTTTTCAAAGTGACATAATCTGAAGTGCTACTTTTCAACCGACTCCAGATATTTTTATCAGCTCAGTAAATAATTTTTTCTCTTCTATCGTCTCAAAACCAAAAAGAGATTGCCCTCACTCAATTATATGATGATAGAGATATAGATCTGTTTCCTGCCTAGTGGCTAAGCTCGCAAATGTGATTTCATTAATCCCTATTTCGTATCATACACCTGACTCTGGCAGTATAAGAACTGATGTATCTGAAACTTCTAAAATCTTTCCTGATATGTATGCAATCACTGTATTTTTTCTAAAAAAATATTATACTTCCAAGTGTAGCGATTTTAGTTTAAGTCGCAAGAAAACTCTCTAATTTATCCCTCCTCTGAATCTCCTCCCTTCTCTTGAAGAGAGGAGGGCTACAAAATAATCAATCTATTACAGCCCCTTTCTCCTAGACTTAAGAAAAAGGATTCAGGATAGAGATAATTATTTCATGAACATCCTCCAAAAGTCTCTCACATCACTTGTAAAACTCTACCAAAAGATACTCTCTCCCGATCACTCTTTTTGGGCTAAAAATAATCCTCCTTATTGTAAGCACTACCCGACATGCTCAGACTATATGATAGAATCTATAGAAAAAAAATGAGCCTTTTTTGGGCTCATGAAATGACTCTGACGAATACTCAGGTGTAATCCCTGGAGTAAGGGCTGAGTTGATTTAGTAGAAACAGACTAAATTTCTAAATTATTAAAAACTCAAGAATAATAAAATCTTATAAAGGAAACAAGATTATCATATGAACTAAAATCTCAAGTTATATTTAATGCATTATCAATCTTAAACACTATAGGATGAGCTATAAAATCATCGTCAAAAGTATACATTTCATATATATCTCATCTTCTAATTCAATATCATGATATTATTCAATTCCCATTTCATATTGGATACAGTTCATCAAATAGTGGACTGTCTCCAAAATACACAACACCTACTCCTCAAACAAGCAATAACTCTTTTCCACTTTTATGCTTGCATCAAACCAAAGCATACTCATCATAATCGTCATGAATTGGGAAAAAATTCATTTTTCATAAAATTCGTACCTGTTCGGCTCTTCCCTCACCTTGTAACATATGAAAATCATTTTTATCAAAGGGTATATCTAGATTTAATACATTCAACATAAAATACTTATAACATATTTAATATAATGTCAATTATAGATAAAGTCTTGATTTTGCAAATATTTTCATATAATAACGAAGCCTTGTAAAGGAAGCTAAGACCTAAATTATAGCTAAATAGCTATTTTAAGAGAATATAGCGCAATTACCTTTTATTTTTATTATTACACATTATGGCTGGAAAAAAGTATAAAAAAGCTATGGAATTCCTCAAAGAAGGAATGTCATACTCTGTTGATGAAGCTGTTGAGCTTCTAGAACAAACAAACACTGTTAAGTTTGATCCTACAGTTGAAATTCACTTCAACCTCAACCTTGATCCGAAACACGTTGATCAAATGATCAGAACTACCGGTAAACTCCCTCACGGAACTGGTAAAACTCTAAGAATCTGCGCGTTCACTGATAGTGTTCCTGCTGCTGATCTTAAAAAAGCTGGAGCTGTAGAAGCTGGTGGTGAAGAACTTCTTGCTGATATCGCTGATGGAAAAGTTGCATTAGATTTTGATGTTTGTGTGGCTACTCCATCTATGATGAGACACCTTGGTAAAGTCGCTAGAGTACTTGGACCAAAAGGACTTATGCCAAATCCAAAAACTGGAACAGTTGGTGAAGATCTTGTTGCTGTTGTTACTGATATTGCTGGTGGTAAGTTTGAATTCAAAACTGACAAACACGGTAATGTTCACTCTATTTTTGGAAAACTCTCTTTCGGAAAAGAAAAACTTACTGAAAACCTCAATGCATTCTTACAAATTAT
Source organism: Candidatus Altimarinota bacterium (assembly GCA_020629795.1). Lineage (GTDB taxonomy): Bacteria > Patescibacteriota > Gracilibacteria > BD1-5 > UBA6164 > JAACSU01. The sequence goes on from JAHDCR010000001.1 coordinate 136,494, forward strand.
TCAAGATGTAAAACCTACAGGTGCAAAAGGAAAATATATCAACTCAGTAGTTGTTTGTAACGCTATGGGTCCTGGTATTAAACTCAATATGAATACTGACGAAAAAAAGTAGTCATATAAAAATATATAAAAAAAGTATAGAACTGGTTCTATACTTTTTTTATTTCTTAACCACTTTATCAAGTGTTTGCATCTTGAGAAGACTATTGAATCCTCTTTGAAGATTTCATAGAACATCAGTTGTATAGCAGTCATCTTTCCTCTCACAATATATATCTTTTGTACAATCTGTCAGCCCTAACTCCTCTCATACTGCGAGAAGTATATCATACACCGAAATTTGATTCGCATTCATACCAAGCATAACTCCACCTCCTCGTCATTGCTTTGCAATGAGAATACCAGCTTTATGTAAATCTGGTATAATACGTCGAAGACAGGTTTCACTCATTCACTCATGAGCTACAATATCCTTAATATGCACCAACTCTCCTCTATCAGCAATATAACAAACTGCTTTCAGTGCATCATCTCATGTTTGGGATAATTTTATCATTTTAAATTGTTAAAACATCATCAAAAACATCATGCTCTCCATCATCTAGATATGTATGCAGAGCATTTCTTGTTGTAAGGAGTCATAGAACTGATGCATTTTTTCTTCTCTCAGATATAGGCATCCCAATAAGTTCCTCAATATAACTATATCATAGCTCAAATATTTCCTGAGCATTCATCCCGATAATACTTTCACCGAAAACACTTGCGCATGCAGTAGTAATAATCGCTGTATCTCACTCAAACGACCATTTTTTTATTACATTATTTTCAAGAATAATGTAAACTTTGAGATCATCTCAACAGGTTCTATTTTCCTCCCAAAATGATACATCTGGATTCTCCATTTTTCCCTTGTTTGGGGGAGTTTTACTATAGTATGTAATCGTTTCGTTATACATTTTTTTATTTTAACTCAGTAATTGCATTTTTTAATACTTCAAAGAACCTATCAATATCCTGTTTTGTATTATAAATATGAAGACTCATCCTACAAGTATGCATTTGTCATACATATTCCATAAATGGTTCAGCGCAGTGTTGTCCAGCTCTCACGCAAATATTGTTATCAGCCAAATAGTCAGAAATATCAAAACTATGTACTCATGGAACTACAAATGTAAACACTCATACTCTATTTCTCCCATCATGTGACCCAATAAGTTTTAAGTCTGATATTTTTGAAAAACTCTTTAGAGCATATTCAACGAGTTCTTGTTCTATTTCTTCTAATTTCTGATATCCTCAGATACTCTCAATATACTCAAAAGCACGCAGAATACTTACTGCTCAAGAGAGATTTGGAGTTCCTGGTTCAAATTTATCAGGAAGTTTCGTGCTATGTGTAAAACTCTTTTGCTTTACCTCTCAAATGGCTCCACCTCCTGAGAAAATAGGTTTTAAATCAGTGAGTAATTCTTCCTTTGCCCAAAGTACTCAGATTCATGAGTCCGCAAATACTTTATGGCCAGTAAAAAATAGAGCGTCACAGCCTAAATTTTGAACATTTACCTCAAAGTGAGGCACACTCTGTGATGCATCTACTACCAAAAATGGCTTTTGTTTTCTCCCATATCGTGCAAGCAGGAGTGAGTTCACGTTTGCAATATCAAATATTTGACCTGTTGTATTACTGACATGTGCAAGAGAAACAAGTTTTACTTTGTCAGTAAGTTTATCTCTAAAATCATTATAATCTAAGTCGAAATTATCATCCACACCTATAAATTCAACATTTATCCCATAATCCTCTTTTAAAATAAGCCATGGTACAACATTTGCATGGTGCTCAACCACACTCACCAAAACAGTATCTCACTTTTTAAGTAAACCTGTTCTCCAAATACTTTGAGAAAGCAGATTTAGTGCGTAAGTTGAGTTTCACGTATAAATCACTTCTCTCCAAGACTCTGCTCCAATATGCTTAGCTACTATCTTTTTAGAGTCCTCATAGAGTTTTTCAGATACTTCTGAGATATCATAGCTTCATCTATGAATATTCGCGTAGCTACTTCTGAGATAATCAGCAACTCCATCAATCACTATCGCTGGTTTTTGACTCGTCGCAGTACTATCCAAATATATCAAATCTGGATGAGTCGTGAATATCGGGAAATCTTGTTTTATAGACATGTTATTTTGATTTTATTCTCTCTAAAATTCTTGTCTTAACATCTGTGAATAGCTCTTCATGATCTTCTTCAAGTTCTCCAAATACCTTTGAGATATAGCTCTCAAGCATTAGCACGGTTGCATCCTCTTTTGGAAGTCCTCTTGCTCGCAGATAAAAGAGTTTATCATCAGATATTCGCTCCATATTACAAGCATGCGCAGCTTTTACATCATCACTTTGCACGAGAAGCGTTGGGAGTCCTCGCACTTTTCCTGTAGCTCCTAAAAATATGTTTTCTTCACTCAGATATCCCTCAACTTTTTGTATTCCTTCTGTGATATGAACTATTCCATCAAGATCAATAAATCACCCATCAGATACAAAACTCACTATATGCATATCGAGAAATGCACCATTTGCAGCAAGCTCTCCATTAAGTTTTGCTGTTATTTTTTCTCCTCTTGAACTCAATAGACTGTATATTTCACATTTACTATCTTCTCCATTTATAAGAAAATGTTTATCAAAAGAATTTTCTGTTTCAAAATATCCAAAATACTTCAAAGATGCTCAAGCACCAAAAGTTACTTTTGTAAGGATATTTTCTTCATCATAAATGATTGCTGAAACTCCGTCAGCGATATGCATCTGTGACTCTATTTCTTGCCCGCTATAGAGCTTATTTTCAGTAAGGTTTTTCATATATTTTTAAATATTCTTATTTTTAAAATTTTCTCTCAGGAGCTTTAGTTTTTCGAGATCTATTTTTGGAACTGGTTTTTCAAATGCAAAGCTCGTTCCGCATCAACACCTATCTTCCACCTCATCACTTGCAAATATATACCGTGCTTTCGCTTCTCCAGTATGATCAGCTACAACCACTCTCGTTATTTTTGCATTTTCTAAATACTGCCTATCTGTTTTTGGAACATAGAGATCAAACTTATATTCACTTTCAAGTTTATCTATTTCATCACTTATTTCAAAATCTGTCTCCATATCTATCTTTGTCCCAGAGCATCCAGCCTCATAAAAAAACACTTTGAGTTTTTTAACTCAAGAACCTTGAAATTCAGATACTGTTTTTTTATCGAGTGTGAGCATTATTTTTCTGATTATCCTATACTTCCCTCCATTTCCATAGAAATTAGCACGTTCATTTCTGATGCGTATTCAAGTGGGAGCTCCTTAACTATTGGAGAAATAAATCCGTTTACTATCATCGCTGCAGCTTGTTCTTCATCTATTCCTCTCGATTGGAGATAAAATAAATCATCTTCATTGATTTTCCCAGCGCTCGCTTCGTGAGCAACAATTGAGTCTGAGTTGTAACACTTAATTTCCGGAATGGTATCAGCGACAGAAAGACTATCTAAAAGAAGAGCATCACACTCAATTTTAGTAACAGATCACGTTGCTGATTCTTTGATATCAATCAGTCCTCTATAGGTAGAGTTTCATCCTCACTTAGAAATAGATTTAGACACAACAGAGCTCGTAGTATTTTTTCAAATATGAATTACTTTTGCCCCAGTATCCTGGTGTTGTCCAGCATTCGCAAAAGCAATACCAAGATGGTCAGCACGTGAGTTGTCACCAATAAGTACCGAGCAAGGATAGAGCATAGTTGTGTTCGAACCCATATTTCAACCAACCCATTCCATATATCCTGATTCTTGCACCAGAGCTCTTTTGGTATTGAGGTTATAAGTATCTAAACTCCAGTTTTCTACTGATGAATATCGCATCGTAGCATTTTTTCCTACAAAGATTTCTACTCATCCTGCATGCAGTGAGTTTTCATCGTACTTAGGAGCGCTACACCCCTCTATATAATGAGCCTCTGCGTCGTCTTCGACAATAATCATGGTATGTTCAAACTGTCCACCTTTCTTCACGTTCATACGGAAATATGATTGAAGAGGTTCGTCAACTTTTACTCCTTTTGGGACGTAGAGAAATGTTCCACCAGACCATACTGCGTAGTGAAGCGCAGAAAACTTGTGATCATTAAGAGGAATAGATTTTGCAAAGTGTTTTTTGATAAGCTCCTGATATTCAGGATTTTTCAGAGCATTTGAGAGGTCATCAAATATTACTCACTTATCTGCAATTTCTTGTTTCAGTGAGTGATATACTGTTTCACTGTCATACTGAGCCCCTACACCAGCGAGAGCTTTTTTCTCTGCTTCAGGAATACCGAGCTTATCAAAAGTGTTTTTGATATTTTCAGGTACATCGTCCCAAGACTTATTATCTCCAGCTCCTTCTGGACGTCTGAAATAATAAATAGACTGCAGGTCTAAATCGGAAATATCAGGACCCCATTTTGGCATCGCTCGAGCTTCAAAGAGTTTTAGAGCCTCAAGACGCTTCTCGAGCATCCACTCTGGTTCCTCATTTTCTGCCGAAATTTCTCTCACGACAGCTTCGTTTATCCCTTGGATTGCATCACCCTTATAGGCAACGTCATCAGAGAAATCCCAGGTTCATGATGTTGTTACTGTTGACATAATTTGTAAATTATTTGTAAAGTTTTTAATTTTGATTAGTATTTTTTCACCTTCATCTGGTGTAAAAACTATGTTGTGGAGGTAGAAAGGAGAGAAACTGGAATTCTTAAGTATCTTAAATTTCATCAGTGCTGTTTTTTTGGGTACTCTTTGTCCTGTAACAGCTGTGATTTTCATCCTATTAGTATTGGATGAATTATGGAACATGTTTTCGTCAATGCTTACAAAGCTAAAAACAGAATAACATTTCCTAGAAACTAACGCTCTCTCCCATAACTTGGGTGAGAGCACTTTTTTTCTTACATATCCCCAAATCCATTCTCTTTAATTTCTTCTACCAGTTCTTTTCCACCTTCTTTTACAACTTTCCCAGCCTTCATAACAAATACCTTGTCTACATCTATGTAGTCAAGAATCGTAAAGTAGTGAGTGATGATAATTATAGAGTTTTTATCTGAGCTGAGAGATTGGAGCATAGTCGCTACGGTCTTAAATGCATCAAGATCAAGTCCACTATCAATCTCATCGAGGATAATATATTTCGGTCCTATAAGCTTCATTTGGAGTATTTCTATTTTTCTCTTTTCTCCACCTGAAAATCCTACATTGAGATCTCGCTCTAAAAACGCTTCTTCAATTTGAAGCTCCTGCAAATGAGGTTTGATAAATCTTTTAAACATGAATGGTGAGAGTTCCGTAAACTCTTCATTATCATTTTTAGCTGAAATATTAAATATAGTTCTGAGGTACTCAGAAAGTTTTACTCATTTTATTTCAGGAATATTTTGAAAAGATAAAAATACTCATGCCTGACTTCTCTCATTTGGTTCCATATCTATAAGATCTTCTCCATCTATAGTTATTTCTCCAGAAGTAACTTCATATTTAGGGTGTCACATAAGTACACTTGAAAGAGTCGATTTTCCAGAACCATTTTTTCCAAGAAGACAATAGTTTTTACCTGGTTCAAATTCTAATGAAACTCATTTAATGATTTCAACATCACCAGCAGAAACTTCTATATTATTAATAGTAATCATTTTTCTCAATACATTTAATTTTAAAACATTAGTATTTTATTCATGTTTTATAATTTACAAGCATATATATGACTTTTTTATATATACACGAATTATACACTTTTGCTCTGTCTTGCCAATTGTAAACAAATTGTGAAAAACTTTGTTTTTTTATTGCAAAATAGACAAAAAATATTTACTAATTTTGTCTAGTCTAATATATATGTGATGTTTGACATGGTTGTCAAAAAGGATACAACTTATATAGAAGTTCTCTACTTTAGGGCAAAAAAAGTTAGAATTTCACAATTTGTTAACAAATCCACTTGAGATGAAGGTCAAAACTGATGCAAATATCCATACTTCTGTCCTACTTGAGGAATTAGTATCAGCAATGAATATATCTCCTGATAAAAAAAATATTATTGTAGACTGTACACTTGGTCTTGCATGACATGCTAGCCAAGTAATACAAAAGATGAACCCAGATGATATATTTATTGGATTTGATGCAGATGAGAGAAATCTAAAGTTAGCAGCTGAAAAGTTAGAATCGCTACAAACAAAAACACAAATTATACTGATACACAGCAACTTCAGTAAGCTTACTGAAAAACTTGCAGAGCATAATATAGATGCTATTACCGGTATATACTATGACCTATGAGTCTCCTCAATGCATTTTGATCAGGCCCAGAGAGGATTCTCTCTCAGACTCGAAGGTCCATTAGATATGAGATTTGATACCAGAAGCTGAAAAACTGCAGCAGATGTACTCAACTACTATGAAGAAAAAGATTTATTTAAAATCTTGAAAGAATATGGAGAAGAGCCACATGCAAGAAAAATAGCTGCAAGAGTAATAACAGCAAGAAAAGCGAAGAAATTTATTACAACAATGGATTTAAACGACTTTCTAGACAAGGAAATAAATTCTCATATCAAAACGAAAACAAGAGTATTTCAAGCTCTAAGAATAGAGGTAAATGGAGAACTTGATACTTTAAGCTTAAGCCTAGAGCAAGCAATAAAGCTCCTAACTCCAGATTGAGATATATTCGTAATAAGTTTTCACTCTCTCGAAGACAGAATAGTAAAGCAGCTTTTTAAAAAAGAAACCAGAGACTGTATTTGCAAAGATATAATCTGCAGCTGTCATCATACAAAATCACTTAAACTCACACATAAAAAACCTATTTTACCAAGTGAGCAAGAACAAAAAATAAACTCTCGAAGTCGGAGCGCAAAAGCTCGACACGCAATAAAAATATAATCTAACCCCCTTTGTCACCGTGAATCCAAGACTTGTCATGAACCGTCAAAGTGAAAGTTTTCTCGCAGAGCGTAAACGCAATAAGGAAAAACTTCAATTTGGGTACCAATCTACATACATGATTCTTCTCGGACTTATTTGATTCCTGCTTATATACTATGTATGGATTCTCAACGCTAATGCCACGCAATGATTTGCAATAAGAGATTTAGAAAATACACAAAAACAATTGAAAGTTGAGCTCGATAGACTCGATGTAAAAATCGCTGAAATAGAAAGTTCAAGAGCTATAGAATCAGATGAAACACTTCAGTGAATTATGGAAGAATACGAAGATCCTAACTATCTTGTAATAAAAGAAAACGTTCAATACGTATATAATAATTAAAAAATATCTCCTACTTGGAGATATTTTTTAATTGTATTCATGTATAAAATACCTATTATATGGCATATATTATTTTTACAGATAGTCCCTTGCCTGAAGCACTCAAACAACTTATCCATAATATTTCTCTCCTCCCTTGAATTTGAGAAAATAGAGCGACAAAACTTGCGTTTTTTATGTTGAATGCAAATGAAAACTACCTCAAGCAGCTCAGAGAAAACATCATGAGCATAAAAGAAAAAACTAGCTTTTGTGAAACATGCTGAGCCATCACAGATGCTGGAAAAGAGTCTTGTAATATTTGTAAAAATTCATCAAGAGATCATACTCAAATTTGTATTGTAGAAGAATATCTAGACCTATTAACGCTTGAACAATCAGGCTGATATCAAGGTGTCTACCATGTTTTATGATGAGCTATATCACCTATGAACTGAATATTTGTGTGAGATTTAAATTTCTCAAAGCTATTTCAAAGAATCGATGATGCTGATAATAAATTAGAAATTATAATTGCCACAAATCCTAATCTTGAAGGAGAAGCAACCTCTACTTTTTTTATTGAAGAAATAGAAAAGAGAAAATTAAAACATAAAGTAAAAATTACTCGTCTCTCGAGAGGTCTCTCATCAGGGTATATAGAGTACGCAGATACTATGAGTCTTGTCAGCGCGCTGCGAGAACGTAAAGAAGTGTAATTATGAATAAGAAACTCGTAGTATACTTTGCAAAAGAAGGCTGAATCTTAATAAAACATCCATATGAAGGGCTTAGTGAAAATGTTGAAACAAAACAAGAAGCTCTCTTAGATGTGTTCCCCTCTAATGTAGAGATTTACATAGTAAGAGATACTATTTCACATATATCAAAAAATACATTTCAACCTCAGTTCGTGAGAAATAATTGAGTTTGGTCTCTGTACACATGACTCCCCATAAAAGCAGATCTTGTAATTGGTTTTGGTATACCAAATGATGTTACAAAAATTTTTAATACTATCAGAGAAATAACACAAGATAAAACTGTTTTAGAACGCATATTTCCAAAGTATGTCATACAATCAATTATCTGTAATAATTATGAGGATATAAAACAGAATTTCGATAGTATTTCAACAGATTTAAAAGTTTTAAAGCCTATCAAATGAACGAGAAGTAAGTGAATATTCATACAAGATTTCCTTCCAAGTAAAAATGAAATAGCTTCTGATTTTTACCCATACTTACTTCAAGAATTTCTTGATACTTCCAGAGGTTTTTATGGTTATCCTTGAATTCATGACTTTAGAGTCATACTGCTATGATGAAAAATTATATGAAAATTCCTCAGGCAACCTGAAGCATGAAAATATACAGCAAATAGCTTTAGAAGATGATGACTGATTGACCTAAATAACTGGGAAATTCCATGAGAAATACAAAACATCATAGATGAAATAGAAGTCTATTGTGCAACTGAATATAAACACAGGTACTACTCTATAGACTTTTGAATCTGAAAAAGTTGAGAAATTAAAATATTTGAGATGAACTCAGCTCCTTGATTAACAAATGATACTATAGCAAGGAATTTATGAGAATATATGTATGAAAACTTCTTGAAAGTCACATAATTTTTTTTAAAATACTATCATAAACTTAATATAAATATATGACTGAATTTGCTCCATGAGGATCAACTCCTCGCATGACAAAAGCTCAAATGCGAAAATATCTCGCTGATGCAAAAGCAGTCAGAGAAGCCGCGAAACAAAAACTTCCAGATGAAACAGAGCTTGCAAAAGAGCAAGAAAAAGAAATCAAAAAAATAGAGGAAAAACTAGATGACGTGTTTTAAATAATAAAAGAGTATGAAATTCATACTCTTTTATTATTTAATCCAATTTCTACATATATCCATAAGTACCGCAGCGAGTTTGAGTGGATCATGCCTCACGACATCTGACTCGTTTATAAAATCTCTTTCAATAATCTTGTAAGACTTGTCCCCAAAATCCATATCTGACTTGAGTTTTACAGGTTTTTTTCATTCTTCTCTTTTATATTTCTCTACCAAATCGTCAGAAATATTTCATGAATTGACGAGCACATAATCTATAACCTCACCTGAATATCTCTCTACATTATTGATAAAATCTGGGAGCTCATAATGTGTTGTTTCTCATTTTTTTGTCATGATATTTGCAACGTAGACTATTTTAGCATTTGAATCTCTAAAGGCTTTTCTAAATCACTTCGAAAGCAGCGCTGGAACAACGCTCGTATAAAAATCACCAGGACCGATTACTATAAGGTCAGAATGCACGATTGCATCCCTTGCTCTTGGATTGAGATTTCATTCTCACCCAACAAGAAAAGCATCTTTGACGTTTTGATCTAAATTATGAATCGCAAAATCATTTTTATCAGAGACATCAATATTTTTTTCTCCTATTACCTCTGTCCCATCCTCCATTCGTACACCTAAATGTACATCTTCAAGTGTAACAGGAATAACTTTACCTTTTACATCAAACATCTTACAAGCTTCATCAAGTCCAGCTTCAAATCATCATTTAATATCACTCAGCGCTGTAAGGAGAATGTTCCCAATTTTATTTCCTCAAATAACTCACTCTTCTCTATCAAATTTATACTCAAAAAGCTGACGAACTAGCCCTGTATCTCTCGCAAGCGCAGCTATACCTCGACGAATATCTCCTGGAGGCAGAACTCAGTACTTGTCTCGAATCTCTCAGGTTGTTCCACCAGAGTCAGTCATGGCAATAATAGCTGCTAAATTTTTCTTTTCATGCTCCGTATCATCATGATAGGTTTTGAGTCCATACAGAACGTTAAAAGTCCCTGATCCTCCTCAAATTACGGTGATGTTATATGTAGTTTCTGACATAGATTTTTTAGTTTTTAGTCAATTGATTGTATTTATTTTTAAACTAATGTAAAATAGAGTAAATAGTATTATAAACATTTACTAATGGCTATACATAATATGGGGCTTTCTTGATCAATACTTACGTGAAAACCAATTGAAAATCCTAAACAAATATCAACGTGAGAACTTTCTCGAGTTATATCTCAATTATGATTCAAAAGTCACTATATAGAATCTCCTCAACAAGCTTTAGATCTAATAGATCAAAATAAAGCATTAATATCAAGAAGAAATGATATAGATTTTTGCCTTTGAATAATCTATATATTATGAGAATACTTAAATTGAAATGAGGATTACCAAGAAAATGCAGATAATACATACCATCAGCAATGAAATTGGGTAAATGCCGTAAGAAATAGAAAATGAATTATAAGTGAACAAATTTTCCAAATATTATTAGATACTCAAGAAACTGAAAACAGTAGAGAAACAACTAAAATATCTAATATGGACGTATTATGACTCTCACAAAAAATAACTGAATTCGTAGTTTCTAATGCAGACGCTAAAGAAAGAAGAAAAGTTCAAACTTTAAAAAACATATTACTTAGAAATATGTGATTAGATAAACATTCTGATTGGACTGTACTACTTGAAGAAATAAATAAAAAAGTAGTTAAATCAGCTTCAACAAATAAAAAAACAGCCTAAGCTGCTTTTTTTTATTCTTATTAATCCTTTATAAGTACTGCCTTAATTCTTCTCACTCCTCGACTCGAAGCTTCTTCTTTTTTGATTTTGAACCTCCCCATACCTTCAGACTTTTCTACATGAGGACCTCCACATAGTTCTACTGAAAATACTTCACTGTCAGATTTCATCGTATACACCTTTACTATGTCTGGATATTTTTCCCAGAAACTCCCAACAACTCCTCTATCAATAGCTGTTTGTTTTGGAACTTCTTCCATAGACACACTCATGCCTGCCTGTATAGCATGATTTACAAACTCTTCCACTTTATCGAGATCTTCTCGAGATACTTTTTCATCATGTGAGAAATCAAAACGTAGCCTCTCAGCTGTGATATTTGAACCCTTTTGAAATACGTGGTCTCCTAGTACTTGTCTGAGTCATGCAAGTAATAAGTGCGTTGCTGTATGTAGCTCTGTCGTTGCCTGCGATGCATCTGCTAGACCTCCTTTAAATTTTTGTTCTGCTCATTTTCGAGAAAGCTCTTGATGCTTTTTTTCTGCTTGCTTAAACCCCTCTACATCTACTTGTAACCCTCTTTCCTCAGCGAGTTCAACAGTCATTTCTAAAGGAAAACCAAAAGTATCATAGAGTTTAAACGCTTTATTTCCTGCGATAGTATCTACTTTTTTTCCTGTTCTTTCAAAAGCTATTTCAAATCATTTTACCAGTTTATCAAACTCTTTGAGTCATTTCTCGAGGGTTTCCACAAACTGAGTTTCTTCTCGAGTAATCTCTGAAAGAATCTCTATTTTTTGCTCTATCATATGAGGGTAAGCAGCTCAAAGTTTTTCGATAATAACGTTAGCTACTTCAGAGAGAAATAAGCCTTTAAATCCAAGTTTATGAGCTTGCCTAATAGCTATTCTCATCAGTTTTCTTAGTACATATCCCTGATCAACATTACTTGGAGCAACTCCATCTGATATCATCACGGTTGCTGTTCTTGCGTGATCAGCAATTATTCTAATACATGTTTCATTACCTTCGTAATTCACTCCTAAAACCTCCTCTATTTTTGTAATAATATAATCAAAAATATCAGTATTATAAACGGTTTTTTCACCATTGAGTGTTGCTACAATTCTCTCAAGCCCCATACCTGTATCTACATTTTGATTCGGAAGTTTTTCTAAACTACCATCTTCTAATCTATTGTATTCCATAAAGACATTATTCCAGATTTCCATCCAGTTATCCTCATCGTTTTCAACATTACTTCCTGCAGGTGGAAACTCAGATTCTCCTACCCAATAAAATATTTCACTATCTGGTCCACAAGGCCCAGTTGGACCTGCGGCCCACCAGTTTTCTGATGCTGGGAGATAAGAAATTCTCTCTTTTGGCATTCAAATTTCTTCCCAAATTTTTGCTGACTCTTCATCCCTTGGAGCATCTTCGTCCCCCTCAAATACAGTAACAGCTATTTTTTTAGGGTCGAGGTTTAAATTATCTTTTCCAGTTAAAAATTCATAGCTATACGCAAGAGATTCGTGCTTGAAATAATCTCAAAGAGACCAGTTTCCAAGCATTTCAAAAAATGTAAGATGCGAATTATCACCAACTTCCTCAATATCTCATGTTCTTATACACTTCTGAGAATCAGCAAGTCGTGTCCCACTTGGGTGTTTTTCACCTAATAAATATGGCACTAGAGGCTGCATTCCTGCAGTATTAAAAAGTACCGTTGGATCATTTTCTGGTACTACTGGAGCAGATGGAATAATTGCATGATTTTTAGAAGCAAAAAAGTCTAAATATTTTTGTCGTATCTCTGTACTAGTATATTGCATAAAAATAAGGTTTGTATATAGATTTGTTAGATTGTAATTATAAAGATATTTTCTGTATTTCAAGCAGATATTAGTATAAATATGTATTTAAAGACAAAAACAATATTCTGTCAATATATTTATATAGTCAATAGAAAAAGAATATGTTATTTTTAATGTATATATTTTATTTTGCAAGAGCATGCTTTTCAATGAACCCTCAAGGCAATCCCACATGAGCTGAACAAAACAACTGAGCTGATAAAACTCAGGACACTATAGTATTATATGAAAAGGCAGAAAAAATTGCAGATCTAATTGGAACAGAAGAAGCGAAGCAACATTTGAAAGAGTTGAAACAAGTGACAATATCTAAGCTCCATGACCTCCAACTAGAAACAAGTAATAATCTTCATGATTTACAATGAGATATTGATTTTTCAATAGGAACAATAAATGAGACTGAATTTACAGATATAGAAGATGAGTATGCTGATGTAGAGGAATTACTTGAGAACCTACCAACTCCTGATGTTCCTGAAGAATTATCATGAATATCTAACACTGATTTTTCTAATCTTAGTACAGACGAAGCACAAAGAATCTTAAGCTTTCTGACTGATTGATATCTCTCATATCCTGAAAGTTCATGGTGACCTGCATCTTACACTAATACTCTTAGCGAAGCTAACTCTCAAGAAGATATTCGTGTAGCTCAACAAATACTTATAGATAAAATTCATGGTGAAGGTACTTTTCAGCGATGATATACCAATGATGGAATGGTTCTCTGATATTCATGAGTTGAATGAGGTAATTTTTTAAAATCACAAGAAGACTTTGAAAATCAATTAATATCTGGAGAAGTATTTAATGCATTAATGTTTGCTAATTATATAAGCTATTTAAAATCTCAAAATGGTGGAGATATTACTTCTGCATTTGAATATGTCATTGAAAACTCTGGTGATAGAATGGATAGAATTGAAGCCTTTATTTGAGAAAGTAATAACGAAAATGTTTCTCTTATAAAAAATGAGCTCATAGCAGCAGAGCTATTTTCTCCTGAAGAATGATTTATCGGAGCATGATTTGAAAGTATTAAACGAAAATGATTTGAGCTACTTACTTCTGGAATTCTATGATTCAATGAATTAGTTGTTGATAGTGGTGAAAACATAGCTAGTGTTTTAGTAGGGATTCAAGAAACATTAGACTGAAGTATACTATGATTTAGTATTTCCAGTATCATTTGAGAAAATACTGTGAGACAGATCAAAGATATGTTGGATAGTGCTAGAGAGAAGTGTAGTGCTGAGAACATAAATACTTGATGTTTCATCATGTCAGATTTCATCCATGATATATGAGAAAACCTAGTTCCAGATGCGTTTAGATGAAATATATTTGAACAGGCTCATAATGAATGAGTAAAAGTGCTCATTAAAAAAATGATTGAAACAAAAGAGGTAGCTGTCTCTTACAATTCTAATAAATGATACGAGGTTAAAAGTCTTTCAGAATTTGAATCGATAGTTAGAAATGATCCAAAATATATACAACAAGAAACACATAAGACAGAGGTATGAACCTACCTCTGCGGGCTCTATAGAAGATGAGAAAAATTTACACCAGAATATTTAACATCTGTTTTTTGAGAAACAAATCTCTTCTCTATACTCTCTGATTTTAAAAACTGAGATTTTGAGTGAGAATCATTTGATGGTGTTAGTTGGGATGAATTCTATTCCCCATACTTAGCAGGTTTTGATGTGGCAATGCAATGAAATATTAGAGACACTATTGAGCAATCAAATCCAACTCAAATTAATGCTGTTATCCAAGGTGGAGAATGAAAAGAAGATACAATATCTACTCTAGCATCATGTCCATTATGTAAAAGAATAGATGAATACGATAATCTTACTGATATTACCATAGCACTTCAATCTCCTGAACTTCAAGAGGCTCAGCCAGATTTTTATGCCGGACTTGAAAATAAAAAAGAAGTACTAGAACTTGAACATGCAGATATAACTTTGGAATTAACGCAGTGGGTACAAACTGAACTTTGAGAAGATATACCCGAAGGATTACAATTAAAGATATCTGAAACTTCAACAGCAACCTTAGAGCACTTAAGAGATTATTTATCTCGAAATCCAAATGAAGTTTGTAGTATTGATTTAAAAACTTTTCTTGCGACATCACCAGAATCTCCATTTTTAGAACTGACATCGTACATAGTGAATAACTATCGTACTCAAGTAGATATGGAAGGTTTATATGAGACAATAGATAACACTGTAAATATTTGATTTACATCTCAAATACAATGAATCAATAACAATATATCTTTAGCTGAAAATAGAGTTGAAACACTTAGATTAATACCTGAAAACGAAAGAACAGAAAGTATTCTCAATGAAATAAATACTCTTGAAAACTCAATTATTGAATGGCAGGAGGATGAACAAGTGTTACAGACAGTACAACAAAGAGCTAGTGAAATAGAAACCTCTGACATTGCCAATCTTAACCAAGAGCAACTACTGAGAGTAAAGGAACTAATGTTAGATTGAAATATTTCTTGGCCCGAAGCATACAACGCTACTATTTGAAGACAAGAAGATTTCTCAATTGATGAAGTTTTTAATTACTATGAAAAGAACAGATCAGATATTCGATTCATCAAAGACACTGATATACTTACTAGTTTTTTACGAAGAATAAACGAAGAAAATAACTCTAGGAGGCCAGACGATGAGAAGATAGATAAGATTGATATATCCGATATACATCCGAGTATGCGTTCTGACCCTATAATACTAAAAGAATTACAGAATCTTACTCTTTCAGATATAAATCTTATACCTGAAAGTTACTTTAGTGCTTCTTGAAATCATGATTTATATATAAACTTAATGGTTTTATTTAAAGCAACAAAAAATTATGCTGGAAATAATATCGAAAAACTTATACTCACAAAAGTAAACCGGATAAATATATCTTCTACTGACAAATTAGGAGCTATAACCATAATTTCTGATTTATTAAAAAGTTGAAGTGAATTAGTTGATAAAGATAAAATAATTCAATCACTTCCAACTGATATATTTGAATATGATCACAGCTGAATACTCGATGCATATAAAGATCAAATTCAAGTTCCTGTATTTACGGCAGAATATCTTGAAGCTAATTTTCAAGACAGTTATAATCGTATCAGAACATGAGGAGTAACTGCAAGTGATAATGATTATAAAATTATCAATGAATATTTTAAATCTATTTGAGTAGTAGAAAAAAGAACTCAGTTTATTGGCCTACTACAGCAATGAATAATAACTTTAGATAGT
Source organism: Candidatus Altimarinota bacterium (assembly GCA_020629795.1). Lineage (GTDB taxonomy): Bacteria > Patescibacteriota > Gracilibacteria > BD1-5 > UBA6164 > JAACSU01. Next base: position 152,615 of record JAHDCR010000001.1, read on the forward strand.
TTAAATAGTATAATACCTAACTTAGAAAAAACAGAACTTTATCGAGAAGTTGTTATAGCAGGTATTCAACACAGATGAATAAACTTCACTGAGCTATTACCTGCATCATGGCATTCTGACCCAGTAGTAATCAAAGAAACTCTAAAATACTACTTTCATAAACCAGATAACGTTGATAATTCTATCTGGATGCATGTTAAATCTTCATGACTCAATAAAGCTTCAAATATATTAAGTATAGAGTCAGCATATGGTTTATATAGTGCTTATGAGGGACTAGAAAAAGATGATGATTTACTATGAGAATTATTTTGGAATAAGTTTGATTCAGAACATTCACTCGAATGAATTATGGATGAAGCAGCTATAGAATTTGATACAAAGTTCTCACAAAGTAAATACAATGAACTTCTAGAAGTAAGTTCTAGTATTTCAGAAAGATTTCAAAAATCAAATGATAACAGAAGGCAAATTTCTGAGATGAAAGAAAGTTTTAATGAAGATTCTTTTAATAAGTGAATACTTGTCCAAAGTCATCTTAACTCATTGTTTAATTCACAAGAAAGCAAGGCACATATTGATAATATACTTGAGGCTTTAAATTGAAACTTATCACCAGATGTATCAGCTATAAAAGTATTGGAGTCGTTTAATCAATTACTATCACTCAACTCTATTGAATGAGTAGAAAGAGAGACATACATATCAAATTTTCTTAAATCTATCGAACAAGATTCAGCAATTACACTTATTCAATATACGAGAGTGAAACTCCCTGAAGATGAAATCACAGGAGTTGAAGATTTATTTCAGAAAAATCCAGACTGAAGTTTTAGTGTTTCAAATAGCTTTGAGTACGACGAAAATAATGTTTCAAGTAATCCTCTCATAGCAAAATTTCAAAGAATCCAAGTACTTTACCCAAATGAATTTGAAACTGCACTTCAAGCTTTCATGAGTGAATACAATATTGAGGCGAATTCAAATGTTTGAAAATTAATTACTTGAGTTTTAAAGAGTGAAACAATAAGAACTATAACTCATGTATTACAAGACAATGTTGAAGAACTCACTCATGCTAATTCTCCGGAAGAATATCAAAGAATTATTGAAGTTGTCCAAAGAAAAATTGAAACTGGTGAAGTAGATTTATCTAAAATGGTTACACCAGATGTTATTGCTCAAGAGCTTTGAATTACCATAAGTGATTCAGGAAAAATAATCTTTCCTCCAAAAGAACAAAAAGAAAATATATCAGAAAAATTAAAATCAGAGGATAATAATGCTACTACTAGTAGAGAAAATATGGGTCAAACTATCTGAGAAATAAGTTGATCCGATAAGAAACCAATTTTAAAATATGACTGAGAAGAAATATCTATAACTCCAGAAGAAGCAGATTGAATGAGAAGTAATCCTGAAGCAATAACAAACTTTATTAATGCTGATAAATATTTTTCAAGTATTGGCTTAGAGAGTATTTGGAGAAACTATAGAAAAGAAATAGCTATGGCTATGAATATGTCAGGTTGAGATATACAAATCAATCTCAATGATGATAGTTTATGAGAACTTGAGTTTATTAAATTTGCACAATTTGCATATAAAATTGCAAATTGAATAGATTCTAAGCCAAGTAATAAGATTATTGATTTACAAAATCAGTTTAATGTATATTGAGACATTCATGCTGAAGATAAATCACTTCTTTGAGATAGGTTTATTACAGACTTAAATACTCTATGAATTAATAAAGAATTAACTTCAGGACAGATTGCTGCAAGATTTTCACAACTTGCAAATTGATCATGACTTACTCAAGAAATAAAGAATAGTATTTAATAAAAAAATCCCTCTGGGGGATTTTTTTATTTTTTATCAATATCGAGTGTATCTAGCACTTCTTCATCTTCACTTTCTCTAATTATACTTGCTCTCACTATTTCATCCGTTTTATTTTTAAGTTTTGTAAGTATAACTCACTGCGTTACTCTTGAAGTTTTTCTTACTCATTTTAGGTTCAGTCTAATAGTCTGACCTGCTTTAGATATGAGAAGAATATCAGAATTTTCTCTATCTTCGGCAGTAAGAATTTTAGCAGAAACGAGTTTCCCTGTTTTAGCTGTAACAGCCATTGCTTTTACACCTGCTCCACCTCGTTTTTGGTTTCTGTACTCTTCTATTTCTGATATTTTTCACAGACCGTTTTGAGTCACGATAAATACAAATTTATTATCGTCTCATACTACAGCTACCTCTATGACATAATCATCTTTTTTCAGACCAATTCATTTTACACCTGCTGCAGCTCTTCCCATTGCTCTCACATCTTCTTCATGGAACTGTATAGCTTTTCACTCACGAGTTGCGATAAATATACTATCGTGTCCTGTTGTCGTTTTCACCCATTTAAGTTCATCTCATTCTTTTACACCAACAACTTTAAGTCCATTAGCTCTGATATTTCGCACTTGATCCATTTCAAGTTTTTTCACGATTCACATTCGAGAAACAAAGAAGAGGTATTTATTTTCTTCTCTTGTGATATCAAGAATTGCTGAAATTTCTTCTCATTTTTGGAGATTGAGGAGATTCACAATTGCTTGTCATTTTGCAATTCGAGTTGTTTCCGGTACTTCGTAAGCTGGAAGGGTAAACACTCGTCCTTGGCTCGTAAAGAATAGTAAATCAGCGTGATTTGTAGTAGGAACTACAAGATAGATTTCATCATCTTCTTTGGTTGCCGTTGTAATTCATTTTCCACCTCTTCGCTGCGTCCTAAATGCTGATGATTTTAGTCTTTTTACGTAGTTATTTTTGGTAAGTACGATAACTACGTCTTCGTTTGGAATGGTATCTTTTGCATTAAATTCTCCTACTTTTCCAGCATTTACTCGAGTTCGTCTCTCGTCACCGAATGACTCACCAATAACATCTAATTCATCACCAATAATTGAAATAATTCTATCTGGTTTTGCGAGTATATCCTCTAAATCTGCGATAAGTAGCTTCTTTTCTTTCAGTTCATCCTCAACTTTTTGTCTCTCGAGTCCAGCAAGTTTTTGGAGTCTCATTTCAAGAATGGCATCTGCTTGAAGTTGAGAAAGATCAAATCGTGACATGAGGTTAGATCTAGCTTCATCCCTTGTTTCACTTGCTCTGATGGTTTTGATAACTTCGTCTATATGATCAAGAGCTATTTTGAGTCCTTCGAGGATATGAGCTCTTGCTGCTGCAATTTTAAGCTCATACTGTGTTCTGCGAGTTACCACTTCTTTTCTATGGTCAATAAACTCTAAAAGCATTTCTTTTAGATTGTAGAGCTTTGGTTGAATCCCTCTTTCTCATAGAGCAATCATATTGTACCCAAAACTAGTTTGAAGCTGAGTAAGCTTATAGAGCTGGTTTAGGACTTTTTTAGGGAACGAGTCTTTCTTGAGTTCCACAATAACCCTTACACCATCTGCGTTACTTGATTCATCTCTGATATCTGAGATTCAAACTATTTTCTTATCTCGCACTAAATCTGCCATTTTTTCAATAAAGGTAGCTTTGTTCATCCCGTATGGAACTTCTGAGATATGAATGAATTTTCTTCCTTTTTTATTTTCTTCTATATTTGCAACTCATCTCACTACCACTGATCCTCTCCCGGTAGAGTAGGCTGTTAGAAGTGCTTCTTTATCATAGACGATACCACCAGTTGGAAAATCTGGACCTTTAATGAATTCCATAAGATCCTCTACCGTAGTTTCACCAACACTTGGGTGAAGTAAAAGATACTTTATAGCAGCTATGAGTTCTCAGAGATTATGTGGTGGAATATTTGTAGCCATACCAACCGCAATACCCATAACTCAACTCATAAGCAGGTTTGGGATACGAGCAGGCATAACTGATGGCTCTTGACGTGTTGTGTCAAAGTTATCCCTAAAATCTACCGTTTCTTTTTCAATATCTGAAAGCATGAGCTCAGCAATTTTTGTCATTTTTGCTTCCGTATATCTGTAGGCAGCAGCTCCATCACCATCCATAGAACCAAAGTTCCCCTGACCATCTACCAATGGGTAACGAAGTGAAAAATCTTGAGCCATACGAACCATAGCTTCGTATACAGACGAATCACCATGTGGATGATACTTACCGAGCACATCCCCGACAACCGTAGCTGATTTTCTATATTTTGCGCTTGGACGAAGACCTTGCTCGTGCATTGAATACAAGATTCTTCTATGAACCGGTTTAAAACCATCTCTCACATCTGGGAGAGCACGCGATACGATAACACTCATCGCATACTCCATATAACAGCTCTCCATCTCATCTGAGATACTTCGAGCACTATCACCATCGTATTTTACAGAAGTATCAAGCACGAGTGCTTCATCTTCGTTTTGTTTTTCCTCAGGAGTTTCGTTTTCTGCCATATATTTTTATCTAAAAAATAAACATTACTTTTGTGTAATCTATATCTAAAATATACTGAATTTTTGGCTACAATCAAAGGAAAATAGATATATTTACTCCAAATGTTGTTAAAGTTATTTGACAATATAATTTAATTAATTATAAAGTATTAACTTATTAGAAATAAACTAAACATATGAATATCCCATTATGAAAAACGGTATTAGCATGAGTAGCAGCTTTAGGGGTATCTGCATGTAGTGATACACAACAAAGAGCAAATGATATTGTAAATTGATACATATGAGAAAATACTACTACTTGAGATATGGCATATCGAGAATGAACTCCTGTCCCAAATTTTGATAGAGCATGTGATACTACTCAACCAATCTTTGATAGGACAACATGAGAAACCTTAGCTATAATTGATTCAAATATTGGCCAATTAGCAGAAAATAACTGAGATGAGGTAGTAATCCTATGTGATGAGAGTAATAGTTGAACAGATAATATCCCTTCTGAATTATTATGAAGTATTCCAATGAACTGAGTTTATAGATAAAAGTAGAGTTAATAAAAACATTTTTGCCCTACCATACTTTCTCCTTATAGTAAGGGAAAGTATTTTTTTATTATAAAATATGAAAGCAATCATACTAGCATCTGGGGAGTGAAGTAGACTCAGGCCTCTCACCGATACAACTCCAAAACCACTTATCAAAATTCTGTGAAAAAGCATTATTGAATACAACTTAGAAGTCTTGAAAGACTATGTTGATGAATGTATTATAGTTGTGAAATATAAGTCTGAACTATTCCAAAACACTCTCTGAGAGGATTTTGAGTGAATGAAGCTATCCTACCACATTCAGTGAGACAAGCCAGGCACTGCAGCTGCAATTCAGGATATCAATCTAAAGGGAGAAAATAATCTAATTATACTCTACTGAGACTCTATTTACCCAGAAAAAGATATTAAAAATATCCTTACTTCTGGAAAATTTTGATGTCTCGTGAAACAGGTGAATAATCCAGAAGTATATGGAATATTTGAAGAACATGATGGAAAAGCATTGCGTGTAGTCGAAAAGCCTCAAGATTACATAGGAAACCTCGCGAATATGGGATGATTTTATGTTTCCAGTGATATAATATCTCTCTGCTGACAAGTAAAGGAATCACAGAGATGAGAATACGAAATCACTGATGCCATAAATAATTTCATACAGGAAAATGATTTCTCACTTCACAGACTTACAGAAGATATACTAGATATCTGATATGCATGGAATTTACTAGATGCAAATCAAATTCTTCTCGGAAAACTTAATCAGTCTGAGATTCAATGAACTATAGAAGATAATGTTCAGATCCATGGAAATATTATTCTCGAAGAAGGTGCTGTAATTAAATCCTGAACTTACATAGAGTGAAACTGTTATTTTGGAAAAAATACCGTTATAGGACCAAACGCATATGTGAGAGGAAATACTTCCCTGTGAGAATGATGAAAAATTGGTTTTAGTGTAGAAGTGAAAAATAGTTATATTTGAGATAATTCAAAAGTTCCTCACCTCTCATATCTGTGAGATAGTATTGTATGAAATAACGTTAACTTGGGTGGTTGATTTAAAGTAGCAAACTTGCGACATGATGGAAAGAACATGCGAGTAATGGTAAAATGAAAACTTATAGATACAGGGAAAAGAAAACTTTGATGTATCATAGGAGACAATGTTAAGACTGCAATAAATACGCAAGTATATCCATGAAGAATACTGGAAACATGAAGCTCTACTCTGCCTTGAGAATCAATTCAGTAAAATATCATACTTTTTACTTACAATCCTCTCATATAATAATATATGTATTTTACATATTTAATATTACATTATGGCAGAACAAAATAATTCAGGAAATATTGCAATTATAGTTATACTCTTACTTATAATAATTTTCTGAGGATTCTATTTTCTTTCTTGAAATGAAGTAGCAGATACTGATACTGGAAACTCAATAAATGTAGAACTTCCTGAAGTTCCACAAGGTGAATGAGAATAATTCTATATATTATAAAAAAGTTAGGCTATCCTAACTTTTTTATTGACTTTAAAATATTCACTTATATACTCCTCAAACATTAATAAATTAATCATGTTTAAATATGTGTGAATGAGTAGAATTTTGTCCTGGAACAGGAGAATCAATTGAGAATGCACCTTGTAAAGTTGCAGTAAATTTCTTTACACCATCTGAGACAGTCGATACAGTCTGAGATGAATTATTGGCAATTTTAGAAAGGGATGAAATATCTATGTCAATGTCATCAGAAATAGCAAGTCATATGATAAATAGAAATGCTCGATAATGCAAGTTTTGAATATTCAAATTGGAATCAATGGAAACAATCAGAATGAAAGCTCTTAGAGTTTAAATACTTTCTTTGAAATCAACGAGTTGTTTCTACAGACACAAAACCATTTCTCATTACAGAGTGAACAAAACTTCAAGTAGAAGAAGTTATCTTATGAGAAAGAATAGATGTACTTGTATCTGGAATAAAATATAAGGTTTTAAGGATCATTATAGATGCACCCAAGAAAACAGTAGATTATAAAAATGATACCGGCCAACTAAAATACGAGACAGCTTGAACGACTCAAGAAAACTTTATGCGAAGTTGGTTTACTGAAAGTTTAAAAGACTCATATTAATATGAGTCTTTTTTAGGCATTATCTGGAGCCACTATTGGGGATTGAACCCAAGACCTCTCCCTTACCATGGGAACGCTCTACCACTGAGCTATAGTGGCAAAAAAGTCCTTAACTTAAGTTAAGGACTTTAAATGAATTATACTACTGATACATAAGTATCTTTGTATACTCTTCCATCAAATCTTGTTCTCTTCTTTTCGAAGAATTTTACAGTTCCTTCTACTTGAGCGTAAAGTGTGAAATCTGTACCTTGTCCAACTCCTTCAGCTGGCCAAAATTTATTTCCTTTTTGTCTAACAATAATTCCACCTGCGAGAACTTTTTGTTGTCCATATACCTTTACCCCTAAACGCTTCGCGTTACTGTCTCTACCATTACTCGTAGATCATTGAGCTTTCTTGTGAGCCATAGCTTAATTTTTTATGAAATAATCTTTAAAGTTTGTTAATTATCTGTTTGCAAATCTAGCAAATGCTTTGTTTGCTTCAGCCATTTTGTAAACATCTAGTTTTTTCTTAAATGCTGTACCTGATTCATTAGCTGCTTCGATAAGTTCGTTTGCAAGAAATTTAGAGAAATCAGCACCTTTTTTACCTCTTGCAGAAGCAATTATCCATTTAGATGCAAGAAATAATTGTCTCGTTGGTTTAACTTCTTGAGGTACTTGGAATACTGAACCTCATACTCTCTTTGCTCTAACTTCAATTCTTGGCATAATATTTTCAAGAGCTTTGAAGAAGATACCTTGAGGATTTTTTTGTCCTTTTGCTTCAATTTCAGCAAATGTATCTTGCATAATTCTTTTTGCAACGGATTTTTTACCGTCGAGCATAACATAGTTTGTAAATTTTACAATCATGTCTGCATTATTTTTTTCTGGTAGTGCCATGTTTTAATATTGCAATAATCAAATAAATATATTTCTGTAGAAGGTATTTTCAGTTATTGCCAAACTTACTCCCCTAAAGAATATCATAGAATACTATGAAGCAGATAGCGATAAACCTATACTTTTATCGCTACTATGCTTTATAATATTTTTATTAATTTTTTGGTTTTTTTGCTCCGTAAAGTGATCTTCCTTGTTTTCTGTCTTTAACACCTTCACAGTCAAGTACTCATCTTACAACATGGTATTTTACCCCCGGTAGATCTTTTACTCTCCCACCTCTAATTGCAACAACAGAGTGTTCTTGAAGATTGTGACCTTCACCACCGATATACGCATTTACTTCGTAACCGTTTGTAAGTCTTACTTTTGCTACTTTACGTAGGGCAGAGTTAGGTTTTTTAGGAGTCATAGTTGTAACTTTTGTACAAACACCTCTTTTCATAGAACATCCTTTAGGAAGTTCAACGATTTTCCCTTTTTTAATTGAATTCTTAATAACCTGAAGTGCAGGAGATTTAGATTTTTTTACTTTATTTTTTCTCGGTTTTTTTACGAGTTGACTAATAGTAGGCATTTTTTAAGTAATTGATAAATAAAAATATTAACGTTTTGACCAAGATGGAGATTTTCTCGCTTTCTTGAGACCTGGTTTCTTTCTTTCAACTTTTCTCGCATCTCTTGTAAGCATACCTGCTGCTTTAAGAACTGGTCTATTTGCTACATCTTTTTCACTAAGAGCTTTTGCAAGACCGTGAGCTATTGCTGATGCTTGAGAGCTTTCTCCTGAACCTTGCACTTCTACAGTGAAATAGGTTTTATCATCAAGCTTACAAAGTTTAAGTGGAGCAAAAATAGTTTCGAAAAGATCTTTTCTGGCTATGTATTCACCAAGAGGTCTTCCGTTGATAGTAGAGTCACCTTTACCATCAAATAGTTTTACTTGAGCAGAAGCAGTTTTCTTCTTCCCAAGTGAGTATGTATAGGTTTGAGCCATGGGTAATAAATAATATTATAATGTTATAGTTTCTGGTTTTTGAGCAGCAAATGTATGTTCAGCATCTGAGAAAAGTTTTAATCTAGCCATCATATCTGAACGCAATTTGTTTTTTGGAAGCATACCACTTACAGCAGCTTCTAGTGCTCTAGTAGGTTTCTTAACAAGAAGTTTATTAAGAGGAGTAGAGATAAGACCACCTAGATACCCAGTATGTCTGTGGTATAGTTTTTGTGTCATCTTATTTCCAGTTACAGCAAATTTATCTGCATTAATAACAATGACATTATCACCGTTATCCATGTGTGATGCAAAATCTACTTTGTTTTTTCCTCTCAGAGTAGTAGCAATAACAGTACTCAGACGACCAAGAGTTTGCCCTTTAGCATCTATCACGTACCATTTTCTTTCTGCTCCTGTGAGTTGTTTTGGTGTTATAGTTTTCATAATTCTCGAGCTAGTGTTTTTAAGTTTCAAATAAATTATACGAGGCTGATTGATACAAGTTTTGCATTATCCCCATCTCTATATTTTATTGGAACAATCTTTGTAAACCCTGAAGTCTTTGTTCCTTTATATTTAGGAGCTACGTTTTTAAAAAGTTCTTTAGAAGATTCTTCTGTAAAAAGGTATTGCATTACATATCTTATAGCATTCATTTCATCTTTTGTATTTACAGCGTTGATTAGTTTATCAATCATTGGTACAATAGATTTAGCTTTTTTCTCAGTAGTTTGCATACTTTTATGCATAAAAAACGAAGTTAATAAGTTTCTTTGCATTGATTTTCTGTGTTGAAAATCTTTTCTGTTAAACTTGAGATGTTTTCTGACTTTATGTCTCATAACTCTGTAGTTAAGTAAAATTAAATTATTTGTATTTTGTTTATTAGTCGTCTCCTAGAAGTTTTAGTCCTCTTTCATTTAGAGATGCTCTTATTTCTGTCATTGCTTTCTTACCGAAACCTTTAATAGAAGAGAGTTTCGTCTCAGTACACTTAGTGAGTTGTTCTATAGAAAGAATATTTCCATTAATAAGCGCATTAAGTGTTCTTGGAGAAAGTCCCATAATTTCTATTGGAGTATAACTTTCTTTTTCTAATTCTTCTTTTACTTCTTCTTTTTCTCTATCGAGTAGATCTTTTATACTTCAGATGAATTGACCTTCTACTTGAAGTGCATCTTCATTTATAAGACTAAAGTAAGAAGTGAGCATATCACCAGAAAATTTAAATACTTCAGTTGGAGAAAGAACTCCATTAGTTGAAATTTGCATTTCAACTGCATCTAAATTAGTTATATCACCAACTCTTGTAGTAGTAATATCATATTTTACATTAAGTACTGGAGAAAAGTTAGCATCTATGAGGAGAACATTTACATCTTCTTCTCTTTCTTTTAAATCTTCGTTACTCATATAACCTACTCCTTTTTCAACTCGTATTTCGATATCTAGTTCAAGCTTATCTTGATCAATTTCTGTTATATACATATCAGGATTGAGGATTTTGATATCGCTTGGTACTTTGATGTCTGCAGCAGTAACTTTACCAGCTTTATTTTTTGAAAGTGAAATCCATTGAATTCATGTTTCTTGTTTATCTACAACTAGATTTTTAAGATTTAGCATTATATCAACTACTGAATCTCTAATTCCAGGAAGTGTTGAATACTCATGTGATACTCATTTTACCTTAATCCCAGTAACTTTAGATCCTGGAATAGATGATAGTGCAACTCTTCTCATAGAGTTTGCAAGTGTTATACCGTAACCTCTTGGAAGAGGAGACATAGTAAATACTGCTGCGTTTTCACCTGTAGGATTTTGAGTAATTTTTGGAACTCCGATAGTATTATGAAGAATGTGCATGTTTTTTTATTTGAAAATGTAATATTATGAAACAGTGATAATTTCTTTTACTATTTTGAGTAAAATTCTACGATTTTCTGAATATCAATTACTTGTTCAAAGTCTTCTTTTTCAGGAAGAGCTGTTACTGTAATCTTTAGGTTTTTTACATCTACATCAATCCACTTAGCACTTGAGATTTTACCCTTAGATTCTTTTGCGAATTCCTCTAACTCTTCTAGAAGAGATTTATAAAGTGGTGATTCTTTTAATTTTGTTCTCAGTTCGATAACATCTCATACTTTTAAAGCAATAGATGGTACAGAAACTTTTACACCGTTAAGTGTAAAATGAGCATGACCAACAAATTGCCTTGATTGCATTCTAGTTCTTGCAAATCCAGATCTATATACAACGTTATCAAGTCTTAATTCAAGACCTTTTAACATTTTTTCTCATGTAGTTCCTTCAGCACCTGATTTTTGAGCTTTTGTAAAGTAAGAGAAAAATTGTTTTTCACTCAGTCCAAACATTCTTTTAGCAAGTTGTTTTTTTCTTAATTGTGTTCCGAATTCTGAAGTTTTTCTACTTCTCATCACACTTCTTTTCCCTTTTTCTAGATCATATTTTTCTGTTCCAAAAAGGTTAATCCCTTCTCTTCTACAGAGTTTTTTCTTAGGTCAAGTATATCGCATGTTTTCTAAGTTTTAAGATACAAATTATTGTGCTGAATGATTTCAGCTATTTTAAATTTTTTATTTAAATGTGAAGCAAATTACATTCTTCTCACTTTCTTTTTTCGGCAACCGTTATGAGGAACAGGAGTAACATCAAATATACTTCTGAGATCTATTCAAGCACCTATAAGTCCTCTAATTGCTTGTTCTCTTCCAACACCAATACCTTTTATATAAACATCAACTGTTTCCATTGAGTGAAGTTGTTTTGCTTTTTCAATTGCTTGTTCAGCAGTGATTTGAGCTGCATATGGAGTTGATTCTCTCGCTCCTTTAAATCCTGCAGATCATCCACTTGCCCATGAAAGAACATTTCCTTGTTCATCAGTAATACTCACTATAGTATTATTAAATGATGCAAGTATGTGAGCTTGTCCAACTTGAACAATTTTTTTGGTTTTTTTACTTTTAGCCATAATTCTCTAAATATAAATATTGTATATAAAACTATTTTTTCTTTCCTGCAATTGCTACTGACTTACCTTTTCTTGTTCGAGCATTTGTCTTTGTATTTTGACCTCTAACCGGAAGTCTTTTTTGATGTCTAATACCTCTGTAACATCTAATTTCTTGAAGTCTTTTGATGTTTCCGTTTACAAGTCTTCTTAAATCACCTTCAACGATATATTCTTTAATAACATCACGAATGAGATCAAGCTCAGTTTCTGAAAGATCATCGATTTTTCTTGTTTTTTCGATTTTTACTCTTTCAAGTATAAGCCCAGAAGTAGTTTTCCCAATACCATATATGTATGTGAGAGCAATTTCAGCATGTTTTCCACTTGGGAGTATTACCCCGGCAATTCTAGCAGCCATATGCGTTATAGTTTAAATAAATAGTAAAATTAAAATTATCCTTGTCTTTGTTTATGCTTTGGATCAGTTGGGCAGATTACTCTTACACACTTTCTCCCTTTAAATCTTCGAGTCACAACCTTACAGTTTTGACAGATTTTCTTTGCAGAAGTTCTTACTTTCATAATTCTTGTAATAATAAGTTATATTTTTTATGTTTGTGGATTCATTTTTTCTGGTTGAAGCCTATAAGTTATTCTTCATTTACCAGGATCGTATGGAGAAAGCTCAATAGTCACTTTATCTCACTCAATAAGTTTGATATAGTTTTTACGCATATTCCCACTGAGATGACCGCGAACGATACCTCATCATAAATCCTCTGGTAATTGAACTTCAAAAACCAGACCGGGTAGGGATTGTATTATTGTTCCTTCTACCTCTATTTTATCTTCTTTTGACATGTATTTTAGCGTCTAAAGAGTTAAAAGCCCGCGAATCATATCGAAAAAATAAGATATGGCAAATGTTTTTTTTAAAAAAGTCATAATAGACATAAGCTGCTATTTTTAGAGTATCAAACTCTACATTAACTTGATCTTACTTCAATAATATTTTTCACTTTATTGTATAAATCTGGATATTTGTTCATCATTTGCTCTATACCAAATTTAATTATCACTATCACAGTAGATTCTTCTTGAGCTATCACCGTAGCATTTCTAGTTGGAGGTTCACCGAAAAATGCTATTTCTCATACTAGATCTCATGCTCACAGAGTTGCAACATCTTTCGTCTCTCCTGAGTCTGATTGTTTTCTCACCAGGAGCAGCCCATCTGAAACAACATACATAGCTTGAGGTTCATCTCACTGTTGAAAGAGTACATCTCCTGCCTGGAGAGTTTGAGTTTGACAGAAATCAGAAAGGCTATTTTGATCTTGCGGTGATAAATCAGAAAATAGCTCTACACCTTCAAAATAATTCATACTACTTTTGTATTGTTAGCTTATAAACTTCAAGAGTATCACCAAGCTCTACATTGGTTACTCAAGTTAATTTTATACCACATTCCGTTGGTCATTCTATTTTATTTACTTCTTCTACTCATTGTTTCAGTGACTCTATTTTTCACTTTCCTATAAATTTATCTTTTCTAATAACACGCACTAAAGCTTTGTTTTCTATAACTGAATCTTCTCCTTTAACCTGAAGCCCAACTATAAGGAATTGCTTAGATGTATAAAAAATTCATCCTACATTTGCCTCACATAGAGAAACTTCTACTTCTTTTGGATCGAGCATCCCTGTAACTATTTTTTCAATCCTCTCTGTAATATGATAGATAATTTTACTTTCTATATATTCTACTCCAGAATCTTCGAGCGTACGTTTTGCGTTTGGTCAAACTGACACAGCAAACCCGATTAGAACTGCTGAACTTCCACCACACATAAGTACATCACCTTCGGTAATATTACCAACTCAAGAATGAATCACAGAAACCGATGTTTCATCAGTTGAGAGATTTACAAGAGCATTTTTAATTGCCTCCAGACTACCATTTGTGTCTGCCTTAAGCACAACTTTTAGATGTTTTAAATTACCTGATTTTATCTTAGACATAAGTATATCTAATTGAGATGATTTAAGCTGTTTTTGATTTGAAAGATATTCACTATATTCAATAGATTTTTGTCTTGCAGTATCTATTCAACTCATCACTTGAACTACATCTCAACCTCACACAACTTTATCTAATCATACAATGAGAGCTGGCTCACCAGGTCATACGCGTTTTACAGATTTTCCAGTATAATCACGTAACACTTTTACTTTACCATACGAATCACCACATACAATAGATGATCATTTTTCTATTGTACCTGTATTTACTAATACGGTAGCAACTGGTCCTAATTGAGTATCAAGATGAGATTCTATAATCGTAGCTACACCGTTTCTGTCTGGATTAGCCTTTAGTTCTTGCATTTCTGCCATAAGCAGGATAATTTCTAAAAGCTCTTCTATACCAAATCCTGTCTGGGCTGATACAGGAACCATTGGAGTATCTCCACCCCAATCTTCTGGAGTAAGCCCGTTTTCCGCAAGTTTTCCTTTTACGTGATCTGGATTTGCTCATTCCTTATCCATCTTATTAATAGCAACAATAATTGGTATTCCTGCCTCTCTTGCATGAGAAATCGATTCTACTGTTTGCGGTTTTACTCATTCGTCTGCTGCCACAACAAGAATCGCTATATCTGTAGATTTAGCCCCCCTAGCTCTCATAACAGTAAATGCTTCATGTCCTGGAGTATCTAGGAATGTTATTTTTTTTCCGTTATGTTCTGCTTGATACGCTCAAATACTTTGAGTTATACCACCAGCTTCACCAGCAGCTACTTGTTCTTTTCTTATATAGTCAAGCAGCGAAGTCTTACCATGATCAACATGCCCCATAATTGAAACAACAGGAGCTCTCTCTACTAATTTTGAACTATCATCCTCAATAAGTAGATCTTTTATATTTCCTGTAGCAATCTCACTTGCTGAGATTCCTGCAGAATTATCTTTTTGAAGTTTTACATCAAAAGCTTCAGCAATAAGGGTAGCTGTATCAAAATCCACCTGAGCATTGATGGTCATCATCATACCGTTTTTCATGAACTCAGCTATAAGCTTTGGAAGTGGTACTCCGATTTTTTCTGAAAATTCTTTGATTGATAAAAATTCGCTCACTACTACGGTTTCACCAGTTTTAGCTGTAAGATTTTGCTCTATATCTTCAATTGCTTTTTCTTCTTTCTTTTTGTGCTTGATTTTATTTGAACGTGTAAACCCATCGTCCTCATAATTATTTTTATATTTTCCTCTTTTTCACCCTGAAAAGTTTTTACCTTTTTTCCCACCTCTATCGTCCGAGTTGTAACTTTGACCTGGTTTTGGAGCATTTTTAGAAAAACCTGCTTTAAATTTCGGTGCAGATGAGTTTGAATCACTTGTGGATCCTTGACTCGTTGAAGCTGATGATCCTCTCGTCTTATAAGTAGTAGAGTTTTGAGATCTTGAATCATTGTCATTAGTTTCAGCTCGTTTTACAACAGTGAAACCTGATTTTTTAGGATTTCTCCTGTCTAGAGCGTCATTTAAAGTATGAGTTTTTTCACTCACCTCTTTTTTAGGATTTTCAGATTTTTGTTCTGGTTTTTTTGGAGATACTGGAGTAACTTTTGATTCTACTTTAGGAGACTCAGGAGTTTTTTCTACAGTTTCTACTGGATCTACTTTTTTTACTACTTTTTTAGCCTTTACAATAATTTTTTTCTTAATTACCAGCTTTTTTTTGTCACTTTTAGAATCATCAGAAGAATCTGATGACATATTTGAATAATAATCGTCAACGTTTGCGCTCATATATGTTTGAATTTTTTGACACGGAAATAAAATGATAGAGCGAATATTAAGCCTTTTTTACTCATTGTCAAAAAATTATAAAAACTTGTAAAAAGCAAAATTAGCAATATTTTATAGTGAGACAAGTATATCAATAAAGATTATTTGAACATGCAAGAAATAGTAGAAAACATCTGCCATAATTTTTTCACCAAGCTTTGAACTGACTTCTCAAACCTACAAATAGAAAAGCAAGGTGATGAAATTTTTAAAATTTCTCTTAAAAGTGAAGATTCTCACCTACTCATAGGCCCACACGGAAAAAATCTCGATACACTCACTCACCTGCTAAAACTTATCATATCAAAACAGTCTCACTCATATATAAATATTCACCTAGAGATTAATGACTACCTTGAACAAAAAGACCAAAAACTCATGAACTTTATAGCTTCAAAAATATCTTTAGTGAAAGATTCCTGAAAAGAAGTGATTCTACCATTCTTTACAGCCTATGAGAGAAAAAAAGTTCATTCCTATGTGAGTGAACACTGAGGCAACATAATAACTCAAAGTATCTGAGAGGGAAAAGATAGAAGAATACATCTCACAAAAAAAGAGGAGAAAATGACTATCGATATAGATGGAGACGATATTTAATACATTGATTCAAAAATAAACATATGAAAAAGAGTGTCCTAAAGAAAATAGTATTATTTCTAGCATTATGAATATTACTATGGTCATTTTATAATATAAACTATAATAATTACGTCCAGCAGAAACAAATAGATGCTGTGAATGTAAAACATCCTGAAAATCTCCCAACATCTCAGTCTGCAAAATTTCGTAGTTTTGGGTTTATGAATATCAATGCTGATATATATTGGCTCAAGGCAATTCAATATATATGAACAAATGTCATCAAAGAGGATTATAAAAAATACTTATGAGCAATGATGGAGCTTATAACAGATTTAAATCCATATTTTGAAAGTCCATATGTCATTGGTCAGCTCTTACTTCCATGAGATAAATACAATAGAGATGAAGCTGATAGCGAACAAACAGAAAAAAATCTGGAGCAGGCTGAGTTACTCTGACTGAAATGAGTACATAATTTTTGTGACACAGAAAAAGTAAATGCCATAATTGCTGAAGAAAACTTATGAGCAGTGCTCACAGATGAAAAATATAAAAATCCATGCCAAAGTTATAAGATTCCCTATTATCTTGCTTATATTTATTATTTTTATTTAAATGATAACTCAAGTGCTGCAAACTACTACAAAGTAGTAAGTGCTCAGGAAGACGCACCAGGTGGAGCAAAAGTACTTGCAGCCATCATGCAATGAAAATGAGGCCAGAGAGAAAAATCACTCTATATGTTTCTCTCACTCGCTGATTCTACAGGATCTGATGGTGAAGCCTGTACCTTTATGAGTAATGAGCTACAGATAGTATATGAAGAAATAAAAAATAAAGCTCGTCCTTTAGATGGAAAACTCGTCCAAGACATTCAAACACTGTGAAGACAAGTCCTTCCAGAACTTACAGAGGAAAATGAGAGCGAAGTACTCGATGATACAAAATGTACTAACTATCTAGCAAAAGCTATCAGAGAAATAAATCTCATGTATATTGAAAATGCTGACGCAAAATATGTTTCTGACAATCCAGGTGAAATATCTGCTTACTCACCAGAAAAACTTTTTGAAAACTGATATATAGACTTTATACCAACAGACTATCAGCAGTATGCTGATAAATGATATGGAATACACTATAAATACAGTGAAGATACGAAACGTTTCGACTATGAAATGGATTATAGTAATTACGAAAATAAATAATAAAAAGAGCGTATAGCTCTTTTTATTATACGCTCAGTCATACGATTTTTTTCATTTCTTCATACTTTTTACAGTGAATTTTTTCTGCTATATCATTTCCAGCATCTAATTTTTCTTGTACTAAATCGTAATTATCCATATATTTTTGATATTTCTCTCTTGCTGGTCAAAAGTATGTCAGCATCATATCTAAGAGTTCTAGCTTCGCATGGCCATATCAGTATCATCATGCTCTATATTTATCTGCAATGGTATTGAGCTGCGTGTCTGAAGCAAAGAACTTCATGAGAGCGTACACATTACAAGACTCTGGATCTTTTGGATCTTCTAAAGACTCACTTCCAGTAACAATAGACATTATTTTTTTCTTGAGAGTTTTCTCATCATCAAAAATTCAAATAAAATTATCATAACTTTTACTCATTTTTCTCCCATCTGTTCCAGGTATTAGTTCTAGATTACTATCTATATATGGCTCTGGGAGTTTAAAAAAATCAGTGTTATATAGTCTATTAAAATTTCCTGCTATATCACGCGTAAATTCTAGGTGTTGTTTTTGATCTTTTCCTACAGGCACCACATCAACATCATAGCCTATGATATCAGCAGCCATAAGTATAGGGTAGTTAAATACAGCCATATTTATATCTGAGTTCTTATTTTGACTGTCTTTAAAGCTATGAGCCCTGAGCATAAGACTATAAGGAGTGACGCTCGAAAGTATCCATGACATATCATTTATATGTGACATTTTAGACTGCTCAAAAATAGTAAATGGAGCATCCTCCGGCATCAGAGCAAAGAGCTCAGCTGCGAGTCTGTGCTTATTTCTTTGCATTATTTCAGGATCATGAACAGATGTAAGAGAATGAAAATCTGGAAGAAATAAAAATCCTTCGTTTCATTTCGCTTTCTCGATAAATGGGAGGTACATTCAGAGATAATTTCAAAGATGCATTCCATTTCATGTCGGTTTTACTCCTGTGAGTATTCTCATAGTTTCATACTAAAAAATATTCTTAGCCTTATTATAGGGAAAATTACAGCAATTCAATTTACATTTTCTCTATTTTTTCTATCATAAATATATTAATACCTATTACATATCTTGTATGAATTTCTTCAAAAATTATATCTCTACAATGAGTTTCCTCTATTTTGCATATTTTTTTTACTCAACAAATACTCATTTCTTAAATTTTAGTTCATGATCTGTAGGTTTTGTATTTAATGATTTTAGTTTTGAAATTGTACTCATTTTTAATCTTATTTTTACTGCATATTTCATACTACTCATTCCATACTATCTCATTTATAAAACTCCCAGTAAGGCACGACTGGTATATAACTATCTATGGGAGATAATGAAGTGAGGAGATAATTATAATGAAAAACATACAACTGCGCTACTTGCCTGGATTGTAAAACTTTTTTTTCTCCCTCTTATGCTTGTTTGGATTACAAATCATTGTTTCAATCTCATAAATAGTAGTTATACCAGTTATCAAAACATAGGGAGTCTCAACACGGATTTTCTCACTTTTTTTAATACGCATTTTTTTATGTGGGCATTTACAGCCATACTCCTTTTTGATGTATTGTTTTTCACGCTCTGATACTTACTCGAAGCTCCTATTTTTAAAAACACAATAAAAAGCGTTGAACCAACTCTCATCTGATGGGCTGTAGTACTCATATGCTATCCTCCTTTTAACTCTCATCTTACAAATATAGTTGGATGGTATTCAAAAGATTTTCCTCAATTTGCAAGTGCATACATACATATCCCTCTTAATATTGGTATTTTAATACTTATGGCTATCTATGCGTGGGCATCGATAGCATTATGACTCAAGGCTTCCAACCTTACAAACAGATGAATCGTAAGAAAATGACCATACAAATATATTAGGCATCCAGCATATATATGTAAAAATACTGCCTGGCTTATTTGAGGAATTCCTATTTTAGTAATGTCATTTACTGACGCAACAATTAATACACTTGCTGTTTTACTATGACTTGGATCATGGGCTTTTGTATACTATATGAGAGCAATGACGGAGGAGGCTCATCTCTCACTGGATCCTGATTATGTAGATTATAAAAAACAAGTACCATATAAATTTATTCCTAAAGTATGGTAAATAAAATCCCTAAAAAAGACTCCATGAATGGAGTCTTTTTTAGGCTATAATCGAGACTATTTTGCAACCTTTTGAGATGCATTGTATTCTGATTTAAACTGCGCTACGAGTGGAGCTGGTTTAGAGAGAAGTCTTGATCCAAAACTTACAATCGTACCTACTGATAACTGATTACCAGTCTTTTCAATATAATATCTGTTTGATACTAACTCACTTAGATTTCAGAGAAGTGATCCATATACAACAAGTTGTTTATTAGAAGATTCACTTATTATTTTTCAGTTTGTATCATTAGTTGGGATTGCAATATACGTTCCAGAGAGTTTTTCTACATCTTCCTTGATAGTAATATTTCATCCTTTCACAACAAATGCAATATTTTCATTTGTGACAATATCTTTTGTAAGTGTTAGATTACCACCTTCTACTATATAAGTAGTTGGAGTGTTTATTCAAGCAGGTAATTCTGCTAGAGTAATATTTTTTCCTTTTAGGATATAGACATTATCTAGACCATTAAAGTTAGAGAACTCATCATATCCAGAAACATTTGCTACTGATGTAGTAGTATTTTGTGTTACATCATTTACATCTTGTGTATAATTATCATTTTTTGCTTCAGTATCTTCAATAACAGTCGTATCTGTATTTGTTTCAACAGAGCTAGAAACTCCATCATCACCTACTGAGACTCATACAAAGTTAGTATTGTCCTCAAATCCTGCAATGTTATCTGTAACTTTTTTAATATCACCTGTAGTTTCTGAACCATTTTTTATATATGAAGTTCATCCACCAATAGTAGCGATAGATGGTTTAGCTACTCTTACATCTAGATCTGCTGCAAAATAAGCGCTATATAACTCGTCAATAGTACCATTTCTATCAATGTCATGTTTCATAGAAGTAGTCAGTATAGCTTGTCAATAATCTTTATTAGCATGAATTGCATCTTTATTTGACATGAAATCTGGATATTTATACACAGGATTTGCAGATATTTGGTCTCTATCTATCTCATGACCACTAAGTGCAACGTATGAATTATCAGATTTTTTCTGAGCAATAACAAACTTTTCATACCCGTATAGCATTCTATTAGATAAGCTAATACATATTTCATTATTTGAAAGTGTTGGAGAATTTACTGAATTATCTCCATCAGTTTTCTTTATACAAAGTTCATCAAAACTATAATCATATTCTGAAGTATTTTGTATAAATGGAAATTCTGGAATACTCTCTAAAATATTTTTAGCATGTCCAACAATAGTACCACCGAATGGTCCAAATACAATTTCTCCTCCAGTTGGAGTCGTAGTAACACTACAAGTCTTCACTTCTGGGTCACAGATTATCTCTCATCCTCCTGATGATGAAGTAGAGCTTCATCCTGAAGACCCTCCAGATGATGATCCTCCTCCTGGAATAGTACACTGTGCTGTACAGGTAAATCCTGGTTTTCCATTATTAGTTCATGCATCACATACCTCTTGTGTTCCGTCTGCTCTGAATCACACTACACCATCTCAACAGAAACCAGCTGAGTATTCGCAGGCAGCTGAATCCACCCAGTTATTTTCATTTGTCGGAGTAGGAGCTCAAGGTACTTTTCTAACAATACATTTTGGTACCGCATCGCTACACGTAAAGTTTGCTGTTCTTCTATTATCAGTTCCAAGAACTCATGCTTGAGTTGGAAGATATACAGTATTTCCAGTATCTGGGTTTGTACCACATCTCATAGAAATAGAGTTTGCATCATCATCTCAAATACATTGGTATGTATCACTCCCTGTTTTGATGATATCTAAACATGATGCTGTACTACCTCCTCAAGTATTATTACTAATACTCAATGATTGTTCACAACTATTACTTGTAATAGTATTATTTACAAAACATTTTGCAGTAAAGTTTGCAGTAGAAGCAGCCCCTCTATTGAGAGTAACTTGACCAGTTGCTGCATTAATAGTATTAACGAGATTACCAGCTTCGTCTCTCACTTCTATTCTATATGTATCTACTGCGGTTCAATTACAAGTCAGAGTAGTTGTAAGACTATTTCATCTTCCTGAGTTTGGACTTGCAGTAACACTATCACATGATGGATTTACTACATCTCCATCTTCAATAACAATTGGTGCAATATCGTGATCATCTTCATCTCCACCAGGTTCACATCCTGAACCAATTTGGTCATCTACTAGATCTGTAGATTCACCATCTCAGTTTCCATTAACGGAATCTGGAGTAGAGTCACAATCATCTCAATTGTCTGATGAAATTTCAGCAAAGTTATTTATATTTTTCGGAGCATCGTTATCTATAGTAAATGCAATATCTACAGGAGTATTTCCTCCAGCTGGTATGTTTGCAATAGTTCTCACTGCAATGCTACCTGACTGAGTCCATGTTGAACCTGTAAGAGTTAATCCATTAGGGATATAATCTGTGATTTCAACTACACCTGAATCAATTGTACCTTGGTTAAATACTGTAATTGTAAATGTAACCGTATCTCATTTATTAAGTAGTCCTGTAGTTTTAACTACTTTTCTCAGAGCGAGGTCGTATGATGGTTCAACAATTGTAATGACTTCGATATCATGATCATCCTCATCTCCTCATTGTTCACATCCTGAACCAATTTGGTCATCTACTAGATCTGTAGATTCACCATCTCAGTTTCCATTAACGGAATCTGGAGTAGAATCACAATCATCTCCATCATCTGATGAAATTTCTGCAAAGTTTTCAATCACTCCAGTAGCCGTTTCAGAAACAATAAAGTTAATTTCTACGGTTTTTTGTTCTCCAGGATTTAAAGTTATATCTTGAGTATATCTAGCAATACCATTAGATTCTGACCAGTTAGTATCGTTTAGCTCTAAACCTGTAGGGATATAATCAACTATTTCTTTTACTGTTGCAACAACATTTCATTGATTTGTAAGTGTTATTATAAATCTTACATCATCATTTGCAGTAAACGTATCTTGAAGTGACGAAAGCGTCTTAGTAAGTGCTAAATCATATACTGTGTCTTCTAAAGTAATTCCTGCGATGTCATGATCATCTTCATCACCTCCTGGCTCACATCCAGTTCCGATAGCATCATCCACAAGACCTGTAGTTTCACCTGTACCGTTACCATTCGTTGAGTCTGGAGTACTATCACAATCATCTCCATCATCTGATGAAATCTCAGCATAATTGTTTATTGTCCCTGCCGTAGTTTGAGTAATTTTAAATGTAATACTCAACTTTTTTGTTTGACCAGCAGATATTTCATACATTTTTCTTGTTGCTTTGTTGCCAGATTGTGTCCAAGCTGTATCGTTGAGCTCTAGACCTGTAGGAATATAATCAGTAATTGTTATTTCCTGAGCATCTACTGTTCCTTGGTTTGTTACAGAGATATCAAATGTAACGTTGTCTCCTGATTTAAATGGACCTGTAGAATTAACTGAAAGTTTTTTTACTAGCGCTAAATCATATACAGGGTCTTCTAGGGTAATAACTGCAATATCATGGTCATCTTCATCACCTCCTGGCTCACATCCAGTTCCGATAGCATCATCTACTAGACCTGTAGTTTCACCTGTACCGTTACCATTCGTTGAGTCTGGAGTACTATCACAATCATCTCCATCATCTGATGAAATCTCAGCATAATTTCGAATCGTTAGATTAGAGTCAGAAACTATTTTAAATCTAATATTTACCGTGTAAGAATCGTTTTTATTAAGAGTTTTACTGATATTTTTTGTAGCTTTATTTCCAGATTGAGTCCAAGCTGTATCAATAAGCTCAAGTCCAGCAGGAATATAATCAGTTATAGTAAAGTTTCTAGCTACAGCTTCTCACTGATTTGTTACAGTTATTGCGAAAGTAACATTTTCACCAAGTTTGTATCCAGATTTTTTACCTACTATTTTTTTATCAAGTGCTAGATCATAAACAGGTGGAACTGTTGGCTTAGCTGTAATAGTTTGTTTACATTCTTTAGATGTAACAGTATTATTTACAAAACATTGCGCAGTGTAAGTACCATCAGATGTAAATTGGTAATTTCCAGTTTTAGAGTTTATTGTCTTAACTATTGAGTTACCTTTTTTAATTTCAATTTTGTAAGTATCAGCATTTTTACCTGTACAACTAATATTAGAACTAAATGGAACTGTTCCAGTAGTTGGTTTCACATCAATATCTGTACATGATGGAGGTGTTGGAGCCGTAACTGGTTTACAGCTATTACTACATCCACCTGTTCCCCAATTTTTCTTTGATGAATCTGCTGGATCACATGTTTCTACTATTTTTCCAGCTCCATATGGATCAGTATAGTTATCTACTATACCATCTCCACACCATGTTATTTCATATGGTTGATACTCTGTATGTGTTGTTATTTTTCAATTTGAAAGTACTTTATCAGTAGTTTCATATATTATTTCTATATTGTTGCTTTTTCTCGTAACAGGATGTCTTTTAATCCCATATGCAGGAGAAGATTCTAATATTACTTTCTTTTCCCCTGGACTAAAAACTTTGTCATTCTTGACTGCTTGAGTAGGAGAAAATGTAGGATTAGCTCAATTATTAAAATTAGCCTCCTCTCTAAAAGTAACCTTAAAAGACTGAAGTTCTAGAGTTGTATTTCATGTATTCTTAAAGGAGTCATTAAAATAATAACTTTTTCCATATCTCAACTTTACAGAATCAAAAACTTGGTCGTAAGAGTTTACGATTCAATGAGAAAAAAATAATAGCACAAGTACGACGCAAAATTTGATTGTATTCATGTATGAATATTACTGAGTAAAATCTGAGAAACTACCATTAACCTCGGAGACACTTCAAGAACCATCTACTACTCATTGTTCTTCAATATTAAGCTCTAGAACTACTCCACTACTAGCTGCTTCGACTTCCTTTTCATCTATATCTTTATCAAAACAAGATGTTACGAGTAGTGAAACTACTAATAATAATATTATATATAATTGTTTATTCATTTTTGTCAAATTTTAATTTATAATTAAAATGTTCCTTCAGATGTAGATTCTGAACCAGAATCTGCTTCTGAAACTCATCCAGTATCTACATCTCAACCTGATGATCAACCAGTTTCTGTTGCTCTACCGTCATTATCATTATCTCAACCATCCCTATCCCTCTCTGGCTCTGGCTCTGGTTTTGGAAGAATGTTCGGATCAAATTCTGTTGAAGTGTAGGTTCGATCTCTTTCAGAATCATTCACAGTTACTTTACATAGAGCTCCAAGTACACCACACGGAAGACCATTTCTCAGGAAGTTATATCATTCTGCTAGTATAGGTGGAGCATCATTGAGTAATACAACTTTTTCTGATGGCCCACATCTAATAAGTCCTTGATCATCTGCCATTCTCAGACCACCTTCTGTATTTGTTGTTACTACACCAAGATATCTATATGAACTTAATGTAAGCGCTTGTTGACCTAAATCAGAATTCATTCGTTCTTCTTTTGTCGCAAACTCTTGTCTTTGTGTTACTTCTCCAGTTGCAGCATTGAAAATACCAATTGTATATTTACCACTTTCTGAGTCAATACCTCACATGATGTATGTATCTTCGGATCTATCTCATGTTTCGGCATGTTTCAGTCCAAATGATATATCATCAAGAGCAAGGAAATTCGCTTCATTTTCATCCATAATTTCTCCATATCTTTCTGGATTTTCTCTTCTCACTTCAGCCATGGCACCTGATAGAGTTTTAGCTGATATATTTACACTTGTATCAGTTGCAGCTTCTGCTTGAGCATCGTGGTAGGCTGTATAATCAACTTCTCCATCCGCATCAGTATATTCTTGTATATCAACGAGTCCATCTTTATACTCTCTAAGTGCTGTATACCATGATTCTTCTTCGAGAGCTCCTGTTTCTGGATTAATATCATAGAGCCTGTCTATGGCTGATCTACTGAGCTCTAAAGTCATATTACCTGACATTATCTCTCATGAAATTCATTCACGAGAAGCACCTGCAGCAGATAAATCAAACCAAGTTCGGGTAGTTTCTAGTCTTTGGTCTACAAGACGTGTTCTCCAGTATTCTGGAGTTGATGTAGTTGCACCATCGTAACTAATAGTTTCTCCAGTATGATCTCTTGTAGATCTATGGGTTGTAACATTTCTATAATCATTTTGGAATGTTCTAAATAGAGTTTTTTCAATAATTGGTCTTCCTCTGAGTCCATTATTAATTTCTCCACGTACTCATGCTCCATCAACAACAACAGCATCAGGATATCATACTGAAACTCATAGTAATGCTCCGAGAGCATTCATACCTGTATCTAAACCTCCTCTCACATTTGCAGCTTTGATAAGCTCACCAATTTGTCCAGATTTAGTAAGATATGAGTCATGTATTGTAGTAATAAGTTTTGAAGTGTTCTCATCGAGAGTGAGTTTTTCTCCAGGTTGGTCCGCAAATATATCACTGCTCATTTTCACTACCGCAACTACAAGTCCTCAAGTAATTTCATTTTGTTGTAGGTGAGATCCAGTATCTCCAAAGAATACTAATGCCTCCCTTAGAGCAAGAATTTGTTCTGGATTCATATCCCTCATTCCCTCAATGACAGCTCTCACTTCTTCTGGATTTGATTCTAAAAGAGATGTTAGTTCAGTATTTGCTCCTCATTGAGTTAACACATTGATGTAAGCATTCAGTTCCTCTTGCTGTAATCTTGTGACTTCATTTTGAGCGTCAGTTGCCTCTTCTACTGCTAATCCAGCCGCAAGTCTAGCAGTATTTTCTGCCTCTAAATTTTCATTTGCAACTCGTTCTTGTACTCTTGCAAGATTAAGTGCTGCTTCAAAGTAATTATCATCATTATCACTCAATATATTATATCGTGTTTCTTGAACTCTCTCAGCAAGTGTTCCATTTTCTGATGCTCTTCCATAGTTACTTTGAGCAGTATTAAATAGAGCTTGTGCTTCTTCTAGAGACAATCCTGAAACATCTTGATCTAAATCAAAATCATTAGTATACCAATTTCGAACTTTTTCTTCTATAGATACTCTGGTAGACTGAGCTTGAGAAGCAGCTAACTGTAGTTGTGAATATTCTCATTCTGATAATAACTCTCACTGTCTTTCAGAGACTGCTGCTACGTTTAGTCATACTTTAGCTGCTGCCTCTTCTAATGCTCTAGCAGCTGCTACTGCTGCTGCTTGTCTTTCTCTGTTTCCAGAATTAGCTTGATATTCAGCGAAAGCAGCTGTAGACATTGGTCCAATAGAACCTGCAGTTCCACCAGTGTCGAATCCAAGCGTGTTTAGAGCTTGCTGAGCTGCAATCCTATCATCAACTGAAAGAGCCTTAATTTCTTCAATTGAAGAATATTTAGATAGTAGAGTATTTGCATTTGAAACTTTAACTTCATTTTCTTGTCTTTCTGCGTGAACTTGAGAAATTTTTGTAGAAAGTTGAGAATTAGTCATCTGTATGAGTAATGAAATCCTACTTTGGTCAATAACTCAACCATCATAATCTGGCATTATACTTTTAAGTACTCTTTTAGTTCCTCAACCTATTCGACCATCTACAACTAATGTAGATTCGTCTGATGCTATAAGAAATAGATTCATAATAAATTGAAGTGTTTTTTGTTCTGGCATCGTAGGATTTCCTTCGCTACTATCTGGTGTAATATCTCAAAGTTCACCTGCAATTTCTCCTGCAAGAGAAAGTTGTCATTCCATTCTTTCTAGAATTGTAGCTTGCATTTCTGCTGGAAGTTCGCTTAAGTCTTGTATTTCAGACAAATTTAATTTTTCATCTTGAATAGCCGTATCAACTGTAGTTAGTCCATCTGGTGCCTCTTGGTAATTAGCAACTGTAAGCATAAACATTGCTCTCAAGTTTCTTAGTAGTGTAAACATAATTATATTGTTATTAGTTAAATATATGTTTGCGTTATTTGCCCGAAACAAATTTACTCCTATATGCTAACATATAATAAACAATCTATGCAATAAAAATAAGTTGACGATATAAGTCTTTTTAGGTATTGGGAATTTTTAACAAAAAAACACTCTCCAAATGATGGAAAGTGTTTTAGTTATATATCACTGTATATTTTATTTGTTTCTGAATTTAAGGAAACCAAAACCTAACATAAGAGCAACAAGAGCAAGTATAAGATGTTCTGGTCCAGTTTCTGGAAGTCTAGGAGTTTCTGGTACAACTGGAGTTTCTCCTGGAGTTCCTGAAGTAAAGAGAACACATTCTCTATGTTCATCTGCTTGTGTAGCAGGTATACCATCAGCATCAACCTCATGAGTTACTATGTCGTAAAGAATCATACCAACATTATCTCCTTTTGGAGCAGGGTTAGATTCTAATTGGTATGCACTCCCCACTGTAGACTCTATCCAAGTAACTGTTTCACCAGCTGGAAGTACGTTTCATAGTGCATCTTCTTCATAAAGATTATCAAGATCTTCTGTATACATCCAGAAATCAACACTGTCACTTGCTTTTACCTCAGCCCATGAAGCCCCTCCAAGAGAAACTATTTGAGGCATTTCTTGTTCTTCTTTAAAAAGAACGTGATCAGATTCAGTATAGTTTTCCCATACATCAGTAAGAAGTCCTTTGTTATCTCCTTGAGCTACTTCACCACCAGTAAAACATTGACTACAACTTTGTGCCCCGTAAGCCGGATTACTATCACAAGATACTTCTTCATAAGCCGCATATGTACTTGTAGACATATACATTGCTAAAAGCATTACAGAAAATATTTTTTTGATATTCTTCATATAAACAAATTAATAGATATAGATTACGTAGCTTATAGTAAGCGAGAACAGCTAATCTGTCAAAAAAAAATAGGTCATCTGACCTATTTAATATATTTACTTTTTAATTATTTTATTTACAAATAACTGCTGAAACACAGCAAAGAGAGTAGACATCCCCCAATAGAGTCATACTCATGCAATAAGAGTAAAGGTAAATATTCCAACCATTACAGGCATCCCATAGAGCATTATTTTATTCATCATTTCAGGGTCTGGCATCATTGGATTATATCACTCTTCTCACTTCTTCTTTTCTAGTACAACTCATGACTTAGAATCCGATGATTCTCTTCATGCAATAGAAAGTCTAACTTGAGTATATTGTATTGCAGCAACAGATAAACCAAGTAACAGACCAGTAATTCAACCTGCTCATAGTAAGTCTATACCAAAGAAATTATAATCAATTTGAGAAATACGGAAATCAGGGAGAAAATCATATAGATAAAATTCATTGCTCAGAGAAGTAATATTCATAATAATATTATAAATTACTATGAGAAACGGCATTTGTATAAGGAGAAATCCACACGATCACATTGGGTTTACTCATTCTGCTTTATAAAGCTTCATAAGCTCCATACCCATAGCCTGCTGGTTTCATTTGTGTTTTTCTTGAAGTTTTTTGATTTTTGGCTGTATGGCTTGCATTTTTCTCTGAGAAACCATCATTTTATGTTGAGGAAAGAGCAGTATCACACGAATAACTACCGTGATTGCGAGTATTGCAGCTCAAAGAGAGTTAGCAAAAAATCCTATAAGATACGCAAGGAGGTTGTAGAGAGGAGCATAAAATACTCATACAAAAATTTTTCATATTGTTCCTCTATAGGTAACATCGACCGTTTTAATATATTGTTTTTCTCAAACAATATAGCTGAATATATATTCTCCTGGAGTAATAAATAAATCATATTGTGATGATAAATCAAGAGTATGCGCTTCTCTCAAGGCAAGTTCTGTTTCTGAGCATAGAGTTTCTGGCAATATTACTTCTTCTCAGCTTTGAGACGATCGAATAGTTATGTCTTCACAAGTATTAAGACTTAATACTTCATTGGTATTATTCGTTATATTTAATTCTATTGCAGCTGGAACTTTATATGAGTTTTTCGTTGTTTCAAATACTACACCTGTAGGTACGTTTTGGTCTGTAGGAGTTGAAAAGTACGAAAATATAAAAAAGAATAAGAGTGAGAATATGAGTATGTCTAAGTATTTTTTCATAATTTTTTTTCAAAAAGGTAATTAATTTCAGATTGTATTTTATTTTGAGTTATCTGTGTTTTATCGAGTTTCGTTTGTTTTTTCACTACACACACTACATCTCACAGATTGCTCTGTGTATACTTGTATGCAGCATTGTAATACATCCTTCTGTATAAATTCCTCACTACTGCGTTTGGCACTGATTTTCATCAAATAACTACTGCAAATCGACTATGTCAGAGTTTATTAGGAATAACGTTAAAAACAACACTATAAGAAAAAAAAGGTTTTCCTTTATGCAAAACCTTTTTTACTTCACGTTCATGTAGCCTGAATTTTTTTGCAAGCATGAAAATATGAAATTATTTTCTCTTAATATAATTTCCTTTTCCATCAAAAGGAGTTTTTTTAGCAGTTCCTCCAGCAACAATATGCATTTTACATTTACCGTTGATTTCTTGATATCTTTTTGGGTAACTTACTGTAAGCTCGTGTCTTCCTTTTCTTCTTCTGTTCTTAAGTACTTTTCTTCCAGAAGCAGACGCGCTTCTTTTGAGGAATCCGTGTACTCTAAGTCTCTTTCTCTTTTTTAGTTTTCCTAACATAATCTGATAGATTTTTGAATAAATTTTTGTAAGCCGAGACATCCTATTGCAAAAAGCTTAATTGTCAAAAAAAAATATATTTTTTTAACTAATTTTTGTCCCTATGTTTTTTCCTGCAATTAAATCGATTATTTGTTGAGTATCTCAGAGTGCAGCGACATATATTGGCAGATTATTATCACGAGCCATAATTACACCTGTTTGATCTAGAACCTGTAAGTTCTGAGCAATAAATTCATCATAAGAAATTGTTTCAAACTTTTTCGCGTCTGGATTCTTTTTTGGATCACTATCATACACACCATCAACTTGAGTTAACTTAATCATAGCATCACAATTTGTTTCGAGCGCTCTTACTACTCAACCTGTATCAGTCGTAAAAAATGGTGTTCCTGTACCACTACTACAAATAACTATTTCTCCACTGAGAATTGATTTTCGGGCCTTCATGGCAGAATAAGTCTCTAAAAATTCAACTCACAGAGCATCCATCACTATACTTGCTACACCTATTTTATCTAAAAAATTTTTGAGACTTACTGCGTTAAATACGGTAGAAAGCATACTCATATTGTGAGAATCAGCAGGATTTACTCCTGCTGCTATGAGACTTGAACCTCTATAAATATTTCCACCTCATAAAACTATTACAAGTTCTATACCCGTCTTTTTAATTTCTTGAATCATTGCAGCGAGTTTGTGAGCTTTATTTGGATCTATAGCCAGTGAGTCAGACGAGAGAGCTTCACCAGAAATTTTTAATAATATTCGTTTCATTATGCTTGCAATATGTCTTTTATAAGGTCATCTACTATCTCTATAGTTGGAAATTCTTCCTCTTTTAGTTCATCATTTTTTTCCTCTATATTATCTTTATCAACACCTGTTCCTGTTTCCAGTTCATACGTTCCATACAGTCACTTAGTAAAATCTATATAATGTCTTTCATAAATATATTCATCTCCTGCAAGTCTGATAACATTAAACTTTATTCATTTATCTTTTACGATATCTCTACAAGTATTCCAAAAATACCAAGTGCTTAATTTTTCTGTTAAGTAGTCAGTAACTTCATCACAGCTAATTACTCAAAGAGCCTGTTTTTGTATTTCTAAACCTTTAATTTGAGTATAAGTAAAACTATCCTCTCACAGTAAAAGTGGTTCTCCGTATTTTGTTGAGGTAGGAAGATCAATAAGTAAGCTATCTGACTCACCACCAATTAGTTGAGACTCTACTCAATTATCTTCTTTACTTGGAGCATCAGTAGGCACTTCTAAAATAATTTTTGTTTCATTTTCAGCTATACCAGAATACGCTCTAAATATATATTCATTTATACCGTAATCTAATACTTTATTTTTAGATGAGGCTATGTATTTAAAATCTCATTCTCATTTTATATAAGTTTGAAGTACATATCTATCATCTGAGAAAGTAGAGTTTGAATTTGTAAAAAATACCTCTATTTTATCAACATCAGGTCATGCAATACCACTAATTACTACTTCTCATGTAGTGAGTACATCTTCAGAAATTTCATTAAACTCTAAAGGTGAGTTGGCATCAAGAGGTATAATCTGAATTAGTGAGTTATTAGCAACCATTTCTTCTAGATCAGTAATTTCTTCTTCGAGATTATCAAGCTCTCAAGATCAAGCAGCATTTTCACTAATTGTATTTCAAAGTAGTTCTTGCTTTGCGCTATCAATCTCAGTTTTGTTTGCACACGAAACCAAAAGCAGTCAAAGAATAAAAAGTATTACAATTTTTTTCATAAATTTTGTGTCATAAAATAACGATATATATTATACCCCTTAAAAATAAAATGCAAAAAAAAGCCCCCAATGGGAGGACTTTTATTCTAAACTTCAGTAATCATTGGAATTATCATTGGTTCTCTATCAATTCTCTTGAGTAGGAAATTTTCTAGATCTGTTCTAATAATTTTAAGGAGATCTTTTTCTTCCATATCTGGGACATCTTTTACTGTATTTTCATATGCTTCACGAGCCTTTTTAATGATGATTCTATGAATATATCGTACTTCATCAACATATACAAGTCCTCTTGTCTCGAGCTTTATATGTCCAATAATAGCCTTTGATTTTTTATCAACTTTGTACATAAGTACAAGTACTCCAGAGTTCATCATTTGTTCTCTCGCTCCAAGCACATGAGATCCCATAAGTCCCATACCATTTCCATCTACAATATACTCCTGAAGTGGAACTCTAATTTTTGATTTGAATACGCTTCCATTTGGAGCGAAGTCAATTATATGCCCGTTGTCAAGCAGTAGTATATTACTTTCTTTTATCCCTACTGACATTGCAGTCTCTGCGTGACGAGTACGGAAATATAAGTCCCCATAAATAGGCATAAAATATTTAGGTTTAAAAAGTCTTGCAAAAATCTTTTGTTCTTCTTGGTAAGCATGACCTGATGTATGAACTGGTCTATCTGCTTTCGTAATGATTTTTACTCCATATTTGATGAGTTTATTGATTACTAAACTCACTGATCTCTCATTCCCTGGAACTACAGAGCTTGAGAATACCACAGTATCACCTGCCTGAATAGTCATAGCTGGATGTTTTCCTTCTGCCATTCGAGAAAGAGCAGAGTATTCTTCTCACTGAGAACCGGTTGTAATAATAATTTGTTTATTTGCTGGAGTCCCGTTTGTATTTTTTGGTGTCAGTTTTTTGATTGTCCCTGGCTTCATAGTAATATATCCAAGCTTTTGAGCTATTGCTATATTTTCTGTCATTGATCTCCCTGACAGATAAATAAATTTATCGTATTTTTCAGCTATATCTACGAGCTGTTGTACTCTTGAAATCCAAGAAGAAAATGCTGCAATTATAAGTCGTCCTCCTGTATGCTCTGATACTATTTTTTCAAGCTCATCTCATACTTCTTTTTCAGACATGGAGAATCCTTTTGTAGTAGAACCAGTAGAGTCAGAAAGAAGCATAGTAATACCTCTGTTACCAATTTCTTCATATCTTTCAAAATCAGCTGGCTTATCAAGTCTTGGAGTATGATCGATTTTAAAGTCTCATGTATGAACAAATTTTGCTCCACCTGGTGTCTCTATATATAAACCGGCACAATCAGGAATTGAGTGATTTACAGAAAAGAACTCAACATCAAATTGGCCAATTTTTGTTTTATTTTCCACACCTGCATCAATCTCGACGAACGTTGCATAAGGCATTAATCCGGCCTCTTGGATAGATTTTTTAATCAGGCCAATAGTAAGCTTAGTCCCGTAGAGAGTTGGCATATCTAGTACTGGAAGAATATCCTTTAAACATCCAATATGATCTAGATGCGCATGAGTAATAAGAAATCCCTTTATGTTTTTAGTATATTTTTTGAGAAATGACACATCAGGAACACTATAATCAGCTCCATACATATCTGGCTCTGCGAATTGTATTCCACAATCAATTAGAAGAATTTCTTCTCCAAACTGAACCATAGACATATTTTTTGCACCTATTTCATTGTTTCATCCAATTGGAATATATCTCGTATATCCCTCTCTAAGAGATGGAAGGAAGAATTTAGTATCTGGAAAATCCAATGTTTTTCTTCCATACTTATGAGTTTTTCTCTCAGCAGATGACGAGCTTCATTGTGTCTTTTGAGATTTATTATTTTGTTTTTGATTTGGATTCTTTCATCCAGTTTTTTTACTAGCAGCTGGCTTATTATGATTGTGAACTGGTTTTTTATGTGCTGGAGCTGAATGAGCTTTTTTAGCTTGAGCTGCTTTGGGAGCATCTTCACTCTGACGTTCTACTGCACCTGATTCATTTTTAGCAGTAATATCGCGAACCTCCATATCGAGTTCGTCTAAGAAATCTTTCATGTATTAAAATTACATAAATAAAATATTGAAAACTTTATATTGCGAAATTTTGAGCTTTGTCTGTATAAAAACCGCTTTCAAAAAGTGCTGTTGTGGTTTATAAAGTTTAGAAGTCATCCATCAATTTTCTGCAAAAATTTGATGTCACGCATTTGCGCTCTTAATAACTTAATAGGCTCTACAAACTGGTCTTATTGAAAAATTCTAGAAACGAATTCATTACTCTTTTTAGAGTTATGAGAGTATTATATGTCTTCTTGCATGTATTGCAAAAACTTTTTTACATCTACCGGTATCTTAGTTATATCCCAGTAATATGGCAATACGTCTTGAAGCGAATATGAACTGAGCGTTGGACCAGATCATACATTTGCATATGATCTCATAAAATCATATTTTTTTTGTAAAGCAAGATTTGAGAGTGATTTAAATGCAAAATCCTCATTATGAAGTATGTAATACAGATACGTTTCTGCAAAATCCTCATACTGATTTGTCATACTATACCCGGAAACAAAATCTTCTTTGGTAGAATTTGGCTTCATAGTAGTGACAGACTGCCATGATATATCATAAAAATTTTGACTCACATCTCAAAATGCACTCCCTTTTAAAGAGTGAATATCATAATAGTGTCAAAATTCATGTATAAGCACAGCTAAAAACTCACTATCCGTAAGTGATTCTGGGTTATACATATGTATATGTCCGTTTTTCATTCTCCCTCTCGTATGTCCTGCATTTTTATAGAGAATAAGTCACATATCATGAATTCTTGATAGTATTTTTTTATTATATAAAAACACTTCAGCTATAGGAAGATATGAGTATTTAATATCTTCGCGTAATGAACTAGGAATAAATCTAAAATCAACCTTATCCTTTTCTCACTGTGAATATTTCTTGCTATAGTTTTCGTAGATCAGTTTTTTAATAGTACTGTCGAGCTCTTCTTGCGTTACAGCATCAAAATCCTCAAAATGCTCATGTTCTAAGTCATAAAAATGAGAGCTTAATTCAGGCTCAACGTATTTTTCTTCGTGGATATGGCTTGGAAAAATAAGCTCTTTTCAAATAAAAATTAGTGCAGAAAACAAAAAAGTATACACGCTAATGAAAACTATTTTTTTTGTAGTTTGTTTCATAGGGATTAACTAGCTTGCAACTGAAAACATAAGCTCAATAACTATTCTCACGAGAGCACCAGCAACTAGCAGTCATAAAAATCACAAAATGGCCCATTTAATAACATCTTTTCATTTTTTGATTTTTTCATCATCTCACATTGATACAGTCATAAGACCAGCTCCATACACTACTGCCCCGATTGATATGAGACTCAAAACGGTCGCAAGTTGTCAGGTCCAATAGATGATTTTATTTTTGACTCCTCACTCTATCAGTCCATCTCAAGGATTTACAAGAGCTGAGTCAGCTAAACAGTTGTCCAGATTTTGTGATACACTTCAATCCTCATTGTACTCACAATCTGCCGATACGATTTGCGTCTGAAAAAGACTCAACGATACAAGCAAGAAACATAAGACAGTAATTATTTTTTTCATATTATAGTATATCTATTCAAGCAATAAAAGTAACAATAGCATATGCAGCTGAGACAACAAACAATCCAATACCTGCATGAACTAGGCTTATCATAGCCTTTTTAAATTCCTCAGGATTTCACCTCGCTATGAGGAGTCGTCCTCAAACAAATAAAAACACCCCTAGAGCAATAAGCAATAGCAAATCAAATATAGTATCTCTCACAAATCCTAAAGCACCATCAACAGCTTCCTCATCTCACTGAGTTGCTCTAATGACCTGTTCTGTGTTTGTAGGTGACATTTGCTGCTGCAATTGCTCACTTGTTAAAGGATCTGCAGCAAATATATTATAAGTAAGAATATTTGAAATCAGAGCAATCAGAATGAATACATATTTTTTCATAGTTTTATTTTAGCTTATATTGAAGTTATTTACGATACCAATTATTGACCACGCTGAAACAGAAAGAAACACTCCAACAAGAGACCAAATAATAATACTTTTAGCTTTTTTTGCTTTTTCTTCGTCTCACAGAGCAAGGAGATACATTATCCCTCAAATCATCACAGCAAGTACAGCAAGTACTGTAATATACTGTATCATAAGAGCAATAATATTTCCTATAACTCCATAAATACTATCAACATTATTTGCACTATCAGAGCATCATGGAAGCCCTCCACAGTTGACCGTTGGTGCTGCAGCATGTATTTTTCCTATCCATACATAGGTCATTGCAATGAAAAATGCTATATATCTCATAAGTCGTAATTTAATATAAAAGAAATGAAAAGAGTCTGACAATTATTCAAGCAGAGAGTGCTACTACGAGAGCGATTATACCTGACATAAAGATAGATTTTCACTTAGAAAGAAATTCATCCTGACCATGATAAATGATCATATATCATGCTCATATAGTCATAATAAATATCGCGCAGGCTCAAAACACTAAAATCAGTTTCTCCAGCACAGTCATAAGTACATTGTTTACGGTACCACCTGCGCTATCTTCATCTATGAGTGTAGTACTTCAAAATGTTCAAACTGGAATTGTGAAGTCTGGGCTTGTAATATCAGTACTAGCCTGCACAAGACTCTGCGATCACAAAAAGAATATTCCAAGGGAAAGAATAAGTATGCTGAGCTGAATGATTTTTCTCATAACAATGCCGCGTAATGAAGTAATTAAAAAAATAATAACTATTATTTCTCAAAAAACAAAAAAATATTATCCTAGAAGGAACTAATTCTCACTTTACCGAAAAATATATGAAAATTGCTATCCTCCATGAAATGCTCGTTAAGCTTGGATGAGCCGAAAAAGTTGTTGAAAGCATTATGAAAATATTCCCAGAATCTGATATTTTTACCCTCATATATGATGAAAAAACTGTATGAAACATATTCCCAGCCACACAGATTCATTCAAGCTGCAAAAAACTCCCAAGTCAAAGAGTTTATAATCTCACAAAAAAACAACGTCTCTGTCTTCCGTTTATGAAAAAATCCGTTGAACAGTTAGATTTTTCCAATTACGACAGAGTTATAGTCTCATCTAGTTGATTTGCTCATGGTCTTAAAACTTGAAAAAACACCAAAACTATCGTCTATTATCATGCTCCTGCCAGGTATATGTGGGACTGGACTCACGAGTATCGAAAAGAAATAAAAATGAACACAGGGATACAATGATATCTCTATGGAAATTTTATGAAAAAACTTAGAGTTTGGGACTATTATGCTGCGCAAGATAACGATATCTTACTCGCAAATAGCGCTACAACGCAGTCTCGTGTAAAAAAATATTTTAAAAGAGATTCTCAAATTGTGTATCCACCAATCGAAACGCAGAGATTTGCAAAACAACTCCCATCAGCTCCTACAAAGCAGTATTTTGCTAGTGATAAATACTATATTATACTCTCCGCACTTACTGAATTTAAAAAACTCGATATTGCTATAGAGGCATTTAAAAATATCACTGATGCTAATCTCCTTATTATCTGAGCCGGTGAATATAGAAGTGAACTCGAGAAACTATCACTAAACTCAGACAATATAAAATTTGCAGGAGCACAGTACTGAGATGACTTAGTAGCACTAGTTCAAAACTCCCAATGACTTATTTTCCCAGGTGAAGAGGATTTTGGTATAGTACCAATAGAAGTCATGGCTGCAGGCAAGCCAGTGTTTGCATTATATAAGTGAGGGCTCACTGAAACAGTTCTTGCAGGAAAAACATGAGACTTTTTCTACAATGCTGATGGGTCTGATTTTATTAAAAATTTTAACACCTTTCATGCAAATAATCTAGCCTGAAAATATATCCCGCAAGAGTGCATGAAACAAGCTGCAAAGTATGATACTCGCATATTTATAGATATAATAAAAAATATCGTAAAATAACGCAAGCTAAGGAGAGTACTTTGACTTTCTTTATATCATTCGTATTATTTTAAAAATTCTCTTACT
This sequence comes from Candidatus Altimarinota bacterium, assembly GCA_020629795.1. GTDB lineage: Bacteria > Patescibacteriota > Gracilibacteria > BD1-5 > UBA6164 > JAACSU01. The sequence continues at coordinate 190,990 of JAHDCR010000001.1, forward strand.
CTATACTCACTACTCTATGAAAAACATTCTTGGAATATTTATTTTTCTGCTTCCACTTCATGCATTTTTAGTCACAGTACTGAAATGTAAATATGGACTAGATACAAACTATATTAGATTTTGGAAAGAGATTATTGTAGTCACTGTCTGACTACTGGTGTTTTTCCGAGCTTACGCGCACCATAATTATTCTCTCAAAAGTATGCTTCAAAAAAATACTTTATTTGGCCTCACTCTCGCATTTATAGCCTGCACGGCAATATATATGTATTTCCCTTATTTTGAGCTAAAACCAGCATCAGTCCTCGGATTTAGATATGACGCGTTTTTCTTTCTAACATTCCTTATTGGTTTGTATTGCGGGATGATATGAGAAATAAGATATTTTTTGAAAACTCTCTTTATATCTACCTTTGGTATACTTATAGTATTCTTGCCATGGTATCTATTTTGAGACATATCAGCGCTTGCTCAAATTTTTTGATATTCCGATGAAGTATCTACTTACACAGCGAATCAATGTATTAGTTTTTCTCAAAATGTAGATGGACATCATAGGTTCCAGGCAACATTTGGAGGACCGATTAGAATGTCCGTGTTTTTTACCATAGTTTGAAGTCTCTTTGCTGGATGGGCACTTTCAAGTACAAGGTTTTCTCAAAAACAGCAGTACGCTATGATGGGAGGCTTTGGAGTACTACTTGCTACAGGGATATTCTTTTCATACTCAAAAACATCCATGCTCGGAGCAATGTTTGCTCTCGCAATGTTTGTACTGCTCAGTTATAAATATGTATATAGAAAAAAAATAACAAGGAAATTCTATGCAATTCTCTGAGGAATTGTCTCGCTCCCTATAGTTTTAGTAGCACTCTTTAAGTGGGAATTATTTCTCCATTTGGGGTCAGTCTTAAATAGGCTCGATAATCTATCAAAATCATGGGAAATGTTCTTTTATAATCCAATAGGATACGGTCTTGGTATTGCTGGACCAGCAAGTCAAATCGGAAACTCAATTGAGTCAGCAGGATCATGGCAAGTAGCAACTGCCTCTGTTTTAAGAGTACATAAATTCCTCCCAGAAAACTGGTACGTACAAATACTGCTAGAACAGTGAATTATAGGTTTTGCTCTGTTTACTAGCCTGATAATACTCATCTGATATAGACTCATTGATCTCATAAAGAGAAAAAGAGACTTCCTAAGTGTATGAATTACAACTGCATATTTCTCACTGTGTTTTATGGCTCTCTTTACTCACGCTTTCGAAGAAGCAGCTACGAGTTATATACTCTTTTTCATAATTGGTTTAGTACTTGCTGAAAGTATGAATAGAGAACAAGCATGAAAAAAATAAAAAATATCTCTCCCAATATACTCCTGTGACTCATATGTCTTATAGGAACTATCTTTCACTGAGCATTTTTGAGTCTCAATGATGTGATGAAAATCGCAGATAGCTTTGCATATTTACTCATGAGCTATCATTTTTGAGATTTCTCATCACAATGACTTTGAAATGGATGGTTTGGATTTATTTATTCTCTTCCTATTGCTCTGGTAAATCTTATTACAAACAATGACTTTCTCGCAGCTCAAATAGTAAATCTCATCCTCCTCAATGTGTCAGCAATCTTGCTTTGGAAAATTTCAAGAAGTCTTCTCTCTCCCATATATTCACTCTTTGTAATAGTCCTATTTTTTCTCTCTCCGACACTCCTACATTTTAACATACATATTCTCACTGAAAATATATATATACCTCTTTTTTTGGGGCTTTTTATTTTATTGCAAAAGTTAATAGCCAAACTCCACCCCCTCCGTCCTTCGGACACCTCCCCCTTACATAAAGGGGAGCTAAGACCTATTATATATATTGGTTGCATGATTGGACTTATGTACCTCACACGTGCTGAGGCATTTATATACCTCTCTTCGATTGGAATAATATCTCTCATCTTGCTCTTTCAAAAGAGACTCAGTATATGAAAATTTTTCTGATATGCTGGAGTATTTTTTATAAGTTTTTTCATATTTATATCTCCCTATCTTATCTATCTCAATGGACTCACAGGAGAATGGGGACTCACAAATAAATGAGCTAGTAATCTCAGGCAAGCTGAGCTGAGAGGACAAGAAAAGATGGACGATGCCTGATTTGAGCAGGCTGTAGCAGAGCTGACGGCTGATAAACACCATCTCATCGCTGGTTTTGCTGGTGGAATGCCCTATGATGCACCATCGATAGAATGAAGTCTCTGAGAATATGTGTCAAAAGATCCAAACGCATTTTTCAAAAGAATTATGAGCAATCAAAAAAAGCTCTATACTCAGAACTTTCCTGAAATAATACTCTGAAAGTCTCCAAGTCTGTACTACTGAGATGATAGTAGATTTTCAAATATATTTTTTCTCCTCTACTGCCTGGTTCCATTTTTAGTTTTAATATTTGGGATATATAAAGTATTTCAAAAACAGAGAGATTTTTTTGTCATTACAATTGCGTTTTTTATACCTGCAAGCATATTCTTTACTCTCTTTTTTACGCTCAACAGATATTTTCTCATATTTCTTCCTCTGATTTTTATAACGCTATGATTTGGGCTCTCACAAATACGTATCTGAAAATACAGTAAACTATTACAAATCTGACTCTCTGTGCAGCTAGTATCTCTCCTACTACTCTCTACGCTCGTATATTACAATACCGAGTCACCAAAAGATGACTATTACAGACTCAAAAAAACTGCTGGGGAATGGTTACAAAGTTATTGTACTCAAGAAATATCTCCAGAAATATGCCCAAATAGTAGTACTCTCGATCTTAAAATTATGGAACGTTTTCCAATTGTTAGCTATTACAGTGGTTCAAAAACTCGTTACATCACTCCGTATACCAACGATATAGCAGATATTTATGAGTATGGAAGCTACCATAATATAGATATTCTTGTGGTAGATACTATGGATTTCAAGACCTACAGACCAGAACTTAGTATATATCTCGACACTACACCAGATAATTTCATTCGACTCCAAGAGTTTACAAATCCAGAGTGACAGAAAGTAATTTTGTATCAGCTTAAAAAATAATATACTGAAAAGGTATATTATTTTTTTATAGTTTCCACATGAAAAAAATCCTGAGCATTTTGATGATACTAGGAGTTATGTTATCAAGTATAACACCGGTACTTGCCCAAAGCACTTACTCTGACTCTCTCCCAAGAGTCCAAAAAGCTATTGAAAAGATGTCTCCAAGTGAAATTATAAATTTTCAGCAAAAAATAGCAGACCTCATAGTTGAAAATGAAAATCAAGAAATAAAAAACTTTCTTAAAACCATCCTCCTACTTACGGCAGACTATAAAACAGAATCTGTTCAAGATATTGAGCCTATAGTAAAAGAAGTAGAATTTGAAGAAAATATCACAGAAACACCTAGCTACAGTCAGTTGAGTGAGTCTGCACAGAGAGCTGCAGAGTATGAGATATCAAAACTTCAAGGGAACCTCAAAGACGAGACTACATCTCTCCTCTCTCAGATTATTAGTTCGTGGAACTCCCTCACAAACTATACAGAAAAATGAAGTATGACAGCTGAGATGAATATGAACATAGAGGATTTTGGTTCTGCTACAGCAGGGATGGATATCTCAGAATATATAGCACAAAATCAGAGTTTAGATAGCTCATTTTCTGCTGATATAAGTGGGTATTTCAATGCAAGCTCTAGATATGCTGATCAAGTAGAGTTTTCTGGAGAAACTGATTTAGAATTTATTCAAAAAGAACAAAACACCTACCTCTTGATGAATAATACTCAAATGAGCTCAAGTGATGAATCTATCGAGATCGAACTCACTCCAATGATAGAAAAACTATCAGAGCTGGCTCGTGATAACACCTATATATCTTTTGGTAATGAAAATTCATTTAACCCACAAGACGTACTCGCATACTTTACGCAAGACAATATAGAGTCAGAAATAAATATGCTGTTTTCTGAAAATCTTATGGAGGTATATGGACAAAATGAAAATTGATATCTCCTCAGACCTACAAAACATTTTTGTGATACAGGAAAAAGACTCACAAATGTATTTGATCCATTTAATGGAAAAGAGTGTAGTGAAAAACAATACCAAAATATGCTCGAGGATTTCATGGAGTCAGGAGTAGATATTACTCTCTCTACAGGAAACGAAGTAAAACTCAGTATATCAAACCTTTCAGATGTAAATGCGTATGAACTCATCGATATAGAGCTCACATGGAAAAATGCAAGCTTCCACGAGCTTACTATGGTGATGATAGATAGCTATGATGCAACAGAATATATGAACGTTCATTACATCGCAAACGATAAACTACAAATCCACGTTCCAGAGCAGCCATATGATCCAGAGTTTATGCTTGATGTAGAGTTTGATAGATATGGAGGGATTAAAACCATAGATCTCACATCAAGCTTTGAAGAAGAAGTAGTATTTATCTGAAACTATAATAATGGCTCACTTACTACGAGCTTAGAAATAGATACTCCAGATATACAAGCATCATGTAGTTTTATGTGAGACGCGTACCAGAGCTATCTCAAAGTTGATGGTTGATGTGAAATATCATCATATCTCATAAATACTGACAGTCAAACACTTACGATAGAGAGCTCTATCCTCTACAATGGAGTGAGCTCGAGAAATGATTTCAATTGGGATTTTCAGGCCGTTTCAGATAAAGACAACTATCTCGATTTCAATATTAAAAGTTCAGCACAGAGATTGAGCTCTGGAAGCTATGAAATCAAAGCTCCAACAAGCACTATAGACTATCTAGATTTCCTCAAAGAAGTATCTCCTGAAAGTAGAAGCTACTATGATGATTATAACTATGAAACAAATTATGAGTACGAGTACCATACCTATGACGAGTATGATGAAGCTTGTTATATCTATGATTCAGGAGACACTACCTGTTACGAGTACCATGACAATAAAACTGTAACATGTAATTATATTGCAGAAACTGGAAAAGAAGCTTGTGATACATATGAGTATGGATACTCTTTAGAAGAAACATCATTTGATGATTTTGATAGAGTATGTTACAACTACGATAGTGGAGACAGGACCTGTTATGACTATTATGATGACAAAGACATCACTTGTGAGTATCTCATCGAGACAGATGAAGAAACATGTGAAACATACGAGTATGATACCTATAATTATTACTATGATGAAATAGAGGATGCAGAAGAAGTTAAAGATGCAATGGAGCAGTAATAATTTTAGAATAAGTAAAAGCCCTTTCTAGTTTAGAAAGGGCTTTTACTTATCACTAAGAGGGCATAATTATTACTCTTACTATACCAAAAAATGCCTCTTCCTCAAGGAAAAGCCATTTTTTAAGATAATTTTAATACTATCTGAGTATATAACTCGCATTTGTTTTAAAGAGTATATCAGCAACATCACTGTTATCAGAGAGTTTCTGGAGTTTGAATCCTGCATACTCACCAAATGATGTGTATCTGAGCCTATACTGCGTCCTATCTAGCTCTATACGACCATCTGCAAATATAGTCATAAGTGGAATCTTGTTAGTATCACTTTGAGAGAATACAGCCAGACTTCATGGATTATAGGCAACTCATAGTGGGACACTAAAGCTTCCATATTGCTCAGCATCTACGAGCTTCATGTAGATACCAGTGTCTTCTGCTCTATCAAGAGAAGATACTTGCCTCACTCTGCCTTCTGGCACCTTGAGGAACTGTTTAAAGACTGTTTGCCCGAGCCTCGTTACAAGTATTTCTGGATATACAGAAGTATTATCTGGATTATTGGTAGCCAAGACTCTCGTAGTCACAAATGGATCTACGATATCTACTCGACCAGTATATTCATCGATATTTGCTATAACAGATCATGAGTATGTGAGCTCTAGTCCATCTGTATTGCTCGATGTTTCAAAGTTATAGTTTCAAATATCATCTGTAGCTATCACATCCTCTCCATCAGCTGACTGAAGCTTCTCTATCACTCATCCTCTATATCTATAGAGCCGTACCGGCTCATCTATGAGATCCTCATCTATCACTCACGTTATGATAGTATCGTCGATATCTATAATACTTGGAACTGGAGGATATACCTCAAATGGAACTCGTTTCGTTGCCAAATTTCCATTATCATCAGTCAGAGCGATGATGATATCTCTCTCAAATATTGAGTCATATGGACCAAACTCTATAGAGATTTTTGTAGCTGTTTGCGAGATAATAATATTTTCATCATCTCTATCATTTGCTGGATTTCCATCCTCATCATTATCTGTGAGGAGATCGAAATCTACCCAAACATCAGATATACCAGAGAGACCACTATCTTCATATATATATGGAGTCAGATCAACCTCTTGAGACTGATATACTGGGATTCTAATTTTTTGATTGAGTCCAATCTGAGGAGCGAGTCTATCTGCCTGAGTTTGTGGTGAGAGAAGAATCTGATGAGAAAGAGTAGAATCAATATTTTCTGCAAAGCTATGAATTCTTGCATAGTAGAAGTCATTTTCTACTTGTTGCCTAATGGTATAATCACTACGTGTACTACTTCATAGGTCATAGAGTGTATAGCTCGTAATATCTCTCATATCTAGGAATACCTGAGAACCATCATAATATCTAATATCTATATGGTCATTTGATCAAAGTAAATCTTTATTCCCATTAAAACTGATTTTCGCTCCTGGGAGAATTGGCATACCAATATGGTCTATAATATCTGTATCAACGATATCCTCATTTATTTCGAGAGAGACATACGCGTCTCAGCTCAGAGCAAGCACCTCAACTGGACGAGTGAAACTGAGAGTTTTGTATCTCGCGAGATTTACTTTTTTTTCTTCAGTTTTTCAGACTCTATAGGTCAGTTCAAACGGAGATCCACCAGAGTAAATATGAGTGTTTGAAGTAAGCGTTATGAGCTTACCTGCCTGTAAATCATCTCTCAAATTTATGAGTTTTTCTGTTGTGAGTTTTGCTCATCTAATAGCTCAAGCGTATGAGATTGTTGCGAGATGCTCCGTAACTTCATAATCTTCATTTTGCGAAAGTATTGGAAGATCATCCATATCTGCTATTGCATCAACCACATGTGTCTCAACTGTTTCTGGAGTATAACTATCACTATCATCCAAGTATCTATCTACTATAGTATGATATGTAAGTCTAAAGTTTTTAAGAAGGGTATTCGTTGGCTTTGTAAAAATAACATTCATATATCCATCACTTACTGAGGCTTCTCTAAAGCCATTTACAGATTCATGATACACATCACCATTATAAAATTCATTATCTCCTGGAGACACTATCAGTGGTGGAAGAGAAATATAGTTCTTAGCCTCAGTATTTTTTCTATTTTCTTTGAAATATAATTTTCCATTTGTGAGATAGAAAACATCATCATCTCCATCATTATCACTATCTACAAGTTCTATTTCTTCATTTCATTTTAGGTGATCTACATAGTCAAAGAGCCTATAGTTTTTATCGTCTTGGAGAACATAGATTCCTTCGTACACGTATTCCATTGCTCCATTTCACTGACATACTCATCCTGCTGACTCACTTGCAGGAGTATCACCTCAGACTGCTGATAAGAGACTTGACTCTTGGTATGCTGTGAGACCTCCTCTCACTCTATTCATAATACTCTCCCCCTCAGCTTTAATATCGCTTGCAAATAATTTACTCTCCTCACTCTCTCCACTCACTAGAGCAATTGCAGCATCAAGAGTATCTTCATTATACGCTCTAAGAGATTCATCATACTGAGCAAATCTATCTTGAGAATCTAGAGATGTTTTTATAAATTTTTCTGGAGTTTCTAGATTTTTAAGGTCATTTTGCTGCTGTTTTGAGTACTCGATTTCATTTCTGAGAATATCTTCAAAAGTATCAAATTTAGCTTTATTTTTATTTCTCAGTTCATCAATAAAGTCCTGCTCTTTTGTATATCTCATGTTACTCACCTCTTGCCAGAGATTTTGAATCTCTGCCGTTCTTGGATTGCTTGTAAAACTACTACTTGCAAGACCACTATTTACGTAGCTTATAAACTCTCTGTTTGTCATAGTTTCATGTGCGTTTTCTCACATATATGTAATAAGCTCTACAAATTTTGCGCTGAAGAGTCCAACAAGTGTCAGGATAGATTCTGGATTTTCATTCAGTGGAGCAAATGATATATCAGCCTCAATAGATCCATCAGATTCTAAATCTATATCGATATTTTCAGGAACTGACTCTACGAGATTGATATCAGAAAGAGAAATATCAAACATATTCACTACATTGTTAGTGAGGTCATCTATAGGAGCTGTAATAGCTCTTACAGCCTCAAGGAGGAACTCCATTTCAAACTCTAGATTTACGTAAGTTGTAACCTTGATAGCTGAAACAGCAGAATATGAAAATGCTGGTGGTTGAACATCAATAAAGTCTGTTGGGAGATATCCGTTTCTCTCCGTTAGGAATGCTATCTGATCACCTGCTCTCCACTCTGGTACAAACGGTGACTGTTTGAGGAAACACATTGCTTTGGTAATCAGTTTTATGATATTGAGCATTCATTCAACAGCACCAAAGAGTTTTGGTATTTTAGGTGGTGGTGGTAAATCTGGTAGCTCTACAGTAGGGAGACTTGGGAGCTCAGGAAGTTCTGGAAGCTCAAAAGTAGGAAGCGTTGGGAGTGCTGGAAGTGAGAAGCTCGCGTCAGGTACATCTGGAAGTTGTAATTTTGGAAGAGTCGGTAATACTATAGGACGTTTATTAATCTCAAAATCTGGCATATACACAGTCAGACCAGCACGAACATTGTGCAAGTCGAGAATAATATCTGGCCATTTAGGGAACTCTATAATAGGAGCTGAAGGTATCGCAACAGAAATGAGTTTAAAAGTAAAGTTTTGTAGGTCTTGTCTTTCATTTTTACACTCATGACACTCCGCTTCGTATCCAGCAAATACATCTATAAATAACTGCCATGATTTTAAAATAGCTTTTATAAGGAGATAGAGCTCAACCCAGGCTTTGAATCTCTCTCCATTAGTATTTATCCACTCACCCATAAGTTTCGAAATAGCTTCGACATTACAAAGTATTTGCTCAAGCCATACTTCTTTTATATTTACGAGTTTTGCAAGCTTATCAGGAAACTCTTTATATTCTTCGAGTATTTGTATATTTCTCTCAAGCGAATTTACAAACTCTCTTGCTTCTAGAGACGCTTTATCTTTGATGTCATTTTCTTGCTCACATCTCGCTATTTGAGCTGGAGTTCATTCACAGGTAGCTCCTGACGACCAAGATCGTGATTTTGATTCTACTTCAGCCTTCCATTGCTCTGCAGTAATTTTCCAATCGAGAATAAACCTATTTAATTCGACTTGCTCCATCCATGGAACATTTACTGAAATAACTTCTGATTCAACATTTAGTAGAGGTATATTTCCCATAAATTCATATACCTCTCTAATTCATGAAAGAGTTTCTTTTCCACTATTTCCATATTGTTGTCACTGTGCTGAAATGATTTTTAGATCAATTGATTTACAGGCTAGAGAGTCGCTACCAGAACAATCAAGAGTAGATTTTTGAGCTCTCAGCGCATCTATACTTGCTTGAGACTCTGCTCTGTCTGATCAAGAGTTTTCTTTTCAATCATTGAATGCTTCTGAAAGGCCATCTCAAAAGTTATCGAAACTAAAATCAAATATTCATCAAAAATCTGGAAGTATCACGAATAACTTAGGAAGATTGGTAAGTTTTGAAGTTATCTCATCTAGCTGTCTTTCTACCCAGTCCATCATAAATCAAGGGAAAGCTGCCACTCTCGTGTTTTGTATATCAACAACATCTCCATTTCCAGTAAAAATAGCTGATGGATCAATATCTACAGATCATCACATAGCAGTAGTTCCTCCACCTCATATATTTATAAGTGGTTCTGTTGGAAGTATGTAGTTCGCAGCTCACTGATCAGCTATAGTAGAAAATGAATCTCTATAATTCTCATAGAGTCCAGTAGGTTGCACTCAAGTTTCTAGATACTCTAGGTACTCACGTACAAACTCAGACTCAATTTGAAGAGGAGTACGCAAGTCCTCTTGCGTAGTGCCATCACAATTAGCATGTATGAGTCCAAAACCATTTCCAGGATATGGATATCAGAGTACTCAGGGATCTCACTCTCCTCACTCACAGCTCATCAGTGGCATAGCAGCAACAATACAATTTCATCCAGGAACAATTGGATGTACTCATCGAGGGTTTCCATTTCCAGCTACACTCGCTGGTCACCCAAAACATACTGCAATACCAAAACCACCCGTGAGAGTTGGAGTAGCAAATACTCTCACAAAATTAGTAGCTGAATTTGTTCCAAGTCTTCAACCAGCTCCTGCTGGTCATCCACATCGACCATCAAATTTATTTGTGGACATTGGGTATGCGGTAGGTACCTCAAAACACCCAGAACTTGTATATATTGATCTTCAGGTTAATGCTGAAAATATAGGTACACCTTCTCAAACTCTCAGACCATCACCAATAGGGTTTCCAAATAATGTTGGATCATTTCATGGAGCGAGTGGAGCCCAGTTGAGAGGTGTTGCTATACACGAACCTCCTCAGAATCCACAACTCAGTCACTGTATCAGCTCATCTATATCTTCTGATATCTCATCAATTGCCTCATTAATATTATCTAGGGCTCACATAAAGTCTGTAGCACCACTAGTATTATCCATAGTATCATCACTATCTGGAATCCCGTCTCCATCACTATCTACTCATAACTCAGTCAAGATATCGTCACTATAATCTCTTATTCTGTCTAAATCAGATGCAGATATATCATCAACATTTTCTGTTGCTCCTGCATTTTGCGCTGACGATAATAAGTCACTAATATAATCAGGAACACCATCTCAATTTGAGTCTTCTATATTTCAAAACTCACTTCATACTTCGATATCACTCTCTCTACACTCAGGAACCGTTGTTCCTCACTCATATGATCTCACATCTGTTGATCTATAAATATCTGCTTGTGCTCAACAGTTTTTTTCATCTTCTTTGAGAATAATATCTCCATAAATATCATCTCATAATTCTCACTGTTCATAGAGTCAAACCTGTAAAAATCAATACGAAAGAGGGAGAGTTTCTAATTCATATCGCACAATAATTTCCTCTCCTGGTTCTAAAAAGAATCCATCCAATAATATACTGTAATTGTTAATTCCAGGGTTTCGAATAACTTCTAGATTATCCTGCGTGAGTACGGTAAATGTATTTGAAGTAAAATGAAAATATTTAGGAATACTGTCAACATATGCAACGTTGTTCTTTCTTGTTGCGCTGGTATTTTTTATACTAATATCATAATAAACTCTGTCTCATGATTGTAGGAAATCTGGACTTGTATCCGTAAATGTTTTTGAAATTTCTATTCCTTGCTCCTGAGCATATTGTCATCTCAGAAAATATGTTTCTGTCTCTTGCACTGACTCAAATCAAGTATACGAAATATAACTATCGTAAGAATTTAAAAAATCATTAACGCTAGCAGCAGTAGCATCTGCTGCCTGTGAGTCACTTGATAACTCTCCAACTAATCAGTCACTGACTATTTGTCCATTTGTTCTATTTTCTAAGAATCATTTTGGAGTATATGGAAGAGATAGATATAAAAAGCTCTCAACCAGAGATTGATCAATAAACTCTGGAGTAGGCTCATCTACCCCAGCAGCTTGAGCATCTGCTATCTCTTGGAGATACTGCTGAGAATTTGTGAGAATTTGAGTTGCTCTATCGTCAGATAGCTGTACTAATCCATCAAAATATACTCATCCACCATGATTGGTAGCAATCTCTGACAGCTCTATGGCATATCCGTCACCAATAAATTTCTTTGTAAAGCTAGGATTGAGTGATGGACCATTACCATAAAAAATATGTATTTGACCTGCATCATCAAGCGTCACTATATCATCTCTACCATCAGCGTCCATATCAAAAGTTTCTGCTTGTATAATCGCTCAACTCAGTGAAATACTTTCTGAAATATCAAACCTAGCAAAGTCTTTTTGCACATTGTTAAAGAGAGCTGGTTTCCCATTTTCTGTCACAAAAAATATATCATCATGTCCGTCACCACTAAAGTCTCATGTTTCTACTAATCTTACTGATCAACCATCAGCTGCAAATACGAGATCTCTTTGGTATATATAATCACCATGTATATCTTCATTTTCATACAACGAAACATAGCCATCTCTATGAATCGTAAGTACGTCTTGACGTGTATCATTATTGTAATCTAGAATTTTATATCAAATGAGTCCATCATCTGATTCTATCAAAGTCCCAATAGTAGAATCAAAATATTTTTCTTGCGTCGAGTTATTAAAAGTATTTATAAGAGGCTTGAGAGAGATAACTGGATCTCATAAATGAACCAATGAGAAACTATGGAAATTCTTTGATGCTTCTCAAACAGATTCACCAGCAGCAAAGTTAAGCAGCGCAGTATTGCTATCTTGCCAGCCAATTCAAGCCTCACTAAGTGTAGACTCTATTCCAGAAATATCATTATTATGAAACTCATCGAGTGAGTATCTACTCGCAAAAGGATCTTGATAGTATACACTCAGTGAACTATTTTGTCCGTCATCTTTCAGTCTTGTTGAGTACTGATTTGAAGAGATATGAAGTATGATGGTATTTTCAAGCGTTGCTAGTTTTGCATCCAAAAGTGTAGTATCACGAGTAACATTTGTTTCAAATCTCCCTCCTATAGTCATGTGCGCAACATAATTTTGACCATCCATTATTCGGAGTTGCAGTCATGGATTTATAGAATCAGCATCTATTTCTAGATACGTAGAACCCTTTCTTGTAAATCGCGCATCTTCACTGATCTCAAATACAACTTGGCCAGTCTCTCAAAGTATTTGTATTCCACTATTATTTTCAGATATAGTGTAGTTTTCATCAACAGGATCAATTGTTATCTCAGTAGCACGTGAAGTATTATAATATCATCTCCCCAGATAGGTCTCAAGAGCATTATTATGTATATCAACAATTATTCTTCCCTCACTATCTATGTTTGGTTTTAGCTCAATATCCTGACTAATATCTCCAGAATATAATCCTCGCAGTGTACCTGATTGTTCTATCAGTAGCACATCATGAAATTTATAAGGAGTATTTAAAAGACTACTTACTGCAAGAGCTGCATTTTCTCTATCAAATAAAACACTTCCTGCAAGATAGTCTTGTTGGGTAAAATCACCATACTCTGCTCATAACATCATAGAATACATACTGTTGTATGCATTTCATGAAATATTTTCCTTATCCCAAAAGAAAAATGTTTCTATACTCCCCGCATTTTTTCATAAACCATTTACACTAAGACTATTTGTTTCATCCCAAAAATCTGAAAGTCTATCTCAAATAGTAGTAGGGAGAGAGTTATAATCTTGAGAGGCTTCTAATATAGCTTTAGAATAATATTTTGATAAAAATTTAGTATCAGAAAATACTGTGAAAAATTTTCTCCCGGTTTCTGTAAGCTCTCACTGAGCAGTAGTAAAGCTTGGTATAGTTAATCTCTCTTTATCAAATGGAGCTTGTCCAATGAGTTCAAAACTATTGTTTGCAAGGTCAGGATCAGTCGATACCGAAAAATATCCAAGTCATGGAATATCAGTACCAGAAATCTCAAACTGAACTTTTCAATTTGAGCTCACCTCTCGCGTTGATCAAGCTGTGATTATATCATCACTTCTTGGGTGTATTTCAAGGTTGATAGCTGTCGCATTATCATTAAATACATCATTATTATACCTATCTTTTAAAACAGCTTCTAAAATCGAGGAATCCTCACTACTTGCCTCTATCTTATCTCGTGATAATCTCAAGTCTACCTTTATTGGTACTTCTGGCAGTATAGTAATATCTTTTCTGTAAATATCTACTCACCCCTCTAATTGAACTTCTATACTAATATTTTTTCATGCCAGAGTAGCTGTTGTAAACGATATCTGGGCTCTACCATTTTCAACCATAACATATGGCACATCAACTCTTCCATATATACTTGGTACTGTAAGATATACTCGTGAGTTCAAATCTGAAAGTACAGCTCAATTTATATCATTAAATACAATATCATAAGTGTATTTTCAACCTCCTACTTTTGGAGTATCTCAAACGAGCGTTAGTTCTGGAACTATTTTCTCAATAGTTCTTATACTGAGAGATTTTCGCTGTATTACCTGACCAGAAAGATTTTTCACCTCAATTTCCAAAGTATTATTATCCTCTCTATTGGTACTTGAAAGTCTCATTGCTTTGTATCACTCTATAACTTGATATTCGATTTCTTTTGCTCCGTTATCTGTAAAAGTGAGCCCATCTCAACTCAGAGTAGCTTGCACAGTATAAATCTCTCCACTTGCAGCATTTCAATATTGATCAAGTATATTTATAAGATGAGTTGATATATTTCACCCCGTCTCAATAATATTACTACCAAGAATGACATCAATATTACTCGCACTATCTGGCAATACATCAAACACTCTATAGCTGTGAAAGTTTTCACTGTCTCTCACATGAACTTCATATCTTCATGAAGTAGAAATATTCAACAGGCCATAAACTGATTCTAAATTTCACTGAGAAACTTCCTCCTGTAAGAATACTCTTTCACCAGAACGAAGTACTTCTATACTCAGTGGATAATTTAAACTAAGATTGTTTCAGGCTCTCGAATAGTTTTGAAACATAAGTAAGAGCTTCTCCTTTGCCTGAGAGAGAGTATCAGCTTGAAGTACAGCCTCTCAAAGACTTGCACTGTTTGAATCAATAGCACATACATTTTGCTCAGACGATGCTGTAATAGTACTGTCAATTGTGTACCTAGCATCTTCTCAGACTCGATATCCACCTATAAAGAGCCTATCTCATCTAATTCCTACTTCTAAATCATTACTTTCTAAGCTAATAGTAACGTTTCAATCTATATCTCTTGTTTCTAGTTTTGCATTAAATGTGATATCAGCATCTTGTCACTTTCCATAAAAGTAGGTTTTTGTTTTTCATCTCATTGAGCGTATCTCAGCATTATTGTAGCTAATATACTGCTGAGCTTCCTCTAATGCCTCATCAGTTGAGAGTTCTGGAATAGTAATATCATAAATGACTTTTTCATTTGCGCTATCAAACTCTAATTCAGAATCTTCCGGAACAACAACTCGAGATATATTGTGAGAGATATAGCTACTACTATCAAATTTAGCGAGCTCTCCTGCATTTGTAATAGTCTGAGAAACTATCGTTCAAGTGGTGAAATAATAATACCTTCACGAATCTGAAAGAAGCTCAAGCTCTCCACCAATAAGATTCTGCTCTAAACAGTCGTTTATTCCATTTTTATTATCATCTTTATTACATGCGTCAATCTCTGCTTGCTCCTCTTCGGTGAACAGTGATTCTCAACAGTTACCATCAGTAATTTTAATAGTTGGAGGCAACATTTCTGTGAGCCAACAAATAACAGCAGGGATCCACTGGAAAATATTCACTCCATCTGGTGGAGCACACTCAAAAGTAGGTTCATCTAAAGACTCATCTCACACATTAGCTCCAGCAATAGTAGTATTGAGCGATATGTACTGAGAAATAATATCAGCATATGGATGTATTCCTTTGAGCTCTGGATCAAGTTTCACATACATATTTTGAGCATCACCTGGAGCTGCAAAATATGCTATTTCATATGATTTCTTAGATTTTGGAAGATGGAAATTATAATCATTTCACTCAAACTGATTTGAAAGATATTCCTCAAATATGAATTTATATTTTGAAGCGACGCTATCTAAATTATTCCAATAAATTGAGAATACGAGAGTATCGAAGTATGATATTTCTTTACTCTCATTTTGGAGAGTGAAAACTTCAAGTGGTTTATTTTTTAAACTTTCATATAAATCAATATTAGCTTGAGGGAAGTCTCCTGTTTTTAGAATATTATAAATACTTAATTCCTCTCCTGTTAAACTACTTGGATTTGAGTCTAATATAGTTGCATTAATTTGATCAGAAATTGTATCAAGATATTCCTTTGTTACTTGCTCTATATTTTCAAGACTCAAGTTATTTGGATCATTTCACTGCACCCTAAATAACTGAGGAAAATCTATTCTCTGATATCCATACTCTGGAGCAGGTCAACCTGCAGCTCATATAAAATCTATATATCTATCGCTGTCAATTGGGAGAGACGGTGTAAATCGAGAATTTATTTGAGCTCCAAACTCTTCATCCGTAGGAGATGTATGTAAAATATCAGATGGAATAGTTTTATATTCATAGCCAGTTAATGGTGAGACACATGAATTTCATTCTGAACCCTCACTAAATTGAGTATTAAGAGTCCACTCAGGCTTAGAAATACCATTGACTGTATATGTTTTATTAACACATGATGTTCCAACTATACTCCCTGTACTTGATCAAGATTCATTTAAATCAGCGAGAAATACTCAAACATTATCTCAAATATCATTATTTTCAGATGCACAGGTCCAATTAACAGCCCTCGCTCAATTAATAGGGACAACAATATCTGTAATACAATCCGTCCCTCCATCATTATCTTCTCTAGTATGTTTTTTTAATGTTAAAAATGTACTTACTTCTGAAAAACAATCCAAAGGACTAGGATTTAGAGATGCATCTTCAACTTCTTTTGATCATAAAATATCAAATATTGGTCTAATTGCTCCATCAATATTTGATTCATTTAGCTCTAAGTTCACAAATGACCCCTCTCATCACGTAAGTCCAGCTGGTGAGTTTCCTCCCCAATATCATTCTAATCATCTATATACTCATCAATCATTACTTCTCATTTGCCCTCAACATAAAAGGACATCTTCATCAGTATTATTAATATTATATCCACGATTTGCCTCTACAAGTGTTCAACCATTAGTATTTCCTCTGTATATACTACATTGAGAAGCCTGAGTAATCGTATTTGCTTGCTTACCAGAATAAAAAGATGTATATACTGATATATCACAAGCACCTCCTATGGTTTTAGATACAGGAAGCATAATATCTCTTGAAAGACCATTTTGCACCAAATCAGTGATTTGTTTTTCTAGTGATGTATTCACATTTTTTATAACCTCACTACTTACCTGGTCAAGTACTGAAATGAGAAACGGAGGCATATCCATATTTACAGTTGACGCATTTTGATTATATCTCCCAGCATTATACACCTGTTTTCTCATTTCTCAGAGAGTAGAACCGTTAAATACTTCTAATAATTTTTTAGTAGAATTATCTGTTATATACCTCGTAAGTATATCTGAAGAGCTTTGCGCGTTTGGAGAATTTTGAATTCCAGAAATATCAAAATCTGGATCTACCTCTGCGAGTAAATCTGCTATATCTGCATTTTGCACTCAAAGTATTTTTTCAGATACCTTTTCAGCAAGTTCTTTAGAATATCTGTTATATGTAATGTCTTCGATATTTTCTAAATATGATTCATAACCGATATAGTTCTGATATTGGAGTGCCTGATTTTCTCTGAATTGATCATAATAAAAAACATATGGTTCATAATCATCCTTTGCTGGTGAAAATAAACCATCTAGGATTCATTTTTCTTGCTCAAAAACTCCCTCTCCAGTATAAAAGTCATGATTTTTATCAAAGAAATCTTCAATTGCTTGTATGTCATCATCTTCATCTCATGTGTTTGGAGAAATAACCCCATGCCATATCTCAGGAGAAAGTTTGGTATCTGAATCAGTATTTTTTTCATATTTCCCTGATTCATGATTATAGACATAAGCCTTATCAACAAAATCAATATATGGAAGCATTGTTCTCGATGAATCAGAACCATCAAAAACAGTTGGGAGTGGAATCTTTCACACAAACACTGTTCATATAAGTCGAGATTCATAACTGACATCGGAAAGCGAATTATATCATTCTAGATAGAGAGACTCTCCAAGCGAAGCAATATCTATAACGCTCGCATCTGCTGGAGTTGGGAGAATCACCACTCTTGTATTTTCCAGAACTCCTTGAATATCTCGAGAATATCTCACGAGCTTTGTACGAACTTCATCATATGTATCCTCGTCAACTACAATAGATACAAGATTTACAAACTCTTTTTCAAGCGCGTAAGCTCGTGACCCGAAAAAAAGCTCCATTGGTATTTGAAGCGTAAATGAAAACATAAGTGAAAATATCAGCAAAAACGAAAGGATTTTTTGGATTTTTTGTTTCCACATAATTTGATGGGTTTTCTAGGAGTACAAAGGAAAAAAGAGACTTTTAAACATACTATCAGAAAAGATGTTGAAATCAACAGAAAAGTGAACAAATAATGTGTACAAAACCTCAAAAAATGTCACTCTAAAAGGCATAACAATCATTTTCTTGATTTTTATCTCAAACTATGAGAAAATATAATAGAAATTTAATATATAATTTTAAAATTATGTGAATAGAAAATTGCGAACCTGTAGAAGAAATTGAAACTACCGATAATCTAAGAGACAATATTTTTTGTGAAATGGAGAGCTCTATGAGAGAAAAAATGGGAATATGATATGATTACTCTCTAGACAGAAATACTTTTCCTGATGAACCTGAGAACATAGTAATAGCTTTAAAGAATCTTGAAAATAGAGCTGGGGCAAGAATAAAAATTCCTATAGCATTATTACATGAGGCAAATAATTATATAGTATTAAAACTACAAGACCCCTTACTCGATTGAGTAGTAAGTGAAGCATTTCTTCCTTATATGCAAGCCCTCAATGAAAAAATAGATCATATTAGATAATTCTTTTCATCAAAAAAAACTCCCAAAATTGGGAGTTTTTTTGTAAAATAATTTTACAATTATTTTTTAAGAGCGTCTCTAATTTCAGTAAGAAGAACGATGTCAGCAGCTGGAGCAGCTGGTTTTGCTTCTTCTTTCTTTTGTAATTTAGATATCATTCTTACGAGCATGAAAATAACAAAACCAAGAAGAACAAATCCAATAGCATCGTTAATAAATGTACCGTATTTGATAGCTGGAGCACCAGCTTCTTCTAGAGCAGCAAGAGATTCATACGTATTCCCATCAAGAGCAATAAATAAATCTGCAAAATCAACATCTGCCATAAGCATTCCAATAGGAGGCATCACAATATTTGTAACTAGTGACTTAACAACAGTAGCAAATGCAGCACCAAACATGAAACCAACAGCAAGATCAACAACGTTCCCTTTAATAAGGAAAGCCTTAAAATCATTAAGCATAATTTTATAAATAAAAAATAAGTACAAAAAATGTACTTATTTTTTTTGTTTTTTCAAGATTTATATAAATAGCTGAATTACAAGGTATGCAGCTAGTAAGATACTCAAATATGTAAGTGCCTTATTAAGTATATCACTATGGATTTTTTCTACAAAATACCCCGCTATCACTCAAGCAAATAGAGCAGTTATAAACATAGGAGTATAAAAATTCATATCAATGAGTCCAAGTCTAAAATATTCCAGAGTACCGACAGCCCTTGCAAATACAAATCCAAAGCTGAGTAAAAATAAGGCTCTGTGATACTTAAAGTGAAAGACACTCGTTAAAACTAACAAGCCTATTATAAAATCTCAAATTGAAAGGAATGAATTATACGTAGCAATAAAAAAACTCGCAATACACAGTAATACCAGGTTTCTATTACTTACTACAAATCCTGTTTGTTTAGGTTTCCTAGATGAGAAAAATAAGTTTTTTATAACCAATCAAACGACTGCTAGAGTAAAAATAATTTTCATTATTTCACTCGGAACGATATTCAAAAGATTCGCTCAAAATAATGCTCATAGAGATGAAACTACAACAACGTACCACATCCATTTCTCTATTTTTTGCTTGCGTAGCAGCATGCAAAGTAATCAGATTTCACTTCACAGCACTGCAGCATTATCAAGCGCGATAGCATTTTTTATATCAAATCCTATAATATTTTGTAGAAATATTTGCGTCACTAAACTCCCTCATCAAACAAAATTTCCATACAGTTCTCCTAAAAATATCCCTATGCAGGCAAGAAGTATATCAAAATCCATATTATTTAACTATATAATTCTAAGTCTTTTGTGAGTTTTTCAACGTGTTTTTTCTCTCCTGCAATAAGTATTCAGAGATATTCAATATCTTCTATATTTTTACTGACCGTATTTTGTGAAACCTTTTTATCATCACTTGTCTCAAGCATTTCTCGCGTAAATGGAACTACTTCGAGTCAACCATTTTTTGCGATGTTATACAGTTCTTGGATTTTATTATTATTTTCAGCCTTTTTTATCATAATTGCATGCTGGATATTCATAGGAATTTGTACTCCATCAGCAGAAGTAGCACTTTCTGTTTCAAAGAGATTATTTCATCTCGCAGCATAACTCGCTGAGAGGTGCGCTATAGTATTGAGCTCTTGCCACTTTTCTAAATTAGAATCATTATTAAGAATAGAAACAACTAATTGTGTTTTCTGAGTTTTAGTCTCATTTGTGTCTGGCTTCATAAGTGGAAAGAGTACAACATCTCTAAGATTTTCTTGCCCAGAAAGTAGAGAAACTATTCTATCAATTCACATTCCCCATCCTGATTGACATGGCATACCGTACTCCATTGCCAATACAAAATCATCATCTCATGATGTAGCCTCCTCATCTCCAGCCTCTAGTGCTCAAGATTGTTCATCAAAATTTTCTTGTTGGAGTTTTGGATCAACCAGCTCACTATAGGCTTTAAGAACTTCCCATCCGTTAAGCACTAATTGGAACTGTTCTACGATATTTTCATCGCTATCAGAGGCTCTTGCGAGAGGTTGCATCGTCTTTGGGTAGTTATATACAAATGCAGGACCAGTAATACTTGGACGAAGTACTTTTTTGTATAAATAATCTATCATAGTAGCCGTAGCCTGTTTCTCCATTCATTCCCACTTATATCCCGCAGCCATGATGTCTGCTCTAAATCTATCTTCATCAGCAGCACTGTAAGAATCTATGTCTATTCATGACTTTTCTTTTACTCCTGCAATGTAATCAATTCTCTTCCATGGAGTCGTAAAATCAACTGTTTTAGCATTTCCATCCTTATCTATTACTTCTCTTTTCCTCTCTAATCATAGAGTATCAAAAATATGATCAAACATGTCTTCTGTAAACTTCATATTATCTTCAAAGTTCCAGTATGCAGCATAGTGTTCAAACACTGAAAACTCTTGCATATGAGAAGGGTCAGAGCCTTCATTTCTAAAGTTTTTACCCATTTCAAATACTCTTTCAAATCGTCCAACGGTAGCTTTTTTGAGACCTGTTTCTGGTGCGATTCTCAGGAAGAAGTCTTCATCAAAGTCATTATGATGCGTTATAAATGGAGCAGCAGCAGCACCGGAAGCTGAGTTTCAAAGAATAGGAGTCTCAATCTCTATAAAGTCATGTTGCCAGTAAAACTCTCTCACTGCTTTTATGAGTTCGCTTCGCATTTTAAATCGGTCAAAACTGTCCTCATTCATAATAAGGTCCAAATATCTTTGTCTGTATATTGCTTCTTGATCTTTTATTCCATGCCATTTTTCTGGAAGTGGTCTCACAGCTTTTGAGAGTATTTGCAGCTCAGTCACAAAGAGAGTAAGTTCTCCATGCTTTGTTTCAAACAAGTCTCATTTAACCCCTATATAGTCACCAACTTGGCAAAATTTTTCTGCAATTTTGTAGGCAGATTTTTCTTCTCCAGCTATTTCTATACTCTCAACTATTTCTCTCCCCGTATTAAACTTGATGAGGTCTCTCATGAAGCTCACTTGCAAGTCTCAGCTATGGTCTCTGAGCTTTGCAAATGCAAGTTTTCCGTGAGATTTATGAGTTATGATTCTCCCTGCAGTTTGAAATTCACTGATGCTTCATCCTGCCATAAGATTTTCAATATCTCTTATATATCATCCTTCTGTATCATTTTCACTTCGTGATCTAATTTCAGCAATATCTATCTTTCCGTGATAGTTATTTGCGTAACAAATAACTCCAGCATCTTTGAGATCCTGAATCTTTTTCATTCTGTCTTGCGATTCTTTTGAGTAGTCCATTTTTAGTTATTATTTTAGTTATAAAAAAACTGCTTTCTTATCGAAAACAGCATATCATTTCTCACGTGAAAAACAAGCCATAATCGAAATTATCTGCAGTGTTTGCTCGCGTGTTTGAGAAATTTATTTTTCATAAAGCTATTATATTGATTCTAGATTATTAGGCAACTATTTGGCCAGAATTTTGTTCAACTCATTGAGGATAAATAACCTCCGTATAATCAGTTGATAATTTTCCAAAAGCTAACAATATTGCATTAGATTCTTGCTGAAAATATTGCAACCCTAATTCAAAAGTTTTCATGGCTTCATTCTTACTCACTACTCTAGGTAAATCAGTAAAAAGATTTTTTTCAGGTCTTAAATCTATGCATCCTCTTTCCATAAATTTAAGATAATTGTCTAATACATCCTTAGCCCTTGATTGTAATTTAGAAACTTTTTCTCTATACTTATCTAAAAAACTCACCTGAATAGGGTTTAGATTTCATCTAACACTAAAATCACCAATAAAAATTATATCAAGATTACATACTTGCCTAGTAGCAGTATAGATATTTGTTTCATCAGTAGCTTGATTTATGCTATGATTTAATCCAAAATCTTTTTCTATTGCCATACTTAAGCCTTTAATTGATTTCGTAAGAGTTCAAATATCAGCTCCATCTTCATTAGAATCATCCTTTCAAAGTAATCCAGTAATTGCACTTCTTATAGTATCTACTGGTCAAAAATTAATTTGCTTAATTCAAACTGGGGAAAATGGCTTAGGTCAATTTAATTGGCTCATTATTATTTTTTAACTATAAAATACTTATTAAAAGTATAGTAATATTTTATAAGACTTCGTCAAGCCCACTTCTTCGCATATATAGTAAATATCTGATATTCTAAAACAAATATATATTTTTCTGAAAATACATGAAATACATTATTAGCATTTTCTCTCTATTACTCGCTTTTCATAGCTCAGCATATGCAGCATTATGAAGAACGATTCAACAAACTCCTGGCTGAAATCAAGCTTCTGAAAGCAGTAAAGATACATCCGGATGACTTTTTAGTGGTTTTGGAGAATCCATGTGAGGAGCATTTGATAGCTTCACTAATGTAGCTCTCAATGTATTAGGAATCCTTATTGTATCTTATATAATTTATAAATCCGTTCGTTTACTCTTTGAAATTTATTATTCAAAAAATCTCAGATACTTACAAATCACTCTTCCTAGGGCTGATTCAAAACTCGACAAAGAAAAAGAAACAAAAAAAGATTTCAAAGAAAAAATAGGGCAAATGTCGATGTTTTATAAGGCTATCCATAAACTTGCTGAGGCCGGACTACGAGATACATTGCTCAATTTCATCTTTGGTCACTCTAAAATATCTCTCGAGCTGGTATATGAATGATGAGAAGTAACATTTTATATAGTTACGTATGAAAACTATGTAAATCTTGTATCCCAGCATATAACATCTATTTATAATGATGCTGAAATACTCAGAGTAGAAAAAAAAGACTATATCAATCTGACTCAAGCGTGATACAAAATGAGAGCTGCCTCTCTCGGAAAAGAAAATGATGATTATTTTCCTATTAAAACCTTTAAGTACCTCGAGGATGATCCTATAAACAACTTTACTAATGTATTTGGTGGTCTGGACAAAGACGATAAAGCCGTATACCAGGTTGTTATAAAACCTATAAGTTCTAAGTGGAATCAAAAAGCTATGAGAGCCGCAAGTATGGTGGCAAAATGAAAATACAAAAAAAATAAAAAATACGGTCTGATTGGAACAATACTCAAACCCCTTACATGGATATGGAATCCTCTCGTTGCTATGATAGAAGGTCCTGAAGATATGGTATGAGGAAATAGCGCTCCTGGAGCGAGTGAATGAGATGCATATAAGATATTCAACCAGGCTGAAACAGAAAGTCAAAAGGTTATGGGTGAGTCAGCAGCTCAACCATGATTTCAAACATCGATACGTATCATAGTTGCCTCTAAAACTCATAAACAAGCTGAAAATGCAGTGCATGCAATAGTTGCTGCTGCTAGTATATTTACCGATGAGTACAACAATGCTCTGGATAATCCTCAGATTTATGAAGATTCACTTCCATGGATATTTACTCCTATTCGTCATTTTGCTTTTCGGCATAAACTCGTAGGGTTTTTCCAAAATAAATCTGTTTTTTCAGCTGATGAGGCTTCAACGCTATATCATATGCCAGACATTAACTACAACAAATCACCTATTATTAATTGGCTTGAGTACAAAAAACTCCCGGTTCCACATAATCTCAAATATCCGAGCAATCCAACTATGCTCGAAGAAAAAGACCCCACAACAGGAGAGACTAAACTCGTTCATAGACATCTATGAGGATTCCCGGTTTATAAAGATGGAGTACTCCTTGGATGGAACGAATATAGAAATAAAAAAACTCCAATTTATTTTGATAGAAAAGATAGAGGACGACATCAATATATCATCTGAAAATCTGGTTGAGGTAAGTCAGTATATATCTGATATCTTGCCCGTCAGGATGTTTGGAATGGTGATGGTATCTGTGTTATCGATCCGCATGGAGATCTCGTAGAAGACGTACTAGCATTTGTACCAAAAGAACGAGCAAAAGATGTCATCATATTTGATCCATCAGACACAGAAAGACCAATGGGGCTCAATATGCTCGATATTATTTCTACTGATCCAGACATTAGAAAGCGTGAGATGGATAGGGCTGCTATGGATGCCACTGAAATATTTATTAAAATATTTGGGGATGAAGTATTTGGTCCACGTATACAACACTACTTCCGTAATGGATGTCTGACACTCATGGAAGACGAGGAAGATGGTGGTACACTTATCGATGTACCAAGACTCTTTGTTGATGAAGCGTTTATGAAATACAAAACTCGAAATCTCAAAAATCCTGTTGTTAAGTCATTCTGGGAACATGAATATGCCAATACAGGTGATAGAGAAAAACAAGAAATGATTCCGTATTTTTCTGCAAAATTTGGTCCATTTATTACCAACTCAACCATTCGTAATATTATTGGTCAGCCTAAATCCGCATTTAACTTGCGTGACGTGATGGATAACAGAAAGATTCTTCTCGTTAATCTCTCAAAGGGTAAAATCTGAGCCCTCAATGCGCAACTTCTTGGTTTGATATTTGTATCCAAGATTAATATGGCCGCGATGAGTCGGGCTGATATACCAGAACCTGAACGTAAAGATTTCTTCATGTACGTGGATGAGTTCCAAAACTTTGCAACTGAAACATTTGGAGAAATACTCTCTGAGGCCAGAAAATATAAACTTGCCCTCATTATGGCCCATCAATTTATCGCGCAAATTGGATGACAAGCTAAGTGAGGTGATAAACCATCTATTAAAGATGCGGTATTTGGTAATGCCGGAACAATCCAATCATTTAAAGTTGGTGCGGATGATGCTGAATATATGGAAAAAGAATATGCTCCTCTCCTCTCTCAGCAAGATATTATTGGGGTAGCCAACTATACAACCTACTGTAAACTCAATATTGATAACTCAACTACCAGGCCATTTGATCTCAAAACTATATGGGACAATAACTATAAAAATCAAAAAGCAGCAGATATTATCAAAGAGTATTCTCGAAAAAAATATGGACGTAAAAAGAAATATGTTGATATAGAAATCGAAGCAAGACTCGGAATTATGAATGAAAGTTAAACGCATTTGAGGCCCAGCTACATATCGCTGGGCCTCTTTTCGTTAGCAGGGTAAATACACCCACTCACCCGTTTTAGGATGATGATGTGAAGATCCTGACTTGATGAAGCCTCTTGCTTGAAGTCTTTTCTCAGCAGTACGTAATTCATGCGCAATCAGAGAAAGACCAAGAACAATGATGCATACTGGAATAAACCAATCCCAAGCCTGGAGTCCTGCATAATAGGAAAAACCTAAAAATACAAGAGTCATTATTGCCCCTAGAATCCATTTCAACACTTTTCCTCACCTCCTCTCTGGTTGGTGGTTTCATGGTATTCGTAATTGTATATTACGTTTAACGGTAAATAGTCAACTTTCATATATTTGCAGCAATATAAAAAATATAGTACACTACTATAAATACAACTAAAATACCTGCGTATGAAGTACATTATATTCCTGATTGTTTCCCTGTCTGTGTTCTTTTTTACGCAGCAGAGTACTTATGCCGTTAATATAGGAACAATAAACGGATGACAAAGTGTGGACAATCTGCAAATTTGAGCGAGTAACGGAGCTGAATCAGATAATGCTGATAATAACGAAAAACTTGCTAATTTTGATGATGAAAATTTCATATGAGTAAGTTCGGGTTGAGAAAGAGGTCTATATAATACGCTCATAGCTATAGCTCAAGCTCTAAAAAATATTTTTTATGTTATAGCTACTATATATTTCCTCATTATATGTATCAAGCTCATTTTTGCTGGAAATACAGAGGAAGAGCTCGGTAATTTCAAAAAATGAATCATCTGGATTACTATTGGTCTGATAGTCATGCAAATTGCCTTTGTCTATACTCAAATACTCTTTGATCAGTGAGTTTCCGCAAGTCTTGGTGCAACCCTCATCCAAAACTTGGTTCTGCCTCTGGTGAATCTTATCCAAACATTGGCTTCAATATTCTTTATTGCTATTGCTATATTTGCATTTTACCGACTTGTTACTGCTAATGGAAATGAGGAAGCAGTGAAGTCTTGAAAGATGACTATAGTTTATGCTCTTATAGGTTTCCTAATTGTAAAACTTGCGCAGACTATAGTAGAAGCATTTTATGGTAAAATCAATTGTGGATCTTGAGCATTGATCGGATCTGGAAGTCAATGTGTTAATGTATCTGAAATGTCGGAAGGAATCCAAATTATAATTAGGATACTCAACTGGATGAATGGTTTTGTCGCTATAGTTGTGCTCATTATGATTATTTATGCAGGAGCGCAAATACTACTATCTGCATGAGATGAAGAAAAAATTAAAAAATGAAAACAAGCTATTCTCTATATCGCAATTGGTTTATTTGTACTCGCGATTAACTTTTTAATAATTACATTCTTCCTCAGACCGGAAGGAGTTCTCTAAACATATAAGTATGAAAAAAATTCTAATAACATTATGTATAGCTCTTTGATTTTTCTATATTTCAGGAGTAAATGCAGCTATCACGATTCCATGATCAGAGGAGATCCAGGCTGTTTCTCTCGACGTAGCAGGAGGATGAGACACTGTCGCTAACATCAACTTTGTGGGGATAGAAATCCTCAGAGTCATAAAAAGAATTCTCATGGGAATCATGGTAATATTTATGGTTTATACGGGTGCTATGATGATAATGTCTATGTGATCCAATGAAGAGCAGCTCTCATCAGCAAAAAGACAAATCTGGTATGCAGCTGTCGCGCTTGTATTTATTAATATTCCTGAAAGTTTATACAGAGTTTTTGTAAAAGATAGTTCCACTACTGTTTGAGGAAATATAAGTACAGATGCCTTTGAAAATGGGAGTAGTGATACAACTTGAAATTTATTAGTAGATTGGGTTCAGTTATGACTCACTGTAAACAATAGTATTGTATTCTTTTTAGAGATGGTTATTTTCCTTGGAGCTGTATTTATGATAACACTTGCTGGTATTCAACTTATGACATCTCGTGGAAGAGAAGAAAGTATGAAAGAAGCCAAAAACAAGATACTCTACACAGTGCTTGCTCTGATATTTGTAGGAATAATTGAAGCTTGGAAACGTCTTGCTTTTGGATGAGTGATAGATGATGGAGTGGATTTATTTGAATCTCTCGTAAACCTTGCTCTCTTCTTTGCTGTTCCAGTTGCTGTATTCTTTCTTGTTCTTGCAGCATACTATCTGATCACTTCAAATGGTGATGAGGAGCGTGTGAAAAAAGCAAAAAGTATTATTATCAATACTCTCCTTGCAACTCTGATTCTTCTTGCGGGATACACCTTCCTCTTGGATTTAGCATCATTCTAATACTTTAAATAACACTTATGAAAAAATTAATAGTAATATCTGCCATACTCCTCAGTAGTTTTTTTCTCACTGAATATGTATGAGCTGCATACGTAGAAGTTCAAGTTACTGAGCCTGTACCTTGAGCAAATTGTTGAGCTGCCGATAGTGATTGAGTACATACATGTCAAGTTCAAGCTGGTTTTGGGACTGTTATGGAGCTCTTTGGTGGAATTATTAAGTACTTTACTCTTATTGCAGCGCTATGAAGTGTACTATTTATAGTCATAAATGGGATCCTCTACTCTATGGCAGGTATTAATGATGGACTAAAAACCTGAGCAAAAGACCGGATAGTAAAAACTCTCATGTGACTCATACTCCTTCTGCTTTCTTGAGTTATACTCAACGCTATTGCTCCTTGGATATATACAGTATAAAAAACTCTCCCAAGGAGAGTTTTTTATCGTTCATATTTATCGAGCAATTCATCTAAACTAATATCATAAACTACTGGTCTCCCATGAGGACAGGTCGCACTATAGTCTATAGCTGCATCATACAAGAGCTTATTTATTTCAAAAATACTCAGTTTATCTCAAAACTTAACTGCAGATCTACATGCGGTATAAGCCCATATCTTATGACGTATTTCATCAAGTCACACAGATCATACTCCAGATACATCGCTGAGTATTTTTTGAAACGATTTTTCTATATTTTGACCCGACATAAAGTCAGGAATACTAGAAATAAGTATATTATTATTCGATAATATTTCTATTTCAAAGCCCATATTTTCAAAATCCTCCATATATGTTTCCAAGACTTCAATTTCACTTACAATCAGGTGCATTCAGATTCCTCACAAGAGTCATTGCACTTTTGGAGTGTAAGAACTATTTGATAATTTTTCATATATAACTCTCTCAGCAAGTGCATGCTGGTCTAGTATCTGTAGTCATGTAGAGGTCTCTACTATAATATATGAGTTATGAACTTGTCCTATAATTCGTCATAGTGGAGTTTCTCTCAAATCTTGAGTTTGATGATTGTTTTCTACATTTAAAGAGTGAGAAGTACTGTCTCAGCTATGCTGATTTCATCACAGAATTTGCTTATTAAATTCTATTGAAGCTTGTGAAGGGTTAGTAGTCGTATTTTTATAAGGAGAATAACTTTTAAATTTTGTTCCTGAGCCTGTGTAATACTCTTGTTTTACACCTCAAAAACTATTTTTAGAGCTGTCTTTTAAAGTATGAGATCAAGTTGAGTAAGTATCCTCAGGAGCCTTAATATCTCATACTAAACTTACTCGTTCAAGTTCATCCTTAATACCATGATAGACACTTCGAAATATAGTAGCTTCTCAAGCAAATCTCACTTCCATCTTTCTTGGATGCACGTTTACGTCAACCTGTGTAGGATCGACATCTATAGAGAGAATATATCAGGGCTGAGTCCCATGAGGAATAAACCTGTTATATGCATCAAATACTGCTTTTGCAATCATAGGAGACTGGATGACTCTCTTATTTACATAGAGGAGTTGTCTATTTTTATTTTTAAAAGAAACTTTAGGATCGGTGATGTATCATGAAACTCTGACTCATGAAAATTCATGAGAGAGTTCTCTCATATTTTCTGAAAATTCTCATCAAAATATTTCATATATACGCTCCCTAATGCTTTGTCCTATTGGAAAATTATAAACACCCTTTTGATCATGAGTGAGTGAGAGTCAAACATGTGGATATATTAAGGCTACTTTTTGAATAAATTCTTGTATTTTTAGATATTCTGTTCTTGGTTTTTTGAGATATGCGAGTCTTGCTGGAGTATTGAAAAATAGATTTTCAACCTTTATATGAGTTCCATTTTCTTGCGCTACTTTAGCCTCAGAAGTTATTTCTCAGCCAGAGGTAATTATCTGTTTTGCGCTGATAGAATCTAGTGTCTTTGAGGATATAGTAAACTCACTCACTGAGGCAATACTGGCAAGCGCTTCTCATCTAAATCCAAAAGTCATCACCTCATATAAATCCTCTATTGTCTGGATTTTTGAAGTAGAATATTTTTCTAGTGCGAGTGGGAGATCCTCTCATAAAATTCAAGCTCCATTATCTTTCACTACTATCTCATCAATACCTCCATTCTTGAGAGAAATATCTATTTGAGTTGCACCAGCATCAAGAGAATTTTCTACAAGTTCTTTTACTACTGAAAGTGGACGTTCCACTACTTCACCAGCAGCAATCTGATTTGCAAGTTGCTTTGGTAGGGTGATTATTTTTTGAGTCATAGTTTTGATATTACTTTTACCTGGAGAGTGTATTTATTTTTTAGGGAAAATAAATCCTACTTTTCAGTAGGATTTTCAGCTTCTTGTTTTGTATTTCAACTTAATGTCTCAAATATTTTATCTTTTATTACATATGGAACCATAGAATAGTAGACAATAAGTTGCTTCATATTTTCATAGTATCAAACAAGCTCAACTCAAACTTTCAGTATTTTTAAAACTCTCATAAGTATAAGAGTCAAAAGTGTTCCGACCACTATAAGAAAAAATGTTGCTACTAATTGAAGCAGCTGCAATGTGGATAGTTCTATCATAAAAAGTGTATTAATCTAACTCGTCTATACTCTTATTTATATCTAAACTCATAGATTTTACAATTTTTTGTATGTTTTCCTCACCTACTAAAATTTTTGTGACTTTTGTATCTTCATATACTACTAAGCTTTCTATTTTTCAAACACCAAATACTTTTTCATCAAGATCTTTCATGGAAATATCAGCAAGCTTCAGAGCAATATTTTGTGAAAATGCCTTCGCTGACAACACAGGAAATTTATAGAGAAGCTCCTTAAAAAAAGTAGATTTTGTATCAACAAATATAATGATTGCTTGATGTTTGAATTTCTTTTCCTTTCCTGAAGCTGAATCAGTTCATGTTGTTGTTTTAGATTTTTCTAAAAAAGCTTTTATTTCAGCTATAGACTTGAGGGTAAATTGAGAATCAGCTAGTTTAGCTGCTGAATATTCTACAGCAGATTTAGAAGCCGTAATAGCAGAGTCTTTGAGCTTTGAGGCTTTATTTTTCAGTTCTAAAAAATCCATAATCACACAATTAATAAGTATTAGGATAATACTAACACATATTTAATAAAAAGTGTAGAAAAAACTTGCCTTTTTATACCTTTTTTATATGATATGCTCGATTTTAGAAATAATTACAAAAACAATGACAAACGTTGATATAGTAAGAAAGGCTCAAAATGAGTTTCTTCAACAAGGAAGACCAGACATGAAAACTGGTATGGAAGTAGAAGTATACCAAATCATTAAAGAAAATGGAAAAGAAAGAGTACAAAGATTTAAAGGTATTATCATAAAAATTGCTGGAAAATCTGAACTCGAAAAAACAATTACAGTAAGAAGAAAAGTTGGAGCATTTGGTGTAGAAAAAATCTTCGCTGTACACTCTCCTACTATAGAAAAAATCGACGTACTAAGACAATTCAAGGTAAGAAGAAAATCTATTAAATTTATTAGAGAACTTACAGGTAAAGCTGCAAGACTGAAAGAAATTAAAATGGATAAGGAAGTACTGAATTCTCCTAGAACTCTCCCTACATTTGAGGCACCTAAAGTTGAGACTCCTAAAGCTCAAGAAGAAGCTCCAGTAGAAGAAACTAAGACTGAAGAAAAATAAGAAAATAATTATTAAAAATAAGAAAATAATTATTAAAAATAAAGCATCTCGACCTTGAGATGTTTTATTTTTTTCCTATACTTCTGCTATAAATTAATTTTCAATACAAAACTATGAGTTTCGCATATAAAAGTGTCCTAGAAATACAAGAAATGATTCGCAACGGAGAAGCTACTTCAAAAGAAGTATGGGATTATTTCATGCAAAGAGCAGAGACAGAAGATAAAAATCTTGGAAGTTTTAACTCGTTTAACAAAGAATGATTTAATGATTCTGATGCAGAACTCCTCGGAATACCTCTTGGTATAAAAGATATTTTCTGTGAAAAGTGAGTCATCACTTCAGGAGCTTCTAAAATGCTCTCTGATTATATTCCACCATATGAATCTACAATCACAAAGAGACTTAAAGCAGCCGGAATGAGCTCTCTAGGTAAATGTAATATGGATGAGTTTGCAATGGGAAGTAGCTGAGAAAATTCTCAAATAAAAGTAACTAAAAATCCTCATGGTACTGGAAGAATTCCTGGTGGATCAAGCTCTGGATCAGCAGCAGCAGTTGCAGCTGGACTTGTGCCAGCAGCTCTTGGAACCGATACTGGGTGATCTATTCGTCAGCCTGCAAGTATGTGCTGAGTAGTATGATTTAAACCGAGTTATGGACGAAACTCTCGTTTTTGAGTTATGCCAATGGCATCAAGTCTCGATACTCCTGGAACATTTACACATACAGTAAAAGATGCTGCATACCTCTATAATCTCATGAACGGTTATGATGAGCTAGAAGGTTCGTCTCTCCCATGAAAAGACACAATAGATATGTCAGTTTTTGATACAAAAGATATGTCATGAGTAAAGGTTTGAGTGCCAAAAGAGTATTTTGAGCAGGGACTAGATGCGTGAGTAAAAAATAAAATTCTAGAAACAGTTGAACAGATGAAATCTCTATGAGCCGAAATAGTAGACATATCTCTTCCTATGACAAAATACGCAGTAGCAGCTTACTACATCATTTGTCCTGCAGAAGTAACAACCAATCTAGCTCGTCTCGATGGAATACGTTATGGACATAATAGTCAGCTTTCAAATAATGGTGTCGATGAAATATATCTTCACAATAGAGGTGAAGGACTTGGTGATGAACCAAAACGTAGATCAATTCTCTGAAGCTATGTACTCTCTGCATGATTTTATGATGCCTATTATAAAAAAGCCGCACAGGTAAGAACGCTTATAATAGAAGATTTTAAAAAAGCTTTTGAGCAAGTTGATGTTATAGTTTGACCAGTAGCTCCGTCAGTTGCATGGGAATTATGAAAAAACTGTGATGACCCACTAAAAATGTATCTCGAGGACGCATATACTATACCAGCATCACTCGCGGGACTTCCAGGAATTTCTATCCCATGTTGATTTACAGAAAGTAATGATGACAAAAGAGAAAGTCTTCCTGTTTGATTTCAAATCCTCGGACCAAGACTCGGTGAAGAAAAACTTCTTCAAATAGCACACACGCTTGAAACAAGCATGGATGTCAGAGAAACTATGATTCCAAAAGCTTACAAAGCCTAAATACTCAATATTTGCAATACTTATCCCTTATATGATACAATATAAGGGATTATTTATTAGATTGATATTATGGTTTTTGATCCAGCAGCTTTTGAAAACTTAGAAGCATTACAAGCAAGAAATGACAGAGAGGCTGATGAGGCTCAAATAAATGCTAAATTAGCTGAAGACTGAATAGATTTAGAGTGAGCAAAGAATCTTATGTATTGAGATTTACAAGCGAGAACTCCTGAAGAGATTGAGGCAGCAAAAATCGCTGAAGCTAATGAACCAGATGCAGATGAAGAATTAATGGCTGCGTTAGAATGAGAAGAGGCTTGAGATAAAATACAATTAGAGCATTGAGAAGATACAATTGTTTGATCACAGTGAAATGACACTATAAAAAATGCAGAACAAGTAG
The DNA here is from genome assembly GCA_020629795.1 of Candidatus Altimarinota bacterium. GTDB lineage: Bacteria > Patescibacteriota > Gracilibacteria > BD1-5 > UBA6164 > JAACSU01. The sequence goes on from JAHDCR010000001.1 coordinate 224,974, forward strand.
AAATTGATGTTGAACAACAAAAAGCATTAAAAAATTGAATCTTTTCTCCAAGGATTGATAGTTTGGTACTCCAATGAGAGCTATGAGATATAACATCTAAAGAAGTAAAAACACTTAAGACAACTCTACTAAGTGGTAATATTGAGGATATAGACAGTATTCCTGAATCAGAATTATCCAATGACATAAAATGAATAGTAATTGAAAAATTGAGTAAATCAGAAGATCCTGCAAATCAAATAGAATACTCTAAAAATTTCACTCAAGATTTTGGAAGTGAACTCAAGGACTTTCAAAATGCTAAGTGAGAATTTAAATCTGACTTAGACCAATCAGCCTTTAAAATGATATCAGCGAGATATATCACCCCTCTTGAGTGAGAAGTATCAGTAGAAGATAAAAAAATTGCGTTAGACACTGCTTTCAATACAGCTCTTAATACAGAATTATATGGAAAACAAATCAACAGAGAAACAGAAAGCTTTAAACAAATCTGCAGAGACATAAGAAATGATACTCTCCCAATATGAAAAAAATTTTCTGCGTTCAAAGAACTCTTATCTTTTACGAGTTTAGAGCAATGAAAGTGATGAAAAAGGCAAGAAACATTGTATAGAAAAAGAGCTGCTGAACAAATGCTTACAGATTCGTGAAGATTAGAAAGATTCAATGAGTTACTCGCTTTATTTAATAAACAAGATCAGTGATCAAATAGATCCATTGAAATTGCTCAGGAACTAGAAGCCATAAGGCTAGAATCCGGTGTTTCATCTTGAGATGCTAGTTTACTAGCAGGGGGAGAGGCTATAGATATAGTAACAGATGACATATCAGAAAACACTCAAGAATCAGCTTAAAGTTGATTCTTTTTTTGCATATGAAATATTGCTAAAATATATGTAAGTATCATAAAATATAGAGCTTGTAAGTAATTTGAATATGCTCAAAAATCAAGCCTGAGAAGAGCTCATTCTATGTTTCCAAACAATTCTACCATAGCTATATCATAACGCAGGAGAATCCACGTAAGATATCAAATAAGCTCACCTAAATATGGAGACACAAAATCAACTATGAGAGTCACAGCTCATAACAGCATTGCAAGTGGGATAGTCCACGTAACAGCAATATTAGCAATTGGGGCTAAGAGTGATATTTGTCCAAATTGAAACATCATAATAGGGAGAGAAAAACTCAGAGCACTGAGCGTCAAAACAAATGCTTCTCTCATCGCGAATGTACTTGGGATAAAACGAAAAGCATGAGAAAAAAATTCTTGCGTATAGATAATTCAAATAACTGCAAGAAAGCTTAGATGTAGACTCACATCATAATTAAGAGAAAGAGGTGATACAACACACATCACAACAGCAGTAAATGCTACAAGAGTGAGTGTATTAGTTGTATTTCACGATTGTAAAAATACGTATCAGAGTATTCCCATAATAGCAGCTCTCACTACAGGAGCTCAAAGTCACACAAAAAACGAAAAAGCTATAATACTTAAAATAACAAGTATACTTCTCAAATATACTGGCAGAAAGGCAAAAATATAACTAATAAAAATAATACAAAGTGTTATGTTAAATCAACTCACCGCAATAAAATGAGTAAGTCATGAATTATTGAAATCTTCTTTTAATTCAGCAGGGATATTTTCTCTCGCTCAAAACAATATTCCTCATAGGAATATCGACTCTCGAGTTGGAAATATATCTCATATTCTAGACAGAAGTTTTTCACGAATAAGAAACATTTTATAGGATATATTATTAGTTTCGTGTCATAAATGATCAATCGTATTACTAGACGTTGAAAAATATATTCATTGGGCTAACATAAATTTTTTATATGAAAACCCATCAAAATCTTCTAACTTATACATCACTCACTGATGAGATATTGATTGTCTAGGTTCTAAAACAAAATTCTTTGGAGTTCTTATTAAATACAGTATTTCTTGTCATAATTCTTGTCACCCAACACTGTCTAACATTAGCAAGTACTCATCATAAAAATCAGATCTTTTATATACTTTTATTACCTCTCATTGATAGGTATTATATAGTCCATAATATCTATCAATACTGTCTATATTTAAAGAAATTTCATGTCCATTATCATATCAAACTCCTATTCAGATAATACAACCAATTAATCCAAGGATAAACAATAAAAAAATCTGTCTAAATTGTAGACAGATAGCATATCCTAATATACATGAAAATAAAACAACAATACATGATAAAACTAAATCTTCTAAAACATTAAACGTTCAAATTCAGATAAGTATTCAAACGAGAAATGATGTAAATAGGTTACTGCGAGATATAGTATTTAAATTGAAATATTTCATTGAGCATCCTTTCATGAAAAAATCTGAGAAAAATTATATCCAGACCATAAAACTAATATGAGAGCATATATTTGAGGGAGATTAAATACACTTACTACAGAAAGTATATCTTGTTTTCCACTAAATGATTCAAAAATTATAATACTAGCTCAAAATAACATCAGGCCAATGTATCAAATATATCACCTAATATGTATAAAAAGTGACAACATGTACATGGTAGAAAATATTACAAAACTTACTAAAGCATAAACAATAGGAAGTGGAAAAACTGGGACTTGATATGGAACTGGAGTGTACGGATTACTATAAAGTATATCTATAGCCATCATAGTTTCTCTTCCGTATACTTGTCAGCCAAAAAATGCACCTATATATCAAATCACCAGTATAAATAGAAATGAAAGCACGGTTCCATCTATATACCTAGTTATACTACTCTTTTCGAGACGAGTAAGTACTTTTAAAACTATTAAAAACCCAAATATGGCACCAAAGAGAGAAAAATTAAAATCACTCATGATAAAAAATTGAAATGGATCTTTGATAAATTTCATATCATTCCATTTTCCTATCACATAAAAAAGACGTGAAAAAAACAAAGTAGAAAGAAAGAACCAAATTATATTTTGAGTAAAAAATGAGAAGCTATAACCAAACCTTTTTGCTAATCTGTTTAGATTCCAAAGAAACATAAAAAAACACACAGTGAGAGCTAAACCAAAAGTGTATACCACAGCTCAAGGAAAGATTTCTATAAATGGAAACAAAGCTAAACTTTTATTAAAATATTTTACCAGAAGATTCTACTTTTTTCATTAAAAAAGTAAAACATACTTACGCTCGGGAGATATAATCTTTTGTTCTTGTATCAACCTTAACTATGTCTCCAACTTTTATAAAAAGCGGTACCTGAATAACTAATCACGTAGTAAATGTAGCAGGCTTTCTCCCTCATGTAGCCGTATCACCTTTTTCTCCCGGTGGAGTTTCAATTACTTCTAATGCGCAACTTGGATCGAGTTCTACATTTATTGGTATACCATTAAATTCTTGAAGTTTCACTTTATCACCATCATTGAGAAACATTTCAGCTCCTCAGAGTGTATCTTTTGAGAGTTCAACTTGTTCATATGTTTCTTGAGACATAAACATATAGTTTGTACCATCATTATATAAATAGTCGTAGCTTTTCATAGAAATGTCGGCTGGTGGAAAGTTATCTTTATCTGAAAAGGTTTTTGGAATTGTACCTCAAGAAATAAGGTTTTTACATTTAATAGTAATAATTGAACCTCCTCTTCCGACTACTTTTTGCGCGTAAGACATAACTTCATATGGTTCATCATCCATAAGGAATTTCTTTCCTACTTTGAGTTCACTTGCATTGTACATTTTTAAAATTTATTAATATTATATTTTTTGCTAGTATACTCGATTCTAGCAGCTTTTGAAATTATTATTTTGCGTATTCTACACATCTCATTTCTCGGATCAAGGATACTTTTACTTCTCAAGGATATTGAAGATTTTCTTCTATATTAGCTGCAATTTCTCATACGAGTTTTTGAGCATCCATATCTGAGACTGTAGCAGCATTTACAAACACACGCACTTCTCGTCAGGCAGAGAGTGCATAAGCTTTATCAACTCCTGAAAAGCTTTGAACGAGAGCTTCCATCTCCTGAACTCTTTTAAGATACTGTTCTATTGCTTCTCTACGTGCCCCAGGACGAACCGAGCTAATTGCATCAGCAACTTGAACTATAGCTGCATATATTGAGATTGAGAATTGTTCCCCATGATGATTTTCTATCATATCTACAACTTCTTCTGGAAGCCCATATTTTCGACCAATTTTTGCACCAATTTCTGGATGTGTTCCTTCGATATCATGATCCAGGGCTTTTCCAATATCATGAAGAAGTCCTCACATTCTTACCAGTTTTTTGTCTACTCAAAGCTCACCAGCTATAGCTTCTGCTATAATAGCTACTTCTTTTGAGTGTTTCAGCATATTTTGACCATAACTCGTTCTGAATCGTAGTCTCCCTATAATTGGAACTATTTCATCAGGCATATTATGTATGTTGAGTTCTTCTAGAACTTTATTTCAAAGATCTTTGAGCAGTACTTCTCCTTCAGATTCAGTTTGTTTTACTACTTCCTCAATCCTCGCAGGTTGGATTCTTCCATCTTCTATAAGTTTCTCAAGGGATTTTTTTGCTATATATCTTCTATAGAGATCAAAAGCAGAAATAAATACGCTGTCAGGAGTATCATCGATAATGAGTGAAACACCTGCATTTTTTTCAAAAGTAGTAATATTTCTCCCTTCTTTCCCGATAAGCTTCCCTTTGATATCATCACTCGGAATAGGTATAAGAGTGGTAGTAACCTCACTGGTTACATCTCCTGCGTATTGTTGAATAGATTTAAGTAATATTTCACGAGAAATTTCTGTTTTTTGTTTCTCAATTTTCTTTTTATGTTTCTCTATAAGTCAAATGGCATCTTTTTCATATTTTTCCCCAATTTGATTCATATAAAGCTCTTTGGCTTCTTCTTCTGATAGTTTAGATATTTCAGATAGCTTTCCATCTAATTCATGTTTTTTTTGTAATAACTCACTTTGTTCTCATTTTATTTTCTCTTCTTGAGCTAAAAGGTCATCTTGTTTTTTCCCAATTTGATCTAGCCTTTGTTCAATTTTTTCTTCTCTTTCTATAATTCTAGCTTCAGTCTTAGCAATTCTATCTTCCGTATTTTGAGCCTTTTTCATGATTTCATGTGCCTCTTGTTTTGCTTCTTGCACCATTTCATCAGCTTCTTTTTTTGCATCACTCACTATATGATCTCTTTTTCTATCTGCTTTTGAAAGTATTTTTTCTGATTTTGTTTCTGCATTGTTTGTTTTTCGATTTTCCCACAGGAAAAACAATACTACAGAAAGTGCCATTCAAAATAATACTCACAAAAATATCATTCAAATATCCATATTTTTGTTTTTAGTTTAAGTAAAGATGTTACTTAAAAATCTTGTCGTACTTTATTTTATATGTGTATAGTTATTTTTATATAGACAAATAAATAATATTTATCATAAAATAACCTTCTAATAGGTAATTAGTATATTTTTTGTAAAATATATGAATTATAAAAATAAAGTAGATGAATTATTTTTAGCTATTTACAGCTAATTATTTAGATTTTTTTGATAACTTTTATGCTGTTTTTATTACAGCTATTTTATTGTATGAATTTTTGTGAATATTGGAAGCTAATTACAAACAAGTAAAGAATTATATACACAAAAAAACACTCTTTTCTGTAATATAGAAAAGAGTGTTTTTGAGATAAACAATAGAACTATTCGTCTTCTGGAAGTTTGAAACCTCTTTCTTCACGAATTTTAGTAGCAACATTTGTAGGAACTTCTTCGTAATGATCGAATTCCATACCGTATGTAGCACGACCTTGAGAAGCTGATCTTAGCTCAGTAGAGTACCCAAACATTTCTGAAAGTGGTACATAACATGAAATAATTTTAGCTTGCCCTCTATCACCCATTTCTTCAATTCTTCCTCTCTTAGAATTAATTTGACCGATAACATCACCCATATATTCTTCTGGAGTATTTACCTCTACCTTCATGATAGGCTCTAGGATAACAGCTTGGGCTTTTCTACAAGCATCTTGGAAAGCTTTTGAAGCTGCAATTTTAAATGCAAGTTCTGATGAATCAACATCATGGAATGAACCAAATGTAAGAGTCGCTTTTACGTCTACCATTGGGTATCCAGCAGAGAAACCTCTTGCATATGCTTCATTAAGACCTTTTTGTACACCTGGAATATATTCTTTTGGTATAACACCACCTGTAATTTTATTTACAAATTTGTTTACAAGTTTAATTCCGTTTTCATCATCTTCATCTGCCTCTTTGTATGGCTCAAAAGTGATTACTACATGACCATATTGACCACGACCACCTGTTTGTTTTGAGAACTTATGTTCTACGTCAGTTGCAACTGTTTTTATAGTTTCTCTGTATGCAACTTGAGGAGCACCTACATTACATTCAACCTTAAACTCTCTTTTCATTCTATCAACAATGATATCTAGGTGAAGCTCACCCATACCAGAGATAATAGTTTGAGCAGTTTCTTCATCTGTCCTAACTCTGAAAGAAGGATCTTCTTCCGCGAGTTTTCCAAGAGCAATACCCATTTTTTCTTGATCTGCTTTTGTTTTAGGTTCAACAGAAATTGAGATTACTGGTTCTGGGAATTCCATAGATTCAACAAGGAATTTTTTACTTACATCACAAAGTGTATCACCAGTTTTTGTAGCTTTTAAACCAATAACTGCACCAATATTACCAGCAGTAATTTCTGGTATTTCTTCTCTTGAGTTTGAGTGCATTTGAACAAGTCTCCCTACTCTTTCTTTTTGACCAGAAGTAGCGTTGTAAACATATGAACCTGATTTAAGAGTTCCTGAGTATACTCTTACAAATGTAAGTCTCCCTACAAAAGGATCTGTAGCAACTTTAAATGCGAGAGCACCAAGAGGTGAAGCAGCATCTACTTTAATTTCTTCTGTTTTTTCAATATCATCAACATCACTAACAGTCAGAATACCTTCATTTACATCCATAGGACTTGGAAGATAATCAACAGCAGCATCGATAACCATTTGAACCCCAATGTTTTGAAGAGCAGAACCACAAGCAACAGCATAAAGATTGTTAGAACAAACACCTTTTCTGAGACCTTGTTTAATTTCAGCTACACTAAGATCTCATTCAGAGAAATATTTATCCATAAGAGCATCGTCTTGTTCTGCTACTTTTTCAATAAGTTCAAGTCTCATTGCTTCAACTTTATCTTTAAGATCAGCAGGGATTTCGATTTCTTTTACATTTTCACCAGAATCACCCTCAAAGTGATACGCTTTCATTTCAATTATATCAACTAATCCTGAAAAATCATCTGCAGCCCCGATTGGGTATTGAATTGCTACTACTTTATTACCAGCAAGTCTTTTTTTAATAGTATCAACAGACATATCAAAATCACCCCCCATTTTATCCATTTTATTTACAAAACAGATTCTAGGTACATTATACTTATCCGCTTGTTTCCAAACTGTTTCTGATTGAGGTTCAACCCCTTGAGAACCATCAAAAATGGCAACACCTCCGTCAAGTACTCGAAGTGATCTCTCTACTTCAATAGTAAAATCAACATGGCCAGGAGTATCGATAATATTAATTTGATGACCTTTCCAGAATGCAGTAGTTGCTGCTGAAGTAATTGTAATACCTCTTTCTTGTTCTTGTTCCATCCAGTCCATAGTACCCTCACCATCGTGAGTTTCACCAATTTTGTGGATTTTCCCTGTATAGAATAGAATTCTTTCTGATACAGTAGTTTTTCCGGCATCAATATGGGCAATAATACCTATATTTCTAACCTTATCTAAAGGAGTAACGCTCATAGTCGTAATATATAAAAAAATTAAATGCCAAAATAAAATACTTTTTTGTGTATCCTACTGGCTTTCTCGCAAGTTGTATTTTAGTTTTTTGCTCGCTGATTCTATATAAAAGCCCTTTAAAGTCAAATCTATATTTCTAGGCCTTCTCGTGTCCATTTTTCTTGAAGTTCTGGCATATTTTTTTTGAGTGATTTTTCTAATTCTCAAAGTATAAACTCACTATAACTCAAGGATTTTGATTCAGTAATAGAAATATTTAATTCTGTAAAAAAGAAAGTAAATACTTTACTCGTAAACACTCTCACTTTTTCATCATAAAGTATCAGTCAAAGTGTTCTTTTTGTAATAATCGAGGATACCTCAAGCGCAACGACAGATTCCATATCTTCTATCCACTTATTTACGCGCTCTCTAATTTGTGGATCCAGCGCATGATCATCAAAACCTATAGGACTTGTTGTAGGTTCATAGTGAAAATCAATTTCTGTTTTTCCATTGGTCTTTCGTATTTCGTTACTAATGGGAAGATATATAAGTGAAAGTATCCCAAGTAAGAAATTTGTACCATATCCTGCGTCCAAACAAGCAAAAAGCTCATCAAGAAGTTCATCATATTTTTTCTTAAGTATCATTTCTACTAAAAACTTAGCCAAAAGGAAATCATACTTTTTAGCTTTCTTTTCATCTTTTTGAGTTCTCTTAATACCAGCACCGGCTTTTTTAGCTGCTGCTTTATATTTTTCTGAAATTTCTGATGATTGACTCCCAGATTCAGAGCCCTCATCTATAGCACCATAGTCCTCTATACTCATAAATTAAAAATTCGTGATATATATTACTCTCTCTATATTAGAACTATCTTTGAAATATTCAAACGAAAGTCACATCTCCTGTAAATACCTCTGACTCACCTGCTTTTGGTCAAATCAGATTTCTATAAAAAGATGAATTTCTTCTATTTTATGAACCTGTTTCATTTGAAAGCACTGCTTTATAAGCTCCTTATATAGCTCAAATCATGTTTGAGCTCAACCATACAGAGCCCTATTAGGTTCATTTCTCACAACACTTGCATCCATATTTGCATAGTCACCGTCTTTAATATATGGCAGATTGGCACTTATACACAGTTTTTTTTCTGAAAAATTATCATGAAATACACCAGATAAGAGATTGGACTCTCGAAGCTCTATTTTTCAAGGAGCGTATTTTTCTATATTTTCACTTGCAACATCCATAGCATCTTGAGAGATTTCTAGAGCAAATGATTGCTCGAACTTTAGGGGATGCATTTCTAAAATAACTGACACGGGAATACAAGCACTACCTGTACCTACATCTATATATGACATATTTTTTATATCTATATCTCTCAGAAGCTTTTTAAGCATTATGCTCACTAAAACTTCAGTATCATTTCTAGGAATAAGTACACGTTGATCCACATAAAAATCTCTCCCATAAAAATTTGCTGTTTCTAAAAGATATTCCTCACTTTCTCAACTAGCAAGCTTAAAAAACATCTGTTGAGCATCATAGATATGTTTACTCGATATTTCATGCTGCAGAAAAAGTTCCTTTTTTCATATTCCCAAAATACTACATAGTACTCATTCAATCTGCGCTATAGATAGGCCTGCTCAGATTCAAATATCTATATATTCCTGTTTTTTCATAAATTTTAATCTTCAAATGTTTTACGAGAAAAAATTTGCACCGTAAAGAAGAGTATAATTAATATATACATAGCAGCATAAAAACTGTTATACATAAAAAATGATAAACTAAAATCACTAAAACTTCCAATAACATCTTTTATATTTAATGATTGCATTGGAGGAAAGAGAAGTTGAAAAATACTTCAAATCTTAACGAGTATTTCTTGTCCAGATCTATAAAGCAAATCTAAGAGCAGTGAAAAATTATGAGATATGAGATATATCATCAAACTCACCATAATAGTCATAATGTTACTCATGAAGGTAGAAAAGAAGAACACTATAGCCAGAAGTATCTCTAGCTTGAAAAATGTAAACAACAAAGCCCAAAGTATTAATCCTGTAATAGGGATTCAGCTCATAAGTAGTATAGCTACATATAACATAGCTTGTAATAAAACTATTAAAAATATGGTAGCAGAGAAGCCAAAAAACTTTCCAAGTATAAAATCTTGTCTCTTAATTGGCTTAGAAAGGATGAGAAAAATAGTTTTTCACTCTATTTCTTTAAATAAAAGCTGGCTCCCTACAAATAAAACTCAGATAAGACCAAATATTTCTATCATACCCAGACCAAAATCTACTATTACTTTATCAGCTTCACCAATAGTAAGTTTACCTAATGCAAGGGAAAAAATTATAAACACAAAAGCAAAAAAGAGGATAAGATATAAAAATCTGTTCCTTACAATCTCCTTAAAGGTGTTCTTAGCAATATTCAGCATATTATGGGTGGTTGAAAAATAATTCTATTTTCAGCTATTCTAGTAAGATTCTTCCACAATTCAAGCTTTACAAAGATGATTTATATTTGACTAATACATATATGTGTTGTAGAATATTTATGTTCTCACAGGAACGCGTTGATAATCAATCTCGTCTTCTGTGAAGGACGAGGGAGGAACTCATATGACATGGGCATCAGAATTTAATAAGGCCTTCAAAAAGTCTTACCCACGCTACAAAGTGACAATTTTATCCATGATGGGAGCGTTCATAACAATAGTAATTATTAAAACTTTTTGGGGAATTAATACCGAAGAACCTATGAAAAATCTGTTGTTCCTTGTGGCAGGTGGGTTTATTTGGAATGCCATTCTCAATAGACCTCCTTGATTCTCGTTGGCCGTTCAATCGGTCTTCGAGATTTTTATTTAAACTTATATCAAACTACTTCTCTATTTCCATTCACAAAACTCATAATATCCATAGACTTCTTTCCCTCAAGCTTTACCCTCTGTATCTCGAGGATTTTTTTATCTGCGCAAACTACTCAGTATCTATTTTTTCACAATTTCACAAGTTCACAAGGAGTTTCTCACAAAGTTTTTTCTTCATTTTTAAAAATAGACACCTGCTCTAACACTAATCTTTTTCCTTCATACCAAGTATAAATCCCTGGCCAAGGAGTATAAGCTCTATAAGTATTATAGATTTCTTCACTACTCTGTCTTGAAAAAAATACTTCTCCATCCTCTCTGGAGATTTTACCACAATGAGTCGCATCAGCATGGTATTGAGGTATTCAAACGAGAGTTCAAGAAAGAATCTCAGTTAATGTATTTTTCAGTAATTCTGGTCCGATTTCGATAAATTTTTTAAAAATTTCTATAGATGTGTCTACTTTGTCGATATCAACTTTAGCTATTTTAAGTATATCTCACTCATCCATACCTGCTGACATATACATTGTTGTCAATCATGTCTCTCTATCTCAAGCTTTCACTGCAGCTTGAACAGGACTCGCTCATCGATATTGTGGCAAGATACTTCCATGAATATTGATACATCCATATTTGGGAATATCTAAAATAGCCTGAGGGATAATTTTACCATATGCTACTACTACTATAAAATCTAGTTCAAGAGAATTGAGATACTTATGAAACTCTGTATTTTTCTTAATCTTTTCAGGTTGCATCACTTCAATTCCAGCATCCATTGCTATTTGCTTTACCGGTGTTGGATCAAGTATTTTTTTTCGTCATACTGGCTTATCAGGCTGAGATACTACTAAGCAACAATCTATTTCTGGGAACTCTAAAATTCATGAGAGTATTTCTCATGCAAAATCAGGGGTTCAAAAAAATGCTATTTTCATATTTTTAGATTAATTAATATTTCTTCCCATAGGCTTAAGGGAAAGATGTCCGAAAGGCAGATAGGGATATTATTTTTTAAATGATATTTTTTTTACTCTTTCTCAAATATACGAGAGAAACACTACAAATACAGCAATAATTATAAATACGATTATTTTTCAAGTCTTATCCAAGAATAGAGCTGTAACCCCAAAAAATAAACTTAGAGAAAATACAAGGGTAAGAATCTGGTTTTTTGAAAATCCTATATCTGAAAGCCTATGATGTAAATGCGTAAAATCTCATGACAGAGGATTTTTTCGTCGCGCTATTCTTCAAGCTACTACGTATACAGCATCTACTGCATAAATTCAAAATACTGCTAGCACAGTTGCAATCTTTCAGCCTGAAATAATAGCAAGTGTTGCAAGCATAAATCCAAGAAACATCGTTCATGAATCTCCCATCAGAATCTTTTCTCTATAATCAAAGTAGAAGAAAGGAATCAGTATTCAAACAAGTATGATTGAAATATGCATAATAAACTCAGCGTTTCTCAGTCATCCTGTATAATCGTCAGTTAAATAAAGTTTCAGTCACAGTAAAAAGATAACAAAAAAGCATATAAGCGAAAGCCCTGAGGTGTTTCACTGAATCCCATCAGTCCAATTTAAAGCGTTAAACACGAATACATACCAGAGTATTGTGAATAATAGTGGAATTATAAAAATCTCTTTTCAGGCAATAACAGCTGAAAGAGTTTCTAACTCTATCACTCCTCCAAATATATTACTGACATATCAAATTTTAATAGAGGTTATTCCAATTGTGGCTCCGATAATTATTTGTAACAAGAGTCTAGTTTTAGCGCTCAGAGATATCATATCATCAAGAAAACTCACCAGAGTAATTACTCCTCAAAACAGGAGAATAAGTATGAGTTTATAATTAATTTCAACAAATAATAAACTGAGAATAAAGAAGGCTATAAAAAAGACTACTCACAAACTATAAGGAATAGGTTTTCTTTTTTTTCAATATTTTTTAGGATTGTCTAGTATATCTAAGTTTCGAAAAGCTCTTGAAATAGAGCAAATCAAAATATATGATAGACTAATAGATAAGAAGAAAGAAAGTATATATGTCAACATGTCTATGTCAGTTTATAGCGAGATATATAGATAGGTAACAGCTTGAAATAGTATATCAAGGTAGAGAGTCAAAGCAACATATATGCAACAGTTATTCAAAGAATATTTCAGGAGATATAATTTTCTCATAATAGAAATAAAGTCCCTCCTACAACGAAAATATTTCAAAAAAGAATTATAAAGTATCTATATGTATCATGCTTTAAAGCCAAGCCTAAAGTAATGAGAAATATACCAAGTGATTGAAAAACTACAGGCATAGTAATTCATACATACTGTATCAAAGCTAAAATAACAAATGTATTAAGTATAAAAATAGTGATAAAATTTATATATTGAATATCTTTATTATAAGTGTAGAGCATGTATGCCTTGAATCAAGTCAACAGAAATGAAAATTGCCAAAATAAATATTGTAAGTCTCCATTTTGAATCCATGCATACAGAGATAGGAGCGTATAGAGCATGTTGGCTGTTACTATAAATACAGATCATTCAGCGAATTTTTTATTTTTATATGAACTCATCATGAGCATATTACACATAGCTCATAGTAAATTTATTACAAATAATATTATTATTTCAACAAAATTTCACTTTCAAGAATATATTACTACTCCTATAGTGATCGATAATAGTATATAAATCCACCAATTTTCTTGTGAAAAGCCCCTACATTGTAAAAGTAATTTTTGAAGCATCAAAGAAATTTAAAAGTATTCGCTCGAGATTGTATCTAAGCTGGGCAACTACTCAAAAGTTTCTTAAACATTATTGTAACTTTAATCAAAACAGAGATCTGATATCTTTTCTTTTACTTCATACGCATCATCAACATAGGTCATCCCAATAACTGAAGCAACCTCATTATCCTCTCATAAGTGCGCATGCTCTGATAAGTCAGAAACTATATCAACATGTCCGTATCCAAACATATTTCAAAGAAAATTAGTTCTACACACTTCAATAGAAATAATTCTTCTTGCAGGAATTTCTTTTGAAACACTATTCAGTATTCATTTTTGTTTATAGGTCATAACTCACTTAGGAGTTACAATCGTGAAGTCGTACTTATATTTTAAAAATTTGTGTACCACTCTAAACCAAACTACTATAAACCAAACTAAAATTCATCATACAATGATAAAATTTGGTACTTTGATATAGAGAAAAAAACTATACATTATTGCTAAAAGCAATAGGTAAAGTATTAAATGAAAGATAACAACAAAAAATAAGTGATATTTTGATCTTCGTATGAGGAGTATCTGATCATCAGAAAAGACATTCTTTTTCTTTGTCAGAACCTTATCTAGAAACTTCGTGTCAAAATTTGAAAGTATCTTCATCTTATAGCACGTTAGAAAGTGAAATAACACTACTCCGACTTATAAAAAATATACTTATTTTTACAAATAAATCAACAAAGCTGTTTTTATTCTTCTCAATATATTGGGAACTTTTCACATAAAGCAATGACTCTTTGTCTTTGGGTTTCTAAATAGACTTCATCACTATAGTTTTGAATTGCGTTTGAAAAAATATCAGCTATTTCCTGCATTTGCTCTATTCACATTCATCTCGTTGTAGCTGCTGGAGTACCAATTCTAATTCCTGATGGATTCATTGGAGGACGCGTATCATATGGAACCATATTTTTATTAGCTGAGAGGCCAACTAGCTCTAGAGCATGTTCTGCATCTTTTCCCGTAACTCCATAACTGACAAACGTATCAACGAGCATAAGATGATTATCTGTTCCTCATGAAACTATTTTAAATCATTTTTCCTGTAAACAAGTAGCTAAAGTTTGAGCATTTTTCACTACTTGCAGCTGATACTCTTTAAATTCTGGCTTTAAGGCTTCTCAAAAAGCAACTGCCTTTGCTGCAATAAGATTTTCATGAGGTCCTCCTTGAAGTCCAGGGAATACAGCTCTATCAATGGCCTTTGCGTATTTCTTTTTACACATAATCATACCTCCTCTTGGTCCTCTGAGTGTTTTATGGGTTGTAGTAGTTACTACATCACAGTATGGAACAGGGTTTTCTATAATGCCGGCTGCAACCAATCAAGCTATATGAGCTATATCAGCCATAAGAATGGCTCCACATTTATCGGCTATTTCTCTAAATCTCTTCCAGTCTAAATTTCTAGAATACGCTGAAAAACCTGCAATTATCATCTTTGGCTTAGTTTCAAGCGCTATTTTTTCCAGTTCATCCATATCCATTTCTTCGGTCTGTTTATCGAGAAAGTATGGAATAATTTCGTAAAGGATCCCTGAAAAATTCATAGGATGTCCGTGTGTCAGGTGGCCTCATTGATCAAGAGAAAAACCAAGAACTTTATCTCCTGGCTGCAGGAGCCCCATATATACAGCCATATTAGCAGGTGATCCAGAAAGTGATTGAACATTTACATGTTCTGCGTCGAAAAGCTGCTTTGCTCTATCTATTGCAAGAGTTTCAATCTCGTCAATGATATGACAACCTCCATAGTATCTTTTACCCGGATATCATTCTGAATATTTATTAGTCAGGATACTTCCATTTGCTTCAAGCACATCACGAGAAACATAGTTTTCAGAAGCAATAAGCTCTATTTCTGTATCTTGTCTTTTCGCTTCTCTTGCTATCATATCTGCAAGAATTGGGTCGTTATTTTGAATCATTTTTTTAATAGTAAGAAATATAAATTTTATAAAAAAATCTATACCTCTAAAAATATATATTTTAGAAATATAGATTGTATGTAATTTTTAGTCTAACAGAACTAACTTTGTTGTGTAAGTATAATTCATATTTTCCTATTAAGAAATATTATAATTCTATAGTATAAATAATACTTATATATGCAAATGCGACTCTTAATTTTCCTGAGTTCATGAGCCAGTAAGGCTTCAAGATCCAATTACAAGCGTTTCACCAGATCCCGTAACTATAACTACGTCTCTTTCTAGTTTTTCATTATAATATTCCTCTATAGCCGTACCTATAGTTGGTTTTTCAATAAATTTTTTGAGGAGAATTTTAGCTTCTTCGAGTTGTCTATCATAGGCATTATCATAATCTTCATCAAGATATATTATTTCTATATCAGGATCAATTCCATTTTCTTCGATACTTTTTCACTTTGGAGTAAACCATTTTGCAACTGTAAGTTTTAGTAAACTTCCGTCTTTCATAGCAAATGGCTGTTGAACTGATCATTTTCCATAAGTTTTTTCTCAAATTAATATGGCTTTATCATATTCCCTCAGTGCCCCGGCAGTTATTTCTGATGCGCTAGCTGAATTTCAATTTATAAGCACCACTATTTCTTTATCAAAAATCTCTCCATCATTTACAGAAAAATAACTTTGATTAAAAAAACTATCTCTATATCTCGTTTGAACGAGTTTTTCTTTTTCTGGTATAAATTCTGATAGTATCTGTACCGCACTTTGGAGATATCATCCTCCATTATCACGCACATCAATAATTAGTCCATCTACTCATGATGATTTCACGTTTTCTAGCGCTTGAGAAAACTCACTTGCAGTTTGCTCTCCAAACATATTTATTGCAATATATGCAATATTTTCATCTTCATAGTAAATTTCTTCAACCGATGGAATATGGATTTTTTCTCTTATAACTGTGATTTCTAATAATTCTTCTTCTCCTGTTCTAAGTATTTTTAGATCAACAGAAGTTCAAGCTGGTCACTTAATAACCTCAACTGCATCATATATATCTAGTTCTTGAAGTTCTGTTTCATTTGCCTGAATAATTATATCTCCATTTCTTACATCATATTTTTTTGCTGGAGATCATTTTAAAATTCTTTCTACCTTGACTCAAATAGGAGTTTTTTCAACCACAGCACCGATTCATTCAAAATCTCATTCAAGTGCTTGATTAAATTTTTCCGTTACTTCAGGATTCATGAATTCTGAATGTTTATCTCAAAGTGATTGTACTAGTCCAGCAATAGCTCCATCGACTAAATCCTTTTTTTCAATTTCTCCATTCGAAAAATATTCTTTTTCAATAATATTGTATACTTCCCAAAATTCTGATAAATCTAGACTCCCTCCAGTACTTGTTACTACTTTTTCATAACTTTTTCACAATCCTAAATCTACAAAGTTGGCTATATAGAGGCTACTAAGTATTCATAGTGCAAAAGATGTTATAAATGTGATTAAAACTTTGTTCATCTTCTAACATTTTTATTACAAATCTAATTTGAGCAAATCATACTTTTAAAATATGTTCTACAATTTTTATATTACGTTTTATGCATTAAAAGCAAGTCAATATCATAGTAAAACATATGTTAAAAAACTGTATAAAACTTATAATAAAACCTTTACTCAATCTTAATTTTAATACTTTCAATTTGTTTCTAATGTAAAGAAGTATTTTATAATATTAGCTATTTTAAGGCTTCGTATTTTTTAACATTGGCTATTACTATTACTACTATTCTTTTAAATTAATATATATTATTATAATAAGAGACTCACTGTTAAAAATATATAAACAATAATATATCAAGATTTTTGATAAATATACAAATATATGTTATTTTATTACAGAGTAATATTTAAAAACTAAATATGTTATTTACATTTTTACAAAAACAGAAAGATACAACAAAACAAAAAAAGCTTATCAAAACAATGATTGAAGCTTTAAATGTTTCGTCTGATCAAAAAGACTTGTACATAGAGGCTATTGATATTTTATGAAAACAAGAATTAGAAAATTTATTTAAAAACCTCACTCTTTTTGTAGAAAAAATAGAAATTAAAGAACTTGAATCTATAAAAAAAGAAGACTTTGCAATAGTTTCGTGAATGAGAAAAAAAGAAGCCACAGAAAAAATGAAAGAAATGAATAGTTTTTCTTTTTTACTTAATAATTTATAGAAAATGCCACAAATTGAAAAAAATCCAATAATTGAAAATAGTGATATTATAGGAAAGAATCCTGAAACAGCATTATCAGCTTTAAAAAATAGAGAAGATTTAGTTCTAGCTGAAGCTGAAAAATTTTGAATTGGAGAAATACAATGTACAGAGTTTAGTCATAGAAACGAAGAATCTGTTCGCGATTTTTTCAATAGTCAATTTTCAAATTTAGCTGATTTAGTAGTTCCAGAATAAAAAATGCAAAAATATAAAATAGTTGCATCAAAATCTCAGAAAAAATATACTTTAGTACTTTCTGCAGATTCCGAGTCTCACGCAAGAGAAAAGCTTCATAAAGATGGCTATTCTATTTTATCAATTGAAGAGTTTTCAGGGCATGATATTGTTTGAAATAAATTTATTTTTCAAATTCAAAAAGATTGAGAACTAAAAAAATGAGTTATTGTTTGAAAAGATATATTTAAAGTATATGTAAAACTCAAAGAAGAGTTATGATATGAGGTCATTTCACTATATCCTGAATGAGATATTGCTGAAACTGACGCTAGAAAAAAGCAAGAAATCATTCAGGAATTACAAAACTGATATGAGCTACAAAAAAAACAAGTTAAAATAAAACAAGAAAAACAAAAAGCAGAAGAGAGCTTTTACATGAAGAAAAAATTAGATGAAACAAGTGCCCTTATAAATAGTGCTATAGCCAAATTTGATAATATTTTTAATAATAAAAAAGTATTTAATATTGACGAGCAAACACTTTTAAAATTAGAAACAGTATATGAAAAACTTATTCATATTAAATCATCTACAAATATTGTAAAACTCAAAGAAATATGAGAATTAGCACTCATTAAAATCGGTCAAATAGAACTCGCTTCGCTGGAAGAAAATAAAAACAAGCAATCTCGTGAACTTGTTTCACAGACAAATAAACTCCTGAAAAAAATATGATCAAGCAGTCAATTTATCGAAGAAGATAAAGACTTTAAAAAGAAAATTACTAATTTTTTAAAAGATACTTCGAAAAAGCTTTCCCTACAGCAAATTAAAAAAGATTTTAAAGAAAAAAGAGAAAAGAAAGAGCTTATAGATACAAAATCTTATAGTTTTTTAAAAACTATCCTCCTCCTGGAAAAATATAATGAGAAATTAAAAGAGAACTCTTGAGAAATAAAGAAAAATATACTTCTATTTTGTAATCCATTTTCAAAATCAGAAGTAAAAGAAAAAATATTACTTAAACGAAAGGTAATAAAACAAAATATTCAGATACTGAAAGCAAAAAAAAGTTGATGAATTGGTTCTTATACAGGAATAAAAAAATGATACAGTAAAACTATCGAAGGTTTTTTTGATATTTTAAAATTTTTATCAAAGATATTGTTGTTCTGTGTTACACTTTATTTTGTTATGTTTTGTATTTCACTTTTAGCTGAAAACTTTAATGTTTTAGATAATCCTATAAATGCTACAGCTATAATTGGAGTGTTGTTAATGATATTCGTATTTTATATTTTTTCAGCTTCTAGAAATTTATTTCTCCTTGGGATAAATATTGTAATTTTTAGCTTTATCTTTATATTTTCTACTATAAACTTTTAGTTTTTTAGTGAAAAAATATGTACGCGCTATTATTACTCCTGTGAGTAAGTTTTTTCTTTATATTTTTTCTCTTTTCTAGAGTTCCTGATTTTGAGTGATATTTTGTATGATCTTTGTTTTTAGAGGCAAATATATATATACTACTTTCTCTCATTTCATGTCTAATTGTCTACAAAAATTCCATTTCAAAAAGACAAAATCAAGAGATTGATCAAAACGGAGATACAATATCTAAATTTATCCCTGACAGACTTGAAATTAAAGAATTCTTTGTCGATTTTTTTTCAAATTATGTATATTATATCGCTTGATTATTGTTTTATAGTGCGATATATCTCATAGTTCAAGGATTCTACCCAGGACTAGATATAGCCTATATATTTCTAGTATTCAATATAATAGTTATGAGTTTGTATGTTTTTTCTAAGAAATATAATCTTTGAAAAGACCTCATAATAATTAATTTAGTACTCATTTCTCTCTATTATATTTGAGAGCATGTATTGTATTTATTATGATTTTTACAAGTATTTAGTCTCATAGACAGCATCAATATTTTTGCGGTGTTTATACTTTTTTGTATTACACTTTTTGATGAGGAATACGCAATCTATAGAAAAATAATAGAGCAATATTTTATAGTTTTTTTCTTTCTCGAACTCTCGACTCTCTATAAATGGTTCTTCTCTTCAGATATTGCCTCTCTATGAATTATAGCTGGATTATTGTGAATACTTCTTTTAGTGTTAACTGATGAGATAAAACAACACTTCAAAGTTTCAAAGTATGCTAGTAGAACTTGGGGCTTACTCTTTTCTAGTATATCAGTACTCATTTATTGTGTATCTCTCTGAGCTTGATCTCCCCAATTAAGCATTTATTCTCTGTGAATATTTTGTATTTCACTGTTAATGCTTTTATTTCATCAGCGTTTTTGTAGTTATTTTTCCTTAAGCGTATGAGCTATATGACTCTGTTGAGTTTCTTATTTTGTCTATTCCCAAATTTTCCAAAGTCTGTATGGAAATACATATCTTTGCGCTGTGTATTTTATATTAAGTTTTCTATTTATTTACATATTGAGGAAAATACAAACACCTTATGATTTTGATAGGTATTTCTTCCGTATTATATCAGTTCTTGTCAATCTCATTTGAGTCATAACTTTCTTGTTTTTCGGTGAAATTTCTATACTAGGATTATGACTCTTACTTTTAGGAGAATCAGTCTATCTGTTTTTTATTTATTATAGTTTACGTAAAAATAATTTTTAATGCTGACTTATATTACAAAACATTCAGAAATACAATCTGAAAATATTGTCTCTTTTTTAAAGACTCAAAAAGAGCTCTCCTGTTTAGATTTTTTAAAATTAGACGCTCACATACTCAAAGACATTAAAAAATCATTAGCCTCAAAGAAATCATCTAAAAAAGAGTACTTTATATGAAAGACGAAGTATAAAAATCTCATAGTGCTTATTAGTAAGCAGGAAAGTGAGGAAAAAGATGTTTTATTTTTAGGAGAACACCTTCCAAAACTTGGTGATGAACTCTGTCTTGTTTCTCAGAAAACAAAAAATTTAGAACTACTTATGAAAGTATGTGAACTTTCAAGGTATAGCTTTCAGGAATATAAATCAAAAAAGAAAGAGAGAAAGACGCAACTACTATGTGAAAAAGATGATATAAAGAGCTTAAAAGATTGTGAAAAAACTATTGAAAATATAAAACTTGCAAGAGATTTATGAGAAACTCCAGCTGCTGATCTCACTCCTGAAATATTTGCGGATATTGTAAAAAAGACAAAATTTAAAAATATAAAAGTAAAGGTTCTAAAATACAAAGATATTCAAAAAAAGTGACTTTGACTCATTGAGTGAGTTTGAAAGTGAAGCGATAACAAGCCATGCATGGTAATACTTGAACATATTGTAGATAAGAAAAAACCTGTGCAATGAATTGTTGGAAAAGGTGTTACATTTGATACAGGTGGAAATCAGATTAAGCCAGGGGATTTCATGTACGATATGAAGGGTGATATGTGATGAGCTGCTGTAACATTTGCTCTCATGAAAGAACTTGATAGACACAATATAGACAAAAATATTGTAGCTTGTCTCTCACTTGCAGAAAATGTCGTTTCTTCAAATGCATATAAACCATCAGATATACTAACAGCCTACACTGGCCAAACCGTTGAAATAATTCATACTGATGCTGAATGAAGACTCGTTCTAGCAGATGGTATCGCGTATTTATGAAAAAACTATAAAACAGACTCTATGATGACGATTGCTACTCTAACATGAGCAGTAATGGTGGCTCTATGATTTAGGTATGCTGGTATTATGTGAACAGATAGACAAATGTTAGACACGCTTCTTAAGTATTCACAAAAAAATACAGAAAAATATGTAGAACTTCCTTTTTGAGATCACTTTATAGATAAAACAAAGTCAGAAATAGCAGACTTTAAAAATCTCGATAGGTGAGTATATGCTGGTTCTTCAATGTGAGGAGCATTTCTTTCAAATTTCTTAGTGAATAATGAAAAATATACTCATATAGACATAGCTTGAGCATATATTAACGAAGGAGATCCGTATGGAAAAATGCCGAAATGAATGACCTGATTCTGAGTAGAAAGTCTCTGAGAAATATTTAGAAAATAAATCCTTATGATAGAGTTTTTATTATCTCTCTTTACTGAAAAAAAGTGTTTTGGTTGCAGACAGCCAGGGCACTTTTTTTGTCCAAAATGCAATTTCGATTTAGAGTTATATAAGCCATATTGCTACGTTTGTAAAAAATATTCTGAAAATTTTATTGTCCATAAAGATTGTCAAAGTCACTTTCCACTTCATCAGGTGATAGTGTTAACTCGATATAGAAATACAGGAATCAAAAAACTTCTCAGACATGGAAAGTACTATAATAAATATAAGTGATATCAAGATATAATCCCTACTCATAAAGATTTTTTTGATACTTTTATAACACAAAATAATAGCCTCTTAGCTCCTGTTCCGATGCATTTTTTGAGAAGATGGAAACGTTGATATAATCAAAGCGAAAAGATTGCTCAAAACCTGTCTAAATTTTGTGAAATACCTGTGAATAATAAATTTTTAAAAAGAATAAGAAGTACTAAGCAGCAAAGTCATCTCACTCAATCAGAGAGAATTCATAATCTTGATAACGCATTTAAGCTTTGTGAGCAGTGAATAGATAAAAATGCAATTATATATTTAGTAGATGATGTAGTTTCTACGGGCTCAACTATTTGAGAAATAGGGAGATATCTACAAAAAAATTGATATAAAAATATTAGAGCAGTCGTACTAGCAAGTGATTAGTTGATTTTACATTAATAGTTTGTTATAATAAGATTAAAATTAATAGATGTAAATTATGTGAACTCAATTTTGAACTCCTGATGTATCCTGACTCCCTCTTTTTGATGCACTCAAAAAAAAAGAAGACAGAGAAAAGAGAAACTTACAAAATGAAAAAGACAGGGACAACGTTGAAATATGGTTAAATTGAGACTCTGAAGTGAATAATAAAACAAGCCAAATTTTACAAAGCGAGAGTAGCGAATGAATAACACAAGATATTGATTTTGGTTGAAAACTTTTAATATCTCAATATATAGAAAATAATCAAGATTTTTGAAGTGTTAAAGTTTTAAATGTGAAGCATCATGGGTTTTACAATATTGCCGTGATTGAAATTTCTCATCAATTTCTTCCTAAGAAATACATAGCGAAATGAAATAAATATAATCCAGTTTCTTGAAAATATAATTGAGAGCCAGTTTCTTACCCTAAAACTTCACCTTGAAGAGTAGTGAAGAAAACTTATAGAATTCAGTATACTCCCTGAAAAGAATGAGAGGGTAATTATTGAATATATTGTTATTGAGGAAAGATAAAGGATTGAAAACGTGTTGAACTAAATGAAAGTATGATTATACCAATATTAAAAGAAATAGAATCACTTGCAGAATCTTAATTCTCATTACAATAGAACGTTAGACTAATACCTAACGTTTTTGTATGTCAAAATTTCTTGAAGTTCGCGGTGCGAGAACTCATAATCTGAAAAATGTGGATGTAAAAATCCCAAAAAATACTCTCACGGTTATAACCTGACTTTCAGGGTCTGGAAAATCATCACTCGCATTTTCGACAATTTACTCTATAGGACAACAAAAATACCTAGAGAGTCTTTCGAGTTATGCACGTATGTTCGTTGGGTCAGGTAAAGACGAAGCACTCTATGATGAAATTACGGGGCTTTCTCCAACTATTTCAATTGACCAAAAGACGACGAATAGAAATCCTAGATCAACGGTAGGAACCATAACAGAAATTTATGATTATTATAAACTCCTTTATCTCAATATTTGAGAGAGACGATGTATAGATTGTGATAGTATCATAAAAAAGGATTCAACAAGAGATATAATAGAATACATTTCAAGCTTTCCAGAAGGTACGAAGTATTTTTTAAGCTGCCCTTTTCTTAAAAACAAGACAGATATTAGCCCAGAACTAATTAAAAAACATGTACTTGATGCAGGTTTTATCAGGTTTATGGTAAATGGAACAGAGTACAATGTAAATACTGATTTTGAGTTAGTAGACGAAAATGTGAGAGTAGAAATAATTGTAGACAGACTGGTAGTCAAGGATATTTCTGATCCAGAAAGTTCAGATTTAAAACGTCTGAAAGATAGTATTTCAGTTGCGTATAAAAATGGTGATGGACAGATGTTTGTTACTATGATGTGAGATACAAATGAGACCAGAAGTTTTTCAGAGGTGTTTGTTTGTAGTAATTGCTGACATGTTCCTGAGAAGCTTAGCATATCTTCTTTTTCATTTAACTCACACCACGGAGCCTGTCCAGATTGTCATGGACTTTGAGAAAAAATGGTTTTTTTAGAGGAAAAAATTACCAATCCAAATTTAACTCTTTTGGAGTGAGCTATACTTCCCCCATGATTTGGAAATTATTTCCTAGCGCTTATACAAGAAGTTTCTAAAAAACATTCTATTCGATTAGATGTACCTTACTCAGAGCTCACAGAGAAAGAGAGAAAAATTATAATGCATGGAACATGAAAGACGACATATACTGTCTCTTTTGTGAATGAAAGTGGACGAAAAAACACATATAATTCCAAGTTTGAATGAGCTATAACTACCCTGACACGTAGATACTATGACTGATGAGTAGAGAGCGGTCACTATGATGATTATATCACAAATATTGCTTGTCCAGATTGTGATGGATATAGACTATGAAAAGAATCATTAAGTGTATTTTTAAATGGACTTCATATTGGACAGTTGTGAAACATGAACATAACTGCTTCTCAAGAGTATTTTAGAAACCTATCACTCTACTCAGAGCAACAAAAAGTAGCAGAAAAAGTAATGAAAAACATTACAGAAAGATTAGAGTTTCTAGAGTGAGTTGGACTATCATATATGACGCTTTCTAGAAAGGCTAATACGCTCTCAGGATGAGAAGCTCAGAGAATAAGGCTTGCAACTCAGATAGGTGTAAAGTTAGAATGAATAATATATGTACTTGATGAGCCATCAATAGGTTTACATCCTCGGGATAATGATATGCTCATTGCAAATCTAAAAAAACTTCGAGATGTGTGAAACACTCTTATAGTTGTGGAACATGATGAAGACATTATGCGTGAAAGTGATCATATTATAGACATTTGACCTTGAGCATGAATACATGGATGAGAGGTTATTGCCCAGGGGACATTTGAAGAGATCTGTAAGAATAAAAACTCAGTAACTTGACCTTACTTAAGTTGAGCAAAAACAGTAATACTTGAAAAAGAAAAACGTAAAAAAGATTCAATGCTCTCTATTATTTGAGCGACACATCATAATCTTCAAAATATCGATGTCCACTTCCCTATATGAAATCTTTCAGTGGTAACTTGAGTTTCAGGATCAGGTAAGTCTTCACTCGTAAATGATATACTCGCTACTTCACTCGCAAATACTCTTAATCGGGCAAGTAAAACTGTTTGAGCACACAAAGAGATTACTGGAACTGAAAACTTTGATAAAGTGCTTGTGATAGATCAATCTCCAATTTGAAAAACTCCTCGCTCAAATCCAGCTACTTATACATGAGTGTTTACTTTTATAAGAGAAGTGTTTGCTCAGAGTTATGATGCTAAGCTCAGAGGGTATGCTCCTGGTAGATTTTCTTTTAATACGAGAGAGTGAAGATGTCCAGAGTGTGATGGTGATGGTGTAAAGAAAATTGAAATGCATTTCTTGCCACCAGTATATACAACTTGTGAATCATGTGATGGAAAGAGATTTAATCCTGAAACTTTAGAAATAAAATACAAGGGAAAAACAATTGCAGATATACTTGCTATGACAGTTGAAGAAGCAAGGGAGTTCTTTCATGCACACCCTCGTATAATGAAAATTATGGACATACTCGACAAGGTGTGATTATGATATATTTGACTCTGACAAGCATCTACTACGCTATCTTGATGAGAAGCGCAAAGAATCAAATTAGCCAGCGAATTATCAAAACGATCTAGCTCAAAAACAATTTATATACTTGATGAGCCAACTACTTGATTACACTTTCAAGATATTGAAAAACTTCTTCACATTCTTCACTCACTTGTTGATAAATGAAATACAGTAATAGTAATTGAGCATAATATGAATATGATTCTCAATGCTGATCATATTATAGACATATGACCAGAATGATGAGATATGTGAGGTACTATGTTAGTTTCTGGATCAGTTGAAGATGTTAAGAACTGCAAGGAGAGTTATACTGGACAAGCAATTGAGAAATATCTTGAGCACTTTAAAAAGCAATAGCAATGGATTACCTATCATACAATGTAGACATATCATGACTATCTAACTATAAAACACCAGCAAAAGCGAGGTATTATTTTGAGCTGTCAGATACTGAAGATATTGATAAAATATTAGAAATAGTTACTTGGGCAAAAGAAAATAATACAAAAATTTTATGGGTTTCATGAGGTACTAATATGCTCTTTGCATTTGATACTTATGATGGTATTGTAATAAAAAACTCTCTTGCTTGATGGACATATAATAGTGACTCTAAAATCCTAGTAAGTTATGGTTCTGAACCAATTTGGAATATAGCAGAATTATTAGAAAAAAATTACTGACAAGCACTGTGGCATAGATTTATTTGACTACCTGGAAGTGTTGCATGAGCAGTATATGGAAATGCCTGATGTTTTGGACTCGAGACAGAAAATAATTTTGTAAGTTGTGAAGTATTAGATTTGGAAGATGGAAGCATAAAAACTCTTTATAAAGAAGATATGAAATTTTCATATAGAAGCTCGATTTTAAAGCTTGAAAAAAAATACTTCCTTATAACTGCTACTTTTGACTTAAGTAAAAAAATAGAGAAATATCATAGCGAGGTAGATAATATAGACTTTAGAGAAAATAAACAACCAAAATGAAATAGTTGTGGTAGTTTTTTTAAAAATCCAAACAAAGAATGGTCAGCAGGTTATTTGATAGAACAGGTTTGATTGAAATGACATAAAATAGGTTGAGCTTATTTTTCTCAAAGACATGCTAACTTTTTAATGAATGATGGCACATGATCGTATCGTGATTTATTAGACCTAGTTGCTCATGCTCAAAAGCTAGTATTAGACAAGTTTGATATAAAGCTAGAAAACGAAGTACAAATTATTTACTAATTATATATTAATATGATTCGAATAAATAGCTTTTCAGTTTTTTTTAAGTATATATTGCTTATATTTTTTATTGTCTACTTTACATTCAAGATATTTAATTATTTTTATATTTGAAACTATTGTGATTATTGGAGTGACATAGTCGAGGAAAATTCTCAAGAAGATATACAGGAAACAAGAAAATGTGTTAATACTTTGTTATGTGAGGTTTGAAATATCAGATTGTCTCTCTTGAATGATGATAGTAATAAAAAATTAAAATCTTTTAGTTGTGTAAGAAAATATGAATCATGAGTATGGAATTGGTAAGACTTCAAAAATATATGAGCCAAGCAGGTATTTGCTCGCGTAGAAAAGCAGAAGAATACATTGCTGCTGGTCAAGTATTTATAAATGGACAAAAAGCTACGATAGGACAGTCTGTTAATCCTGAAAGTGATATAGTTACGCTCTGAAAATGAGCAGAAATGTCTCGACAGGATTTTGTCTATTATAAGTACAATAAACCTAGAGGTGTTGAGACTACTTGTGCTCAAAGGTGATGACAGTCTATAATTGACGTGATTAATGTCCCAGAGAGAGTTTTTCCGGTATGACGCTTAGATATGGATTCTACTTGACTCATAATGCTAACAAATGATGGAAGGATGACAAATTATCTTACTCATCCAAAATATGAACATGAAAAAGAGTATGTAGTAGAAACTTTTGGTCCAATATCTGACAAGCAGCTGTCTACTATGAGTCAATGAGTTGAAATCCTATGAAAAATTACGAAAAAATGTAAGGTAGAGAGACTTGCAGCGTGAAAGTTTTCAATAGTTCTTACAGAGTGAAAAAATAGACAAATCAGGAGGATGGTTGAAGAAGTCTGATCTAAGGTAAAAAAACTTAAGAGGGTACGTATTCAAACACTGCTGCTTGAAAAATTAAAAGAATGAGATATAAAAAAATTAGGAAAACAAGAAAAAGATACATTATTTAAAAGTATAGGACTTTCAAACTAGAGAGTCCTTATTTTTTTGAATTCATTTCTAATAGCTGAAATAACATCTTTTAGATATTGATTCATCTCGGAGTGTGAAGTAAACTCATAGTTAGAAAATTTTTTCATTTTCATATTTTGTTCTCTGAGAACTACGAGACTTTCTACTAGTTTTTTTTCTTTTGTAGATAAGTTGTTTTTTGTAATCAGCTGGTTGCTCACTGATAGCAATAAATCATCAAGAGTATCTGATATTTGCTTTCAAATTCATGATAGTACTTGTTGTTTTTGTCTTACTGAGTCGAGATATATTATTTTTTCCTGTTCTAAAAAGACCTTCATCCGAGTGTTAATAATCTTTAAATCTGAGACTATTTTAGACATTATTTTACTGGATGTTTTAGTGTCGTATTTATTTTTTTGAATATCGATCAGACTTGCCTGCATATTTCATGTTTGAAAGTTGAAGTTTGACATAGCTACTGAGTTTGGTCATTCATATGTGTTGTGAAGTTGATTTATTTTGTTTCTGTAAGTCTCTATATAATTTTGTAATAATTTAGCTGCAGAGAGTTGTGATTCTGTAATATCTCAATTTTGAGCTGAATTAACAAAGTCCTCTTGGTAATTTAATGCCAAAACTGGATTTGCGCTCATAGATATTGCACATATGATAATGTATAAGAGTCAAAGCTTCATATATCGATTTAAGTTAATGTATATTAAGTATAGCTGCGCAAAAGACTACAGCAAAGTTTTTTTAATCTTTGATGTGTAAAAATATTTTTAAAGCCAAGTATATGTTTATAGTATTAGATTTAGAAACTACAGGATTATCTGCAAAAGATGATGCAATTATTGAAATTGCCCTGATAAAAATAAATCGTGAAGATTTTAGTGAAGTAGATAGATTTCACTGTTTTGTAAACCCTGGTAGAGAGATACCACCCCTTATTTCACAAATCACTAACATATTTGACGAAGATGTACAAGATGCAAAAAGATTTGATCAAATAGCCGATGAGGTTCAGGACTTTATCGAGTGATTACCACTTATAGGTCATAATATCCCTTTTGATGTTCGTTTTCTCGAATCTCATGATATCGACACATCAAAAAATCCATATATTGATACGTTTTTTCTTGCTAATATACTTTGCTACACTGAAAAGTCACTTAATTTATGATATTTGTGTGAGGTATTTTGAATACAGCTAGAAAGTGCTCATAGGGCAATTGATGATACAGTTGCAACGGTAAAATTATTTGAAGCATTGATTATAAAACTTCAAGAAGTTTTTAAGTTACAAGCTCAACTTATATGGTATTATTTTACTTCGTGTCAGGATTCTTGAGTAAAGATTCTCAGAGATGAATATTTACAAAAGCCGGAAAAAGTAGAAACTTTTGATGAAATTTTATCTTCATTTGAAAAGATATTACAAAAAAATACTATCGTCAAAAGTGACAAATCTACGAGTGAAGAGATGGTTGATTTAGAACTATTCCTCAGTGAAATACCAGATTTTGAGTTGAGAAATAGCCAAAAAATAATGTTGGACAAAGTTGACAAAAACTTGAGCCTAGGAGGTAAAATACTAATCGAGGCTCCTACATGAATTGGTAAGACATTTGCGTATCTCCTTCCTGCTATTAAGCACGCATTAGCTTTTAAAGAGCCTGTTCATATTTCTACAAGCACAAAAGCCTTACAGGATCAAATTTATTATAAAGACCTCTTTTTTCTTAGTGAACATTTTCCTAGAGCCTTTAGCTATACTAAACTAAAATGAAAAAGAAATTATCTTTGAATCTCCAGTTTTTTAGAGTTTCTTCACTCTTGACATATCAGTTCCACTAGTCAGGTTTCATTTGTCTTAAAAATATTTTTATGGAGTATGGAAACAGAATTTTGAGAATTAGATGAATTGCAGTTTTATGGTGAAGAGTTTTGATTTTTAAGTGATGTTCATGCCTGAAACAGCTTTATATTTGATGACTCAAACCCATATAAAGATATTGAATTTGCCCTCAAGGCGAGGAAAAGAGCCAAAAATTCTGATATCATTATCACAAATAATCACATTCTGTTCCAGGATTTAGTTTCAGATGGATCACTCTTGTGATGAGTAAAGAACTTAGTCTTGGATGAGGCTCACTCTCTCGAGGATATAGTCACTCAATCACTTAAAAAAGTTATATCTTTTGATAAGCTTCAAAAGCTTCTTGAAAAAATAGAAAAAAAACTCCTCAAGTATGATATAAAGCTAGAAAAATCATCTATTTATAAACAATCAATATTATTTGATAGTGCAGAATTATTTTCTGTTGTTGAATGAGAAATATTTTCAAACTTTAAACTTGATACGAAATATAAAAACTTATTGTTGAGTGAAGATTTCTTCACATCTCATAGTGAAGTTCCACTCCTAGCTCAAAAAGTATCTGAAAATCTCGAATCATTTCGTTTGGATATAATCTGACAAGGTGAGAAAAAAGCTATTCATTTCTCCTCAGAGATGCAAGAAATAACATTTTTTAGACAATTTTTATCAGAGGTATTATTGAATCCAGATTTCGAAAAAAATATTTATTATATGAGTCATGATGATAATTATGGAACTCAAATACACACTACCCTGCTGCGTCCCTGAGAGTTTTTAAAGACCCATCTATGGTCAAAGGTAGAAAGTGTTACTTTAACAAGTGCTACACTACAAATGGAATGAAATTTTGAATATATTGATGCAACGCTTCAAACTCAAGATTTTGAGAAAACAGTTCTCCCCTCAGATTTTGATTATGCTCAGCAAGCCCTGCTTTGTATTCCTACTGACTTATGAAGTGTTAAAAATAATATGCAGAAACTTACAGAGTTTTTAGGGAAATTTTTTCATATTGTTTCCGGAAGAACTCTTGTTTTATTTACTGCATTTTTCTCTATAAAAGAAGTATATAGTAATCTGAAGATAGAGCTCGAGAGAGAAAAAATTCATTTACTGGCACAATGAATTAGTGGTAGCAAGCATAAGCAAATAGAATTTTTTAAAGCAAATCCTGCTAATTCTATAATGTTATGAACAGATACATTTTGGGAATGAATTGATATTCCTGGACAAGATCTGCAATACTTACTTATACATAAAATTCCCTTTGCCGTTCCAAGTGATCCTATTTTTATGGCACGTAGCAAGCTCTATAAAGATAGCTTTGCCCAGTATGCTATTCCCAAGTCTATTTTAAAATTAAAACAATGATTTTGAAGACTGATTCGTACTAAAAAAGATACTTGAATCGTAGTGTTTTTAGACGATAGAATCTATAATACAAAGTGGTGAGAACGATTTTTATCAAGTTTTCCAAATGATATCAAAATTAGGTACACCACAAGTGATAAACTTCTCGATTTGCTATCTCAAAATAAATAAAGTAAAATATACCCAGATTGTAAAGTGGAATACATTGTTTAATTATGCTCATTATGTTACTATAAAAGTAATTATAAATTCAATATTTAAATTATGCCCCTAGAAACTTCATGAGACAATAGCACAAATATAAATTCAGAAAATATATTTGATGAGTTTACTGACTCACAAGAGATTAAAAATGAGCTAGAAAAGAAAGACAAAGATAGTGAAAAAGATATATACTACTATCTAAAAAAGATTTGATGAATTTTACTCACAGTTAATATTGTATTTTTTTTGCTTATCATAGGTTGTTTTGCTTATATATATATTCAAAATAACGAAGTAAAAACGCAGTATAGCTTTTTGACACCTATATGTAGCTTGTTTCTGTGAAGCGAGAATATCTATCCATGAACGTGTTATTGAGTTACACCAGCCCTTGCTGAACATTCAAAGAAGCTAGATGATTTGTTGGTGACTCAAAGCAAAAATATACTCCCATTATTATGAGACAAATACAGTCTAGAAAATTATAATCTATCTAAAAAAGTGAGCTTTTTATTAGAAAAATGAGAAACTAGGCTTCGTCCATTGAAGATTCTGAGTGAATTTGATGCTATGAAAGATAAGTTTTCATCAGTAGATAAATCAGAGATTACATGTTATAATATTACTATAGAGAATGATATAATTTCAATGAGCTGTGATAGTTTCTCTTCTGATTGGAATGGTGATATCTTAAATGTAGACAATACATTTCTTAAAACTATGCCTGGATGAGGTACATCTATATCTAAAGCAAGTAGTTTTATCAATTTCTTTGAGCAGTATTGAGACAGTCCATTTACTGTAGTTGACAAGCCTGAATACTATACTTCAGAGGCTACTACTGGACCATATACACGTAAAACTATTTTCCAATTTAGTTTGCGCTATGCTGAAATAACTGAACTTGAAATTAATTAATATATATTATGAAAACTACAAAAAGAATAAAAAAGTGAATTATACAATCAGCGATTTTTTGATGAGTATTCTTTCTTATATTACTCTTAACCCTTGCTATTTTTGTATATCCAAAGCTTGTTGAGATACAAGAAAAAAAACAAGAGTTAGCGCAGGTATATGAAAAATATAACACGACACTTGTTACTTGAATTTCATTTTCAGAGTTTAAAACTAGGGTTTGAGAAATTGATGATTCAAATTATACAAAGGAGCTATTACGAAATGTATCAGAAGATTTTTACAACTCTTATTTTATCAGTAATTGAGAAGAGAGACATGATGCTCTACTAGAGAGTCTCAAGGCTGGTATTGCCGAAAGTAAATCTTCAGAAGATTATATACAAAAGGATAGAAACCTTAACACGATTCTCCCAACCTATAACAGCAATAATAACTCTTGAAATTCTGTGTTTTGAGATAGTTCCTTAGAAAGTGAGTCATATGAAAATGAAGCTTTAACAGATTTTTATTTTATTAATTATATCGAAAACTTACTTCATAGTTTTAATTTGAGCTATGAGTGAGATATCGGTGTATGAAATCTGATTAATATAGATGCTAGTCAAAATACATCTCAAGAAGTGAGAAAAAACCTACTCCAGGAAAATATATATGCAATTCCTCTAGCATTCAACTTAGTGTGAAGAAAATCTGATATAGTAGATTTTCTCCACTATTTTGAAAATGTAGCTTCTATAGAAATTTGAGATGATTGATTTAAGGTTCTCAATGATTGATTTATTACAAAGCGTATCGAAGGGGCAGATACACAGTGAGAGTACAACATATATGAGAATCAGCTAGCTGATATAACTTCTCTATCTGTAAGTGAATACCCAAACTCATCGGTTAAAACAACTGATTCACTTGTTTATGCTATGAAAACGCTTCAGTGAAAGGAAAAATATGAGTTAGAAGTAGAGTTGCAATTTTATGTTGCCTGAGTTCCTGGTTATAAAATGCAATCTTATATCAATACACTTTTTGAACAATATACGAAATTTTCTGCAGAATTGAAAAAACAGACGCAAAAATTTGTTGCTCAAAAGTATAAATATACTACATCAGCAGAGTTAACAGCTATTCAAGGCTTACAAAATCTTGAAACTTTGATTTTGGAATTAGAAAAAGATATGACTTTACTGAAAAAAGAAAGTGTACAAGGAAAAGATATTGAAAAGACTTACAACACGGCAACAGAGTATAATAAACAACTTGAAAAGATGAAAAGCTCATATGATGAGCAGATGGAAATACTATTAAAATAATTTATGGATTACAACTCAACATTAGAAGAACTGAAGACACTAGTCTACAAATGAGATAATATACAGAAAATCTGTGATATGATTATTTTGGCGGCAGTTCTTTGAGATGCATCAGATATACATGTTGAACCACTGAGTTCTTTTGTGAGGCTACGTTATAGAATTGATGGAGAATTGAGTGAAATACTTGAGTATCAATCATTTCTTCACTCTGGTATTATTGCGAGATTTAAAATTCTTTCAGAGCTCAAGATTGATGAATCAAGGGTTCCTCAAGATGGACGTATAAGTCAGACCATTTTAAATAAGCCACTTGATCTACGTGTCTCGACACTTCCAACCGTTCATGGAGAAAAGATTGTTATGCGTATCGTGGACAAAAGTAAAAAGATTCCTGAGCTATGAAAATTAGGTATAGAGTGAAAAAATAAAGTACTATTAGAAAAGGCTATTGGACTACCTAATGGGGTAATTTTGACAAGTGGACCTACCGGTTCTGGTAAATCTACTACGCTCTACTCAATCCTCACTATGCTCAATGACCCGGATGTGAATATTATGACGCTTGAAGATCCTGTCGAAAACCAAGTAGACGGTATTAGTCAGAGTCAGGTAAAGCCGTGAATCTGATATACCTTTGCTTATGGACTGAGAACTGCTTTGAGACAAGATCCGGACATCATTATGGTGTGAGAGATGCGTGATAAGGAAACTGTTGATATTGCTATTGAAGCATCTTTGACATGACATTTGGTATTGTCGACAATACATACAAACAATGCAGCAGAAACCATTACCAGAATATTAAACATGTGAGTACAGCCATTTCTTATCCCAGCTTCACTCAATATAATAATTGCCCAAAGACTTGTGAAACGTGTTTGTGATGATTGTAAACAGGTGATGCCACTGAGTGAGATAGACAAAATTACACTTCAAAATATTAAACATGCCTTGTCTGTAACTCCAAAAGAAGAGCTTTTATCTCGAGTTGGAGCTGATAAGATGAAATCTCCAGTATTTTATAGGGCTGTAGGTTGTGATACCTGTGGATGAAACGGATATAAGTGACGAGTTGGTATGTATGAAATGCTAGAAATAAGCCCATGAGTTAAAGATATGATCCTTAGATGAGACTCTGCATTCAATATTAATAGACAAGCCATAAAAGATGGAATGATATCTCTAGAGCAAGATGGTATCATCAAAGCGCTTCAATGACAGACAACACTTGAAGAAGTATACAGAGTGTCTAAAACACAAAATGAAGAATAATTTATAGTTAACCAGTATTATGGAAGATATAATAATATTATGAGAAGAGGAAATAAAACCTCAGGTTGTTTCAGATGATGCAATACTTGAGGGTGATAAAAAAAAGCCTGAGAGTAGAGATATTATGACTCGTCTAAATGATGTTTTTGCTTCTTTTCAAAAGATAAAAGTAAAAGAAAAAATTATCTTTTATAGACTGATGTCTACTATGCTCAACGCTGGTATGTCACTGATTAAGTGAGTAGCAGTTCTCGAAAAACAAGAAAAGAATCCTGCTTTTAAAAAAGTACTTGGAGAGATGGTAGTCTCTCTTAAAGAATGAAAAAATCTATCTGAATGTATGGATAAATATCCTAACTCATTTGATGAGTCAGAAATAGGGGTTATAAGAGCTGGGGAAAAAACCTGAAAACTCAATGAGGTTATGACATCACTTGCTGATCAAGTAGAAAAAATGGCATCTGTTTCCTGAAAAATGAAATCAGCTCTTATATATCCAGCTATGATTATGGTGGTGGTAGTATGAGTAATCATGGTTATGATGATTATAGTGGTTCCAAAGCTCTTAGAAATCTTTGATGATAAATCAGCTCTTCCAGGAAGTACAAAAGCACTTATATTCATTTCTGATATGTTTGTTAACTACTGGTATTTAATCATATTTGCTCTGTTTGCAGGATATATATCAATATTGCTGTGGAAAAAAACACCAGCATGAAAATATAACTTTGATAAATATGTCCTAAAAATACCAATTTTTGGTGCTATTACTCAAAAGGTGGTGCTTTCAAAATTTTCTCGTGTATTTTCTGGGCTCATGGAGTCATGAGTTTCAGTAGTAGAGTCACTTAAAATTGTTTCTGACGCTGTGTGAAATGAGGTTTATAGACAAAGAATACTACTTCTCTTAGAAGATGTAAGACAAGGTATGAAGATGTGGGAATCACTTGAGGGGGATCCTCTCTTTCCAGATATTATGGTGCAAATGATTCAGGTTTGAGAGCAGTCAGCAAAACTTGATAGTGTCATCATTAAAGTAGCAGACTTTTATGATGAGCAAGTAGATAATATGGCAGCGACTATCAATAAGCTTTTAGAACCATTTATCATCGTATTTCTTGCTGTGGTAGTTTGATTTATAGCGATTGCAATAATGCAACCTATTATGAACTTAGCTGATACTGTATCACAAAGTTAATACTCAATAATTTTATATAAATAGCTATTTTCCTTATAAATAGCTATTTTTTATGTGAAGAAATCTGAAGATACCGTGAATAGTGTGAAGAAATGGTGAAACGAGCTGTCAGGAGTTTGCGTTAGAAGATAAATAGTATATTATTTACCGCGTAATTTCGGTCCTTAATATGACCCGAGACTTTTAAGTCATTAATTTGTTATTCGATTAGCCACGAGTAGGGAGTTTAGTATTTTACTATATATAGGTAAAATATTGTACTCCCTAGTTGTGCGCATTACGACTACGGGTTAAGGCTTTAACCGTGCATTGTGAGAACATTGATTTTATTTTGTAACTCGTAATATTTATGAGTACTTTTGTTAAAAAAGCTACTTCTGCTGTTGCTGGTCTTGCTGTAGTGTTTTCTATGGTATCACCAATAGCTGGAGTTTCTGCTGCACTCTCTGGAGTGGAAGCAGCAAATCAGCTTGCTACTCTTGGAGTAGTTGTAGACCAATCTGCTAATCCTGCTGATTACAGACTTGGAGACAATCTTCCTAGAAAAGAAGCTGTTAAAGTAATGATGAATCTTTCATCTGTTGCTGTTGTTGATAACTGTTCAGGTCAATTTTCTGACCTAACTTCTGCTGATTGGGCATGTAAATATGCTGAAACTGCATTAGCTAACGGTCTTGTTGCTGCTAACGCATCATTCAGACCAGATGACCTTGTGTCAAAAATCGAAGCTCTTAAGATGGTATTCCAAGGAATGGATCTAGAAAGAGATGATAACGCTGACTGGAGAGCTGGTTACGTAGAAGCTGCTGTTTCTATGGGAATCGCTACTTCATTCTCAGACTACGATACTCCTGCTACTAGAGCTGAAATGTTTGTATGGGCTGCTGAAGCTATCAACATGGATGACGAAGTTGCTACAGAAGATCCACTATGTGACCTTCTAGGTATCTGTGAAGAAGAAGGTACTGATGAAGGTACTGAAGAAGCTGAAGGTGAAACAGAAACTCCTGTAGTTCCTGCTGGATCTTCTCTTCAAGTAAGTCTTTCTCCTAGCACTCCTGCTTCTACTACTATTCCTGGTGGAGTAAATGGTCTTGCAGTTGTTGCTTACGACTTTACTGCTGGTTCTTCTGATGTTACTGTAAGTCAAGTTTCTGTTAAAAGAACAGGTCTTTCAGATGAAGATACATTAGAAAATCTCGCTATATTTACTATGGCTGGTAGAGTTTCTAACGCTAAATCAGATAACCAAGACAACGATACTACTGCTCAAATCAATCTTGATAACGGTGGAATCGTAATTGAAGCTGGTGAAACAGAAACACTTATGGTTGTTGTAGATGTTGCTCCTGTCTTATTGGCAGAAAGTGATGAATTTGCTCTTGAAATAGTTGACGTAGTTGCTAACTCAGAGGTTTCTGGTCTTGGTGCTAGAGGTGCTACTATGAGAGTAGGTTCTGTAAATGCTCCATCATTAGAATTCACAGTTGGAGGTTCAGTTTCTAATCCAAATCTTGGAGAAGTTGCTGCTGATATCTTTGAATTTGAAATTGAAAATGATTCAGACGAAGATGTAGAACTTATTTCTGTAACTTTTGAAGGATCTTCAGATGCTGAAGATGATCTAATGAACTTTGAACTTGTAATGGGTAATAAAGTAGTAGCTACTACTTCTATGATGTCAGGTGACTACCTTACATTTAACCTTGGAGGACTTCTTATAGAAGAAGATAGAACAGAAGATTTCACTGTAAGAGCTGACGTTGTAGACGGAGCTGGAGATAAAATCTCATTTAATATCGATGAAAAACTCGACGTTACTGCTAACTCTACTAAGTTTGATTTCGGTGCTTCAGTAGATATTTCTACTGTTACTGGATCAGGAAACTTTGGTGAAATTACTATCGAAGCAGGTGAATTAACTTTCGTTGAAGTTGATGCTGAAAACGATGAAATTAGAGAAGATAAAGATAATGTAATACTTGGTGGTGTAAAAATCACTAACATATCTGGACAACAACTAGAAATGGAATCATTTGGAGTTGAAATTGAGATAGATAACGGAGGTACAGCTAATCTTACTGGATCTGCTACTGGTTCTCTTACAGTAATTGAACTGTTTGATGACGTAGAGCTTTATAACGAAGAAACAGGTTCTTCATACGAACTAAGAGCTGGTACTGTTACTACTTCAGGTGATGTTACTTCTGCTGTTTACTCTGATAACAATATTGATGTAATTCTTCCAGAAGGAACTACTTCATGGTCTATTAGAGCTGATACTGCTGAGGATATTGATAACTTCGCTGATGTATCTATCGACCTTACAGTTGATGTTGCTAACGACGTTGTAGTTGTTGAAACTGCTGACGACGAAGAAGTTACTGATAAAACACCTTCTACTCTTTCTTTCAATACTATTGATGGATCTGAGTCAGGTGCACAAATCTCACTTATTCCACTTTCTGACACTGATGTTGTTAGAGGTGCTGATGATGTAGTTGCTCTTCAATTCGAAGTAGAAGCTGAAGAAGTTTCTGAAATTATTGTTGATGAAATTACTGTACAGATTGATGCTAATGGATCAGCTGCTACGAATCAACAAATTTCTGAAGTAAAACTTTTCAAAGGTTCTGTTTCTGATGCTAACCTTCTCGATAGAGAATCAGGTTCTGATATCGGAACAGGAGGTGATGTAACATTTGATAGAATGGAAGATGTTATTATTGCTGCTAATGGTGAAACTGAATTTGTTGTTACTGTTTCATTTGTTGATGGTGTTGATGCTGTTAACGGATCAGACTATACTGTAAGTGTTACTGATATTAGTATTGATGATGATGAAAATGACGAAGTTGATGTTTCTGCATCTCTTCCACTTGCTTCTGCAAGACAACTTACTGTTAATGAAGCGGGGCTTATCGTAACTGTTAACCTTGATGCTGCTAACGAAGATAATGAATTTGATAAACTAGCTCTTGCTGGTGATTCAGCTATCATTGCTTCATTTGATGTAAGAGCTGATAATGAAGAGATTGATGTAGAAACTGCTACATTTACTATCGCTGGTTTTGCTGGTGTTGGAGCATTGAGAGATACTGTTACTTCTGCTACAATCCTATTAAACGGAGTTGCAATTGAAACAAACTCTAACTCTGATATCACAGATACTACGATTACTTTTGAAAATCTTGACGGCCTTATTATACCAGAACAAACTGCAGAGCTTGCTCTACAATTCAACACTGCTAATATCGGTGATGATGAAACTGGTGAAAACCTTACAGGTTTATCTGTTACTCAATTAGTTCTTTCTGATGCTGAAGGTGTTGAATCAGGTAAAGATACAGCTGACGGTGATTCAGGAGTTGTTGTAAGTAGAACTATGGATATAGTTGCTGCTGTAGTTACTCCATCTGTTGTTAGTACTTTTGGTACTGATGATCAAACTGCTGAGCTAAGACTCGTAGTTGATGGTGGAAATAATACTAATGTTGCTGGTGATGCTGTACAAGCTGAGCTAGAAGTTCTTACTCTTGTAGTATCTTCTGGTACAGCTGCTGATGGAGACATTACTGTATTTAACGGTAACGGTGTTTCAATCGGTACAAATGTTGGTTCAGTTATCACTGTTACTGCTGATTCAATCGGTAATGACAACGAAATATATAGAATAGAAGTTGCTAGTGCAGCAGAAGCTATATATAGACTTGCTACTAACGGTGTAACTTACGATATTAATAACGCTGGAACACCTGTTTCTACTAAACTTGAAAATACTCTTGATCTTGGACAATACGCTAATTCTAACTAGTTAGAGTCTTGTATACTCAAAGTTAATACTATTTATATAGTTTAAAAACACCCACATATTTATATGTGGGTGTTTTTTTGTGCTTATTTTTTGTACTGAAAAATATTTCTATATAATCTGAACAATACAATTTTTTAAATATAAAATGAAAAAAATATTACTTGCTATACTCTGTGTTTTCTTGCTTATTTGATGTTCAAAAGGCTCTTCTGATGAGCAATCAGAGCTTACGAGTGAAGTTTTTATGACAAAATACACAAGCGATAAGAGGGTAGTAGATCTCTCTAGTATGTGACTGAGTGACTTTGTGAGTCTCAATTGACTCAACTGAGATACAGAGATTGTGAACATGAATGTATCAAACAATGATATAGATGTTTTAAATATTACAGACTATCCAAATTTAACCCGTTTGGTTGCGAATAATAATAGCTTTACCTATTTCAATGATATAAAGTTTCCCTCTCAGATTAAGCATATTAATCTTGCTAATAATGACTTAGAGTCACTAGAAGCAATTGATAACTTAATTTGATTAGTATCAATAGATGTTTCGAATAATATGCTTGATGAAGAAGACTTTAATATTTTGAATAACATGGAAAATTTAAAAGTCATCTATGCAAGTTGAAACAATGTTTCCAATGAATTTTTAATTAAGTTGTTTAATTTTAATGCTCGCTATCTACAAGAAATTAAAGGAGCAAATCCTACAGAATACTAACATACTAAAAAGACCACTACAAATAGTGGTCTTTTTAAGTTATGTGATGTCTTAGTCTATCACTTCTACGATAGTAAACTCTCCATATTGAGTTGGAAGTTTTTCACCTACTTCAAGTTTTATTCCTGCTGCTGTAAAGCTGGCTAGATCTTTTTTAGGAATTGTTTGCATTTTTGAGTCATCTCTTTCTCCATAGGCATCTTTTGGTTCTAGAGTCAGTACTTTTGCTTCTCACTCTTGCATTCCTACTACACCTTTATCAAACCCTGGAATCATTTGCCCAGCTCCTACAGTAAATGGAAGAGTTTCACCTCTATCTCGTGAGCTATCAAATTTTTCACCATTTTCAAGAGTTCCAGTATAGTGTACCTCTATAGCATCACCATTTTCTACTGTTTTAGCATCTGTTCCACTACCTTTTTTTATTTTAACTACTTCCATATCAAATATGAGAGTTTTTCATGCAAGAGCATGATTTACGTCTATTACAACGCTTCCTGTTAGTTCAGCCATGTATATGTCTTGTTTTAAATAATTATTAGTCTTGTAGTTCAACGATAGTAGCATCTCCTCCAGCTGTTGGAATAACTGCTCCAACACCGATTTCAAACTCTGGACCTACAAATTCTCTGAGTTCTGCGATAGTTACTGATTCTCTAATAGTGGCTGGACCGTATGCTTCTTCAGGAGCTAATACGAGAGTTTTTTCTTCACCAAGTTTCATTCCTACTACACCAGCATCAAATCATGTAATCATTTGACCAATACCTACAGTAAATGGAAGTGTTTGTTCTCTAGTATACGAGCTATCAAACTCTTCTCCATCATCAAGAGTACCTACATAGTTTACTTCTATGTCATCATTTACTTCTACAGTATCTTCTTGAGTATTTCCTTCTGCTTTAGTTATTTTTTCGATTTTTACATCAAAATTGAGTGTTTCACCAGCAAGTGGAGATGGATTTTGGAGTTCGAGTACGACGCTACCAGTTTCATCACTGAGGGCTTCATTATTTGTTTCTTCAACAGCAGTATCGTTATTAACTTCTGTTGGCTGAGTATCAGCTCCAGGAGTACAGCTCACAAGCGCTGCAAGAGCTAAGAGGCAAAGAATATTAAGTGTATATTTCATCATATTATATTTATGAATTAAATTTATTTTCTTACTAACTTTATTTTTGGATTTCATATCTTTCCAGCAAAAAGCCGCAAGACATATTTTATGAATATTCCATCGTTTGCAAAACCTTTTACGGGTGTTCTTATACGATGTGCATCTGTAACTGCAAATTTTACTTCACTGTCAAGCTTCAGGAAGTTTTTAAGTACCTCTATATCAGCTCTCGGATCAAATGTGATTTGATAGTTTACTCAGATTCTTTTGATACTGTTAATGAGATGCTTTTGGCAATAAATCTGACACTCTAGCAGCTCAAATAAATGTTGCGTTTGTTCAGGGATTTCACTATTTTTACTGTTTTCAAAGAAGCTTTCTTTGAGGTAGTCTAGATCTTCTTTGTTTTGTATTAGCTCTATCTCTCTGTAAAAGTTGAGTTTGTCAGTTTCTGAGAGAAAATATTCATCTGGAACTCCAGCTGATATCATGAGATCTATTTTTGTATCTACCTGAATAAGTTTCTTTGCAGTAGATTTTGTTGTTTGAGTTTCTTGCTCTAATTTTTGCTGCTTTAGATCTGATATTTTTTCCTCTAGCATTTTCAAAAAGAGAGATACTCAAATTTCTTTTGCCTGTCCACTTTGTCTGATACCAAGTATATCTCATCCTCAACGAATTTCTAAGTCTTTCATCGCGAGTTCAAACCCAGCTCAAAGATAACTATAGTCTACTATGGTCTGTATTCTCTTTGCAGCTTCTCCATCTAATTGTTCTCGCTTATAGAGAAGATAACAGTATCACTGTTTGTCACTTCTTCAGACTCTTCATCTAAGTTGATGAATCTGTGATATACCAAATTGTTGACACTCATTTATAAAAATTGTAT
This sequence comes from Candidatus Altimarinota bacterium, assembly GCA_020629795.1. Lineage (GTDB taxonomy): Bacteria > Patescibacteriota > Gracilibacteria > BD1-5 > UBA6164 > JAACSU01. Next base: position 267,772 of record JAHDCR010000001.1, read on the forward strand.
TTACGTTAGAGAAATCAATTCCATTTTCAATAACAGTAGTAGAGAGGAGTATGTCATATTTCTTGTGTTTAAAGTCGAGAATTCTATTTTCAAGCTCTTCACCAGGGAGTTGTCCATGGGTGATAATGACTTTTTTCTTTGGAAATAGGGATTCAAGTTTTTTACGCATGACTTCTATAGTTGCCACTCTATTATGGACAAAAAATATTTGACCATTCCTTTCAAATTCACGTTTTCCAGCATCCTGTATAAGTTTTTCATTAAAGCGAAGGACAGATGTCTCAATTGATTTTCTTCCTCCTGGAGGAGTCTTGAGTAGTGAGATACTTCTCACTCATGAAAGGGCTAAGTTTAAACTTCGAGGTATTGGGGTAGCGCTGAGAGAGAGTATATCGATATCAGACTTTATGTTTTTAATCTTTTCTTTATCTGCTACTCAAAACTTGTGCTCTTCGTCTACTATCATGAGTCAGAGTCTTTTACAAATCAGTTTGTCAGAGAGGAGTCTATGTGTTCCAACTACCATATCAACAGATCCATCTGCGAGTCACTTGAGTACGCGAGTCGCATGTTTTTGACTTTGTAGTCTTGTGAGTACTTCTATGTTGTAGGGGAGTTCCAGAAACCTCTCGATAGTTTTATCATAGTGTTCATGAGCGAGTACTACGAGTGGAGAAATAAATAATACTTGTTTATTATTAGATAGCGCTGCAAAAGCCGCGTTGAATGCTACTTCTGTTTTTCAAAAACCTACATCACCTACCAGGAGTCTGTCCATGTTTTTGTCGCTTTTCATGTCTTCAAATATTTCATGAATGGCTGCGTCTTGGTCTGGAGTATAGCTGTAAGGAAACTCTGATTGAAATTTTTCAAGCTTACCACTGTCTATAATGCTCGCATTTCAAACTCTGAGTTTTCTCTCTGCAAAGTTTTGGAGTATTCACTCTGCAATTTCTCTAATGTCTTCATGAACCTTTTGGATTTTTCGTTCCCAAACTTTTCCAGAGAGTGGAGTGAGGCTTGGATTTTCACTTCAAATATATTTTGAAACTCTATGAACCTCAGTTATTGGAACAAAGAGCTTATCATTTTCCTTGTAAGAAATTTCTAGGTATTCCTTTTCTATATTGCCAAGTTTTTTCTTTATAATCCCTTCAAATACTCATATTCCATGATCAATATGGACAATGTAGTCACCATTTTGTATCTTGAGTAATAGGTCTATTTCTGCAGATAAATTTTTCTTAGCTCGTCTTTTTATAAATATTTTTTGAAGTATATCGTCACATATATAAACATATGTATTTTTTTTCTCACTGTAGCTAAAACTTGTTAATAGGTGAGTTCCTACTTCTACGAGCTCTATATGTCAAAAATTATTATCCTTGAGAAATTCTTTAAGTGTTTTTCCATGCCTGGTAAATATTTTCGATATGTTTGATTTATTTCCGAGAATATCTTTTAAATCCTCTATGTTTTCAATGAAAGGTTTTTTTATTCATAGATTTATAGATTTTACTCCCTCCTCCATATTTGAGAGTATATTGATACTTGTCCATGAAATAGGTGAAGAGATAAGTGTCTCATAGAGATGATGAAATTGTAGAGAATCTAAAACGCAGTGAAGTCAGGCTTGCTCAATTATTTCTAAAAGTGTTATATTGTTTTTAACATCTGGTGTAAATTCTCATATACTTGACAGTTTAACATTGTCATATACTTGTCAGTCAGAGTCACTTATACTTTCTATTTCATCTCACCAATAGCTGAGAGTCAGGGATTCTCCATTTGGATAATAAATATGTATACTATCTCATGATCTCATATAACTCCCAGGCTTTTTGTATTCGTGAAATTCATATCCGATATTTTGAAGTGATTTCATAAGTTCTTGCATGTCAAAATCGATACCAGTTTCTATATGTATTTGCTCCTTTACTAAGCTTTTAGATACTTCTTGGGTGATATGGTCTACTACTAGCACATAGATTCCATATCAATTATTTTCTAAAGTTTTTATGTCATGGAGACTCTCAAGCTTAAAATACGGAATCGTAAATTCATCAGCTATTTTTTTGTATTTTTTGTATTCACTTTCTCCGGAAATTATATGTATAAAACCTCAAGAGTTTTGCAAGGTAGTATGTAAAAGCATACATTTTGAAAAATACTCTCAACCGTGTGAGTAGTGATGATGTTTTTTGAGAATTTGCATTTAAGGATATTACGCGCTAAAGCCCCTTTTATAGAAAAAAGGGGGGAGATACATAAATTATACTTTTGCTCTTTAAATATACAATTTCTTCTTTACTCTAAATAAGCAAGAGATATAATTTATGTATATTTCTAACTTAAATACATGTATCTTTTTTTTAACTGAGTTTCATCACAGTGATATGTTGCGCTGCTTGATAATAACAAAAATATCATAGCCTCAGATGAGTTTCAGATTTCATGAAATGAATCAACTCAAACAATTCCTATCATAGATATTTTTTTAGCTTCTCAATGAGTAGATTATAAAGATATAGAAAATATTATATGTGTTGCGGGGCCATGAAGCTTTACATGAATACGTACTATTTCATTAGTAGTTAATACCTTAGCTTATACCTATAAAAATATTAAATTGACCAGTGTTAATTTTTTTGACCTATTTAATAACTATCCAATTGTAAAATCGAGCTCAAAACGTGACCTATTTGTAAAATTTAGTAAATCTGATATAATTAGTGTGATGAGTAATAGTGATTTTGAAGGAAGCTGTGAATCAAAACAAATATATTGAGACACAAGCACCGATCGGTTTTCAAAAGAAATATCACTAGCTAGTGATATAGACTATAAAACAGTTCTAAAAAATATTACTCTTGATGATGCCATAAGAATCGCACCACTCTATATAAAAAAACCAAATATTAGTTAATATTATACCTAGCATGGCTGTAAAACTAGAAAATCTTCGAACAGGTGAAAAGGTCGATATAGTACTGAGAAGACACTGGATAGCGTTTGTGTTTTTAGCTGTTTATGCATTATGAGGATTACTCCTATCATTGATACTTTTAGCCACTTTAGGTTTAATTGCAACGAGTATTTTGATACTTTCAATTTTTTGGATGTATTATTTACTCTTTCTTTATGTAAGTTGGATAAATTATGAGCTGGATGTATTTATCTTTACTAATAACAGAATTGTCTGTGTAGAGCAAAAAACGTTTCTTAACAGAGCTGTAGGTGAAACAACACTTGATAAAGTCCAAGAAGTATCAATTGAAACAAAATGACTCCTTGCAAATCTGTTTGATTTTGGGACACTGAGAATTATGACTTCTGGATCATCTCCGAGCTTTGATATGACTTACTCTCCTCATCCAATGAAGAGCTCAAGATATATCAATAACTTAGTAGATAGATATAGGGATTCACTCTATGGTTGAGGCTCAAAAGAACAAAAGCAAGCAAAACTCTGAGAGGTAGAGCAAGGACAGCTTGCTGAGAGAGCAAGGATAATGTGAACAGTAAAAAATGACCAAGGACATAGTTAATTACTCAAGAAACATCGCATCTCAAAAACTAAAAAATCTATACTTGGAGTCTACTGCATGCTGGTAGACTCTTTTTCTATTATCATCTCAGATAAAGCTTGATACAAGCATAAGTAAGGTAGATTTTGGAAGGTGAAAGTTTGTAATAATACTTTCTACAAATCTCCACTGATAACCAGGATAGATAAAAATATTTGTATCACGACTTCCTGACTCTAAGATTCACTGCTCATTAGTAAAACTCTCAAGAGTTCGCACGCTCGTAGTACCTACGGCAATTATTCTTTTTCACTCTGTTTTATAGGCATTGAGTCTATCAGAAACTTCTGAAGAAATATATATTTGCTCGGAGTGCATATCATGATCCTCTATATTTTCTACTTCGACATTCATAAATGTCCCGAGTCCTACATGGAGACATACTTTTTCAATTTTTACTCATTTTTCCTCTAGTTTTTGCATAAGTTCTGGAGTGAAGTGGAGCCCAGCTGTAGGAGCTGCAACACTTCAAGATTTTTGGGTATCACTGTAGACTGTTTGGTATCTCTCATCTGGGGAATTAGAGTCCTTTATATATGGAGGAAGAGGAGTTTCTCATACGGAATCTATTGCATCTAAAAATTCACTTCCAGCAAGATTAAACTTTACTATTCGTCACTTGCTAGAGGTTTGAATTATTTCTCACTCAAGAGTTGAGTTTTTAAAATTAACTTTTGTTCATGGCTTGAGCTTTTTTCCTGGATATACGAGGCAATCCCAAGAGTTTTCGGAAATTTGAGTATGGAGAAATATTTCACAATCTTTGTCACTTCAGACTATTTGTCATTTGAGACGAGCTTTTATGACTCTCGTTTCATTGACTACTAAGACATCATTTTTTCAGAGCATATCAGCAATATCAGAGAATATTTTATCTTCTAGTACTTCACTGGTTTTTTTAAAATGAAGTAACCTTGCTGAGTCGCGAGGCTCTGCAGGTGACTGCGCTATGAGCTCCTGTGGAAGGTGATAATCGAAATCTGTAAGTAACATATAAAAATAGCTAGAAATTATTTCTAGCTATTGTAGTGATATTTGAGAAGTGGCAAGGTTAATTTTGAGTCCAATCATGTTGTTGTGACCAAGCATGCCAAGTCGGCCTATCGTCTGTTTTTCCTGCAACATCAGGGTCATTTCTGTATGTATTATATGTTTTCAAAATAGTCATAAATCTATCTGCATGACTTAAGTCATTAGGAAAAGCTTCATTGTTGTTTTGAAAGATTGTTGAAATTTGAGAAAATCTATTATCTGCTCAAAATAATCATTCAAATTCTTGTTGAGCTGTTGTTCTAGGATCGAGATCTTCTAAAATAGATTGAATTTGGATTATATTATCTGGATTTGACAATAATGGTCAAAGATCAAAATTAGGAATTCTAATTTCTTGTAGTTGAGAAGATAAATCTGGATTTTGTTCCTGTGAGCTTTCGACTAGTGATGAGATTTCTGGATTCTCTACACTATCTCAGTCACTGTTTTCTGATGAAATGCTACTAATAGCATCAAATATTCCTTTTAATAGATCATGTATAAATTTAGCAATTCCTGTTAATTCTTCACCAGATGAATCTTCCTGAAGTTGTTCTCTAATATTTCTAACTTGCTCAGGTGGTGCATTTAAAACAGCATTTTGGACAGACCGAGATATATCTGAAATATTATCATTTGCTGTAATTTGAAATCATGAAAGATTATTTACTATTCATTCGGGCATAGTTTCCGATTCATCTATATTCTCAGACTCAATTTTAGATTCAATATCATTAGGTTTTAATTCTTCAGAGAAGAGACTATTAAAGAATTCAACTCATTTTTCTGTTTGCATAAATAAATAATTTCTCTCTCCGTTTCCAGCGATATCTAAAGAGTTGGCATGCATGTCATCTTCTTGATTTACAATTCAAGATACAAGTTCTCTAAGACCTAATATTTTTTCTTCCAGTTTTCATATTAGCTCTTCATTTTCTCCTGAGAGCATGGAGAGAATATCTTCTACAGAAATATCAGGATTACTAGAAATTTGTTGTATAATACTAAGACTAAGAGCAACCGACATGTGATCTTGAGCAACTGGGGAAATATTCATGCCTTCAAAAACACCTCACTCTGAAAATAAAATAACTTGCGACTGAGCATCAAGTTTATCCATATTTTCTGAGCTCAATACCTCGTTTTCAGAGAGTATATCAGAAGAGCTGAGTCATTCTAACATTTGTTCCTGAGTAAAATCTTGTAACTCAGCAGACACTATTTCAGGAAGTTCTGACTTTAAAATATCCTTAAAATCTTGGAGCTCTTGTTGCGTGAAGTATATTATTCCTTGAGTTTCTTCGCTAAATTGTTGTGCTAGTAGCTCTTTTTCTTGAGAGCTTAGTTGGCTGTCATCTAATGAATCCCAGCCATTATCCTGAGATAAATCAATTTGAATTGGTGCATCTAGTGACATATCTTGCAATAAAAAAATATATACTTTAAGTGTAGCATATATTTTTTTGGAGGGCAATTATTAAGCGATTGCAAAATATGTTTGAAAGAGTAACGCTTCATCTGTTTCCTCTTTATCTATTTTCCAAATCGTAAAATTCTGATACTGATTTATGAGTAACTGTAAATGTACTGTATTTATACTTCCATCAGGATTAGAAATTGAAAAATCTGGACTCATCTCTTGCATGAATCTTTGAATTTTCGGAACTTGAATGGCATTATCATGTTTATCAGGCATAGTTTCAATAAATATAGATCAAAGATTTACAGATATATCTCCCTGATCACTCATGAGTGGTATATGCTCTACAATACTTTTAGCATCTTCTGAGATTGTAGTAGGATTTGAAAATAATTCTTGAAATGCACTTGCAGGAATTCAATCAACGACTATTGTATTATGTGCTCGAAAGAAATTTCAAGCTTCATTTATATCTTCTTCTGGGACTTCTATGACTGTAGTAGATTGTTGTTGAAAATCTGTTGCAGCTGATTGGACATGAGACTCCTCTCACTTTGAAAATATAGACGCAATATATTTAAATAGTTTAGCAATACTGTCTAATAATCCCCCAATTTTATTACCTACTCCACTGATTAAATCATTTACAAATCAGCCCTCTTCTTGAGAATTTTGAGCTATAAAAGTATCTGCATCAGTCACATTTTTCGCAGTTGAAGAGTCTTGTACTACTCTTTGAAATAGAGTTTCAATTTGTGGCAATATATTTGAATCTAAACTAGTAAAATCAACTTCAATAGCATCACTTGTATTAGCTGATTCCAACTCGGCTTGTATTTCTTGCTGCGTTGTAAAATCTCAAGCAAATAATCAGTTAAAAAACTTTCTGCCTCTTGCTACGTCCATACAAATAATATTTTGTCTTCCTCCTGCTTCAATTGTGGCAGGAGTATTTTGCAGGAGTCATAGATTAGTTACTAAATGAGCTGTAAAATCAGGACTTTCATTATTCACAATTCTCTCAAACTCTTGACTATCTATAGCTTGATTCGATGCTAATTGACCTATTAAGCTACTAGCAAATGCAACAGCCAAATGGTCTTGTGCTCTAGAATCCGTTACGCTTTGTAATACTCCATTTCTCCCAAAAAGTATATCTTGAGCATACGCATCTAATCTATTTAATTGCTGATTATATTCAGCCGTTTCTCACGCGATATCTGAACTAGCAAGTCACTCATCTAGCTGAGTTCTAAGAAAGTTTTCAAACTCAGTAGAAGTCTCTCACGAATCAATAAAAGCTTTGAGTTCAGTGAGCTCTGCTGCTGTAAAATAAGCAGTAGCATCTCGATTAGCAGAAACCCTGCGTATAGCTTCTTGTTGGGCCGGAGTTATATTTCCTAAATCTACTTCTGCTGGGAGAGTATCTTGAGAAAAATCTATTTTGTGTAGTGTTTCTGACATGGGTTTGTTGTTAAAATTAAACTATATGAGATATAAATCTTGTTTCTAGACCAAGCTGTGCAAAATAAGATCTTACTTCTGGAGAAAGTGCCCACTCTCCAGTAAGGTTATTCTCAGCATTAACAATCACGGTGTTGTCGTCTACAGAAATATCAAGATTTCATTCAATTGGAATTATACCATCTAGACTTGAAGAAACTATTATTTCAGCAAGAGCTGTTTTCTCTCTTCTTGAGAGTTCGGAAATCATTGTTTTTACTTCTTCAGGGTTTATGATATTTCCTTCAGTATCAATAACTCAAGCATCTATCATTGCTTGATACTCTTCAGATATATCTGGAGATAGGAGCTCGCTTCCTAAATAGTATCAACCGACTACTGCGGCTGCTAAAGCAGCAAGTTTTCATCTCTTTGGTATTTTTGCAGTTCTAATACTTCTTGAAATCGATGCCCAATCTATAGTTCCAGTTCCAAGGGCTACTCTTCAAATTCATCTTCAGAATTTTCAAATATGTGCCCCTGCATTTACAACATTAGATATAGGTCTTAAGACTACCTCTTTTCAGATTCTAGTAGTAATATTTGCCGCTCATCAACCTTGCGAAGCTATTCTTCAAACATTTATTGCATCCATAGCAAATAATACAGTTCCTGCACCAGCTGCTGCAAAATTATACCATTGTAATTCTCATTCTTTCAATTGTGCACCACCACTAAAAACGAGTTTAATTGGTCATATTATTCCTGTCATATAAATAAGAGAATCTCTAATTGATTCAAGAATACTAGTATCATCGTCTCGCATTGTAATATCCAATCATAAAAATGCTATTTCAGGGAAAACCCCTAGGGTATGTCTAAATACGTCTGGAAATTCTGTTGCAAGTTTTTTTAGTTGTTGCATTTTATTGAGCGCTCCAGCTTGGTCTAGTCCTTCAAATACTAGTCGCTCACCTCTTTGAGCAACACGTAATTCGTCTAACAAACCAGAAGGATAGTTCCATATTTGAGCAATAGTGTTTCTACCAACTCGTGCTTTTTGATACTGAGCAATATTCTGCATGCTTTGAGTAAGTGTATCCTCGGCTTGAGTAATCCCAGGTAAATATCCACTTAAATGTCTTGAAAGATCAAATACTTCTTCGCTGGGAATAAGGATTTTTTGTTTCACTATTGATCGTAAATCATCAATAGTTGTTGCTACGTTGTTACCAAGTATATCGGGGTCTAATGCATTAAGCTGTGCAGTGAGATTTTGGATATCTTCTCCTGATTCCATAATGGCTTGAATCTGGTAGTTTTTTCTTAAGACTTCGACTCCATTACTAACAGCATCACCAATTTTAGCTCACTCAACTCAAGACACTGCTTGTGATAATTTTGTGAAATTCGCAAGTTTAGAATCAGCATTTCAAAATGCTAAATCCCATTTATTTATATCAAGAGAATTAGTATTTAATCAATCTATTATTGTTCTTGTGAGTCATCACATCACATTTGAAATAAGACGTACAAATGGTCCAGATTGTCTATACATAACGGCTAAAAATACTCACCTTTCTACATTTTCCATTTCTTCTAATTTTTCGGTAAAATCATTCACCGGAATAGATATACCAGGAATGATTAATCCTGTAGCAGTAAAGGTAAAATTTACAACATCCTCTCAAATATCTAATGCAATATCTGAAATTGATATTACTCATGAGGCTACTAGAGATATCATTAGTCATGTAGCATCCAGAGCATATCTTGGTGCGCTAGCTAATAGTTCTCAAAATCCTACTTTTTCTCAAGAAAGAAAATCACTCGCGAGTTGCTGAGCCGAATTATCTCCAAGATGCTCTCTGAGTATTATTTGTAACTGATCTCTTGATTCTGGTCGTAGGTTTATATGAGGATATGCATCCATAACACTTTCAGATACCTCAGAGATGATTATTTCTTTTATTATTAGGCTCATTTCTGAATCCTCCAATATACCGGATATAAGACGTTCGTATGTTTCTACTGAAAGTGCTCATTTAATAACAGAAATATCTATTTCTCCTCAGTTTGCAGCTTCATGAATAGCCTGAAGTTCCTCAGCTGTTATAATATTTGGGTCTTGTAATAATGAATTTAACTTTTCTTGAAGAGCTGGGTGTGTTCTCAAGCGTTCAGGTATTTCTCAAGCAGTTTGTAAAGCTTCACCTACTTCATCTCTCATAATAGAATCGTCTACTATCGTATCTGCAGCCTCAACTATTTCATCTTTTATATCAAATGGATTATTGAACCCAAGCCAGCCTAGTACAGCAAAAAAACCCTTTAAAAGGGCTCACAAAAGCTTATGTTCTTCTGCAAAATTTATTATATCAAAACCAGAATCTATATCTTCTCGTATTTCTGTTACCACATCTGTGGAAATTCATGATCCAGAAGCTATTCTTGCAATCGTATCATTCCCATTATTTCATACGAGAGTATCATCTCACTCATCAATTGCTAATATGAGATCGGCAGCTTCAGCCTGTGCTGTCATAGATTCAGCATCTGATGCTGATATTGCTTCTCAAAGAGTTGCTTGAGATGCTGCTACTTCGCTGAGCTCCGATGCTAAAGCATCTCTCTGAGCTGTTTGTACTTCATAGAGTTCTGCAAGTTTAGCTTCTGGGAGTGTTCCTTCTCTGAGTGCCTCAGCTTCTGCCTGTGAAAGGATTACTTCTCAGTATAAGTTTACAAGACTTTCTCGAACTCATGGTATGTCTTTTACAAGTGTTTCTATGCTTTCAGCTGAGTTTGGAAGAATTTCAGCTCACGTCCTAGGTATCATATGTATTGAGTCAAAAATATATATTTATAGACTATCATATGTTCTAGCTTTACGCAAAAAAAGAAGGATTTTACTCCTTCTTTTTTATACAGCTATTTCTTCTTTCTGTCTATCTGTATCATTATCGTTAGTTAAACTCTCTTTATTTTCATCTACAGAAGTCTCTGTAATTTCTTTTCCTGGGAGAAAGGTATTTCTCCAGCTTGGAAATCATATTCACCAAATACCAGATGTTGAGATAGTTGTTTTTTCACCAGGAATAGTGATTTCTTCACCAGGGTGAATAGTTGTTATATCAGGGAGTTTATCCATAAATACTTCAAGCATTGGTTTCGCTCAACCTGCTGCATTTCTATGAACATAACACCAAAGAGCTTCTGAGAGCTTTGTTTGCTCTGTTGGATTAAGGCTTGAAATAGTAATACTTCCATTATTTACACCAGTTATTGTATCAATAAGCCAGGTTTTGTTAACATTACCATAGCCCCACTCAGAAAGTTTATCTATAACGATATCTATTCGTGACGAACTATTTGCTATATCAGTAAATATACCTTGATTTCCTGCCTCTATAAGCAGCTCAGGTTTTGTGATACCTGCTTGCACATCTGTAGCGTTGAGAATAAATGTCATGATTTGATTTTTTGCATCATTTCAGAGATTTTTATTGTTAAAAATATCTTGGGTAAGTGTTTCCCAAAGTGTTTCAGGTCCAGTTGAAGATTGTATATTACTAATAAAAGTTTGATATCTTGTGGTGCCAAGAGACGCTTCTAACTGGGTAGCAATATTAGCATCTATGTCTAGACCTCCAGGTGTTGTTGTAGTCCAGCTAGGAGTCGTGTAAGTAGTACTTTGTCATTGAATTGTCTCAGTTCCCTGTGTTAAGAGTCATAAAAGACTACTTGTAAGTGCATATATACCTCAAGTAACTGCAGCAGTTTTTAAACTTGTACTTTTTCTAATACTCTCAAATCGACTATTTGCAAATTCGAGGTCAGCGTTAAGCTTGCTTACAACTGATAGATATACTCTACTATTTCTGAGAGTTTTTGCATTGTTTGAATCTTCGAAATCATAGTCTGGAACATTAATAACTATTTCTCAAAGTGGTATTCATCTGGCTTGTGATACCAAGATAATATTTTTTTGCAACTTTGACATTGATTGTTCCATATGTCATTTTCGATCGGTTGAGGCTATAGTCTCCGATTTTTTGGTGGTTCTAAAAAAATTATGGCCTGTAACTCGATGCATATCGAGCCTCGCTAATCCTTGTGCTAGGTAAGCATCAATAGCTACTCAGTTTTTATCTGTATTCTCATCGTCTCTGAGGGATTGACCCATGAGAAACTTTTCTAATCTGGCATTAAGTCTCTCAATTGGCATAAAGTGATGGTGCATAGTTCAAACAGTCTGTTTGAGTGTATCTCATCTTGATTTCTCTTGTACGTTTTGTTTTCAATTCTTATCTGGTTCTTGTGTAGAATCATTTTGTTCTATTTGCTCACGAGTAGGTCTTTGATTATGCTCTGAAATATCTCTTGTTGTTCAGTAGAGCTGCGTATCACTTTTCTGAAACCTTCATAACATTTTTCTAATTCTTCCATGATTTTTACCACTTAGATCAGTTTTTTCACCTGCTACAATTCTTTTTTCTGCTTGATTATGTGCATCTGTATATTCTGCATAACGTCGTGCTCATGTTTTTCCTCAGAGACCAAGTGCTCAAAGCGCAATTACTCATGCTGCACTTATTGCTCAAGTTCACGCTGTTAAAATGCTTGCAGTTACAATAGTTGCCCCATAGCCTATTGCGGAAATAATAGCATGTTTTTGTAGTGTTTTCCCTGTATTATACATAGCAGTATCTATTTTGCGATTGTTTTGTATCTCAAAAGCTGCATTATTTATATCTGTAAATACATCAAGACTTATCTCAAAAATTTGATATTTTAGTTGCTCTGATACTTCTCATGAAATGAGAGAAGTAATAATTATTTCCCTGTTGTTTTCATCTATTGATTCTAATCCTAGTATTCTTTGGAGGAAATCTCTTTGCGTTGGGTGTTGTAAAATCTGCTCAATCTCATTTCGTTCACCCGATGCTATACTATCAAAAACAGCTTTTTTTGGAATAAGCTCTAAGAGTATGTTACTTCATGTATCTTGAATCTCAGAGAATGCTTCATGCTCAGAAATAATTTTATTAAATGATGTTTCAAAGGCAATTTGATCAATTTCTCAGCGTATAAATTGGGACGCAAGTACGTTTATTTCAGGAATAACAATACTGTTGCTTGGATTAATGTTATTGAAGAGTTGATTTTCACTCTCATTTCTATCACTTGCATATTCTCTTACCTTTCTAGATTGTGTAGCAAATGTTCAGCCATCTTGGAGCGTTTCGAGCTCCTCTTCTATATAAGCATTAAGTTTCTTTTTTCTTGTAAAGATAAAGAAAGGCTTCCTATATATAGAGGCTGCATTATATTCTGCATCAAGCCTTTCTTGTGCCCGTCGCATTGCAATTTCTTCGAGATGATTTGATATTTCTGATACATTGATTCCATGTAGTTCAATAGATTCAGGAATATCAAATAAAACTAGTTTTTCAAGATTTTCATTATTGATGGAGTCTTCTTCTCACTGAGGATTCTCGGCATGTGGATATGGTGGGAGTTCTTCTGCTCATGAGTTTTCTGCTAGAAAAGTCCTTTTTGGTATTTCTTCTGCTCATTGGTTTTCAATAATTGCAGGGAGGGTGTTTTTTGTGGTATCAATTATAACAGGTAAACTACGAGGATCGTAATAATCTGGAAATTTTTCATTTTGAAAATTTTCCATTTTTTGAATAGTTTCTTTTACTCAATTTTCTTCTGCAAGATTTAGTTTTCAATCATTATCTATTAAGTATTGTTTAGCATCAGAAATATTTTGAGCTATGTCTTTATGAGATAGTTCAGTTTGTTTCTTTGGTTTATTTGTTTTTCGTTTCTTCTTTGTGTTTTTTTCTTCAGTATTATTAAATTTTCAATCTGTAAGTTTGAAGAATGGTCATGTAAGATAATCTATATGAAACCACATAACTTTTTTAATGGGAAAACGTTGAAACTCTCCATGTCATACATATCTGTACTCATGTGGTCAATAACAGAAAATATCTCATCGTTTCATAGTTTTAGACTCAAGGTCTTGTGTGATATTTTTCACAGTTCTGCGTTTCTTAGAAGTCTCCACTAAGTTGTTATCATATGGCAGATTGTGCTGATTCATATAAATATATTATGTTGTATAATAATTTTATATTAAAATAAAAAACAATAAAGTCAAATTAATTGTTTTTTATACTGAGTTATCTTTCGAGATAGTTTAGGAGTGCTCTTATTGTATTTGGACCTGGTTTTCCATCAGCTACTCAGCAATCAAATCATTCAGTATTAAGTTTATTTTGCAAATCTGTAAAATTTTTACTTGAATTATTTCACCACATTCCATCAATATTTCAGAGCGTATTGTTATCCAATACCATAGCCATAGCTACTTGTAAACTATATGCGTACTGTACGCTACTAGGAAGTTGTGACGAACTATTGAAGCGAGTATCTTTTAAGTTATTTAAACCTTGTATTATCTGAGATTTAGTCGGATTTTGAAAATCAGGATACATCTCAGATATTCCAGATTGGGTCCAGGAAATTAATTGTATTGTATTATTGAGCTGAGTTATTTCGTCAGCAGGAGCATCGACTACGTCAGCAGGAGCATCGACTACATCAGCAGGAGCATCGACTACATCAGCAGGAGCATCGACTACGTCAGCAGGAGCAT
>JAHDCR010000001.1:282135-324956 GCA_020629795.1 Candidatus Altimarinota bacterium
CAGCAGGAGCATCGACTACGTCAGCAGGAGCATCGACTACGTCAGCAGGAGCATCGACTACGTCAGCAGGAGCATCTATGACATCATCACCTCAAGAACCAATAAGTGGTTCGATGACAGGCTTATTTTGTATGTCAAATATATCGTTAAAATTCGATATACTATCTGAATCAATTACATTATTATCTCCTAAATCTCTATCACTTGATCTGGCATCTCATCTTTGTCTAAGGAATCTACTATTTGCTACTATGGCAATTTGATGTCCAGTTTCTGAGTCGTGTATAGTAAATAATCTATTATTTCAGCCACGAGGTTTTTTGAATATCATATTTGTTCGTAGTTCATCTGGAATTTCTCACAATACTCATACATCTACATCAGCCATTCAGAGCATGGTTGCGAGTACTCATAAGTCTCTATCATTATTTACTGTATATCAAGAGCTCAGTATATCTCTTGTCACGTCTGACATAAAATCTTTTCTCTCTTGAATAACTTCACTCTGTTCTCTATTGAGCATGCTTGCCAAGCTTAATACTGCTTCCTGGTCCTCTCAATTAATTTTTCAATCGGAAAGCATGGCTTGCATCTGCTCATCAAAATTAGGATTTCTATGTGTATCAACTATTTCTGATGTGCCCTCGGCTCCATTGAAATACGCTATAGTAAGATTAATTTGAGCTTGTATTTGTTGCAAAAAGTACATAATATTTTTTCTTAAAAATAAGATATACTAAAAGCATATCTTATTTTTAAATTTATGTCGAGGATGTGGGGTTGACATTGGTTGATTATATTAAGATCAAGGAATTAGTTCATCTAAATTAGTTGATTCTAAAACTATAGAGTTAATAAGTCAGAAAATAGGGTATGACATTGTAGTCCACGCAAGAGACGACCAGTCTAAACCTCATGGATTATTGCCACTTGTGTTCTCAACAAAAAGATGATATCAAGCTCATGCAAACATCATTGGGATTGCTCCTCATCATAATAATTCACTTCTCAATGCTGCACTATCTAATTTAATTATTGATTCTACAATTCTTTTTGGTGTAAGGACATCATGCAAAGCCCTAGCACTTACATATCTAGCTACTTTATAAGGATATTTTAATCCAAAAGGTAAATCAGACATAAATTCATCGATTTTAATTACTCTTTCACCTGGTTTAAATCATTGTCTTATCGCGGCTGGTGAGCTTCAAGCATCAATAGTATTACGATTAATTGCATCCCCAATAGATCTACTGACTCAAGCTCCTCACATAGCATCTAGTGCTTTTGAGGCTTGAGCAGGAGATAAGTTCTCAACAGAGACTTCTCTCCATCAATTTCACTCAGTTTGTTTTAAAATTTTTCAATTATTCTGAATTTTAATACTAGCTTCTCATGGAACAGTTATTTCTCTTCATGCAGCTCTACCTAAGGCTACTCTTTTATTAGCTAGTATAGCAGATTCTATAAAACGTAATCTATTTGCAGATGTAGATAGACTCGTATTAATGTTCCTTGCAGCATCATCAATATTTGTAAAAATTGTTGTACTTGGTGATTCTCATCATCTTATAACAGTATACTCATTATTATTTCCTCTTTTTATAGTGTACTCACCAATAGTTGTTTCATCTCACTTTCTCAAAGCCCTAATCAATCTTTGTGTAAATGGAGTAATATCTCATATATTTTGAGAAACTGTTTCAGCTCTCGCGGCTGCATTTGGAACAGCATCATCAGCTCTCGCGGCTGCATTTGGAACAGGGGAATTAACATCTAAAGGATTTAATCGGTTTGGATTTAGTTGAGTAACTCGATTTCAATTCATGCCATAATATTCTCTATTTTTACCATAATACGTATTTCAATTTGAATGTGTATACATTCTAATTCACTGTCCATCAAGTGTTTGTAGAAATTCGCTTGGAGTAATGGTAAATGTTTCACCTTTTTGAGTTATAGTTACTTCACCATTTCTTATAGTAGCAGTGCTTGTCTCTCATTGTTGTTTAAAGGTAATAGTTCTCCCTTCGATTCTCGACAGACTTTCTGAAGCAATTCATGGAGTTACTCGAGCTGTTGGACGTCATGGTCATATGAATTCTGGACTTGATCTTGCAGCCTCAACACTTGTTGGCTCTTGAGCTCTGCTTCTATTAGGTAGTCTTAGATTTCAAGCTCGAGTCGATAATGCTCAAGCTCATCTAAATGCTCAACCTAGCACAGCTCAACTCACAAATACATCTAATAACTCTTCCCAAGTTCGTCCTTCTCAGCTATCAAATAATGCGTATGCTGCATTTTCAACTGTATAATCTATAGCAGCAAAACCAGCTCACTCTGCAAATAAAAGTTTAATAGCATTCTGTGCACCTTCACGAGTTGCTATAGCAGATAAGCCAGCTCATTCAGGTATAACTCTCATTCGTGATAGATATCCAAACATATTCCATGTTAGCCCCATCTTTATTATTTCACTATAATCATCAGCTCCTGTAAAGAGGTGTTGCCAGTCATCTCATTGTTCTAAATATAGGAAATTATTCATAGTATTCATACCCTCATAGAATGCAGTTCATTGAGCAAATCGACTTCCAAAAGTTCATACTCTTCCTAGACTATTCATTCGGTTTGCAATCATTGCTGATCGCATTGCAATTGATCAAACCTTAGCCGCTCATGCTGCAAGTGCAAATCATGCACCCATTGGAATAAGACTTACAACGATGAGTCCTGCGTTATTTCCAATCCACTCTCCTGCAGTTTGCCAGAATCCATCAAGTTTAGCAAAAAGAGTTTCACTTGAACCATCTGATTGAGTGCTAATTCCTCGTACAATCTCTATTGAAAGTACATTCTGTGCATACATGTCAGCTCCTTGTTGTATTGCTTCATTAATTGCATTTCGCAAGTCAGTTCAACTCAGTGTTGGATCGTGTTTCAGGAGTTCATCTTCATATATTCTTCTTGTTTCTGCAGTGTTTCATTGTGCGTTTCATTCTGCCCATGCGTCACGTACATTTTCAGCATATTTATCAGTGTCTCGATTTGGTGATATGCCAAGAATATTTGCAATATCAAGACTTGAAATTCTTTCAAGATTATCGAGAGCATATATTTTTTCGACCATTTCAGGATGAGCCTGCAGTATATCCTGGACTAGTATATCTTTAACCTTTTCAGTATTACCATCAGTCATTGCTCCAGCTGACATCAAAGACAGAAGCTCTATTTTATGAGTATCTTTATTAGTATCTGTAGCACTATCTATAAGAGCTCTAGTATCTCCAATGTTATCTATAATATCATCGTATTGTACTCTTTCAGCTACTGCTATCTCTGAAAATAAATTATCTATAAGAGTGTTTATGGTTGTATCATCTGAATCTGCAGAATTGAGAAAATTTGAAAATAATGCATTCACATTTTCAATACTATCTTCAATCACTTTTTTATCGTTAAACAGTCACCAAGCAGTCATCATACTTGTAGCTTCTTTTTGTGCAGCATCTGTCCACACTTGTAGCATTGTTGCGAGTATGTATACTTTAGGATTTGATAGTTTTTCCTGAAGTAAGAGAAGTCTTTCTTGATCATTTCTATAATCTACAAGTTCTGAGTTGGCAACTTCTTGATCTGGTCAAATAGCTCACAATCATCCAAAGCCATTGCTTGCTGTGAATACAGGCAGTATTCATATCGAGTGTGGTCAATCTATTCTATCTATAGTTGGTGCTTGTGCTGGTCTTCATGATATTCCTCATACTACACCTGCTTGTACTGGAGCAGGTCTTTGTGCTGGTCTTGGTCTAGGGCTCGGTCTTTGTGCTGGCCTAGGTCTATTAGAAGGAATAGAGGTAACTCAAGCAGGACTTGCCGGATTTTCTGCTTTTACGTAGTCAGCAGAAATGTAACCTTCTGTTCCATTAGGTAGCTTTACATGGAGAAATAGTTTTCAATTGTTACCTATTTGATGATTTGTGAGGAGAGTGAGGTTTTGTCATTGAGGGAGGTTTCAAATTTTGCTTCTTAGGTTGGAGCTATACATTCTGAGACTTGAGCTGCTATTTTTAATAGCTACCGTTACATTCGTGGTGTTTGCGAGTTGAGATTTAATAGCATTGATATCTTGTGAGTTTCAGATTGAGTCTTGAATCGTTCCGTTAATTTGATCAGCAGTAGAGTAGTTGTATTCATGCTGAGTTTGAGGTCTATTTGATGGAGCGGCAGCTAATGCATCATTGGATGTAGAAGGAGGTGTCCAAGAGCTTATGTTTCTTCAAGCAGATGGAGTGACAGCATTTCTAGCTGGAGTTCTGTCACTATTACTGGATTGCATTCCTTGATATATAAGCATAGAATCACGTAAAGAACTAAGGGCAACTTGTGTTTCTCATCTTTTTTTTGATACTTCTTCGTTAATAGGTGTTTGTAGTCTTGTTATATCTTCTATACTTAGATTTCAAAAATCTCTTTGAAGCTTTTCAATTTCATTTACATCTCAGGATTTTATAGCTGCCTCAGCCTCTTGGTAGCTATCGATAATATTATTAAAACTCATAATCGTTTTCTTAATTTATTAAATTCCTTATTACTCTATCATATTTTTCATCAAAGGAGCAAAATATAGGACTTGACCTTTTGAATTATTTAATGAGCTTATTTGTGGTTCTATGGTTGCAATATATTTGATTCTTATTACAATTTAGTGTAAATATCCATAAGCACCTTCTATGCTATCACGACTCGTAAAATACGGAGCAAAAAACATCATGAGAAATACCTTTCTATCAGCTTCTTCAATACTGATATTAACACTTCTTATGTTTTTTATAAACATCCTTCTTGTACTGCATGATGTGAGTCTAAGAATTATAGACGGAGTAAATGAAAAACTCACTATCTCACTGTATCTCGAAGAAGAATATGATAAAAATTCTGTAGAAATTATTGATTTGCAAAATGATATCAAAAGAGCAGTTCCAGAAGTACTTATTACGTATAAAACAAAAGATGAGGTTTTAGATGACCTACGTAAAACCGATCCAGAGCTAGTTGATATACTGGAGAGACAAAACCCACTTCCAGAAACCATAAGTATTTCAAATATTCCTTTAAAATCATATGAAAAACTTAATAACGTTGTTGAGTCTAAACTCTTTGTTCTGTCAGAAAATATTGACGAAGAGAGCCTGAGAAATAATGAAAGTTTTTCTACTTATACACGTCAATTTGAACGAATAGACAAGGTAACCTCAGTGTTAAATATATTGCAAATCTGACTTTATATTATCATAGCCACTTTTATTGTTTCTATTGCAATTATTGTATACTCTATAATAGGAAATTTTATCTATTATTATAAAGATGAAATATATATTACGCGTCTTGTATGAGGAAGTAAACTTTTCATTTATTGACCATTTTCCTTACAAGGAATGATGTATGTAGGAATAAGTTTTATTATCTCTAGCGCTTTATTCCTTGTTTTACTTTCAAACCTTCGATATGTATTTGAACTCTCAGAGTTTTCGGATGTATATACAGGTAACCTATCACTTGTTTTATTGATTCAAGGCCTTGTATTTCTCACTGTTGGAGCTGGAAGTGGATTCCTCTCGTCACGTCGATATCTAAAAAAATAAATAACTAAAAATGTTTTTTAAATCCCATGGACTCTTAGGGCAAAATGCTCGTAACCTCACATATATAAAATGAGGAAATTTTCTGCTTGCTAAAAAGTTAGCTGATTCGAAACTGACAACTAAAAAATTCCTCTCAAAACATAACGTTGCTGTTCCTGAAACCTTGCAGGTAATCAAAAAACATTCTGAAATACAGATAGAAAAAATAAAAAATTTCACTCCTCCTTTTGTAGTAAAACCAAATAACTGATACGGTTGAAAGGGGATTTTAATCTTTGATGAGATTGATGCGACCTGAAGTTTTATTACAAACTCATGAGAAAAATACTCTCCCGCAAGATTAGCTGAGCATTTCGTATATGTTTTAGATGGGTTTTATTCCCTTTCTGGAGGTCGTGATACTGTGATTATTGAAAAGAAAATAATACTTACAAAGGAGATAGAACTCTTAGGTAAATACGGACTTCCAGATATTAGAATTGTTGCGTATAACAAAGTTCCTGTAATGGCAATGATACGTATACCAACGGCAGAGTCAGATGGTAAGGCAAACATCCATGGTGGTGCGTGTGCTGCAGGGATAGATATTGGATCAGGGAGATTGACCTATATTTCATCGAAATGAAAACTCGTAAAGTCAGTGCCGTGAATAGGAGATGTGAGAGGTATTATAGTGCCTGAATGGGATAAAATACTTTCGCTTGCTGTCTGAGTACAAATGGCTACTGGAATAAAATTTTTAGGTTGTGATGTTGTATTAGATGAAACAGATGGCCCACTGCTGCTAGAAATCAATGTACGACCAGGGCTGGAAATACAAAATGTTAACCTGGCACCTCTCAAAGCCAGGCTTGATAAAGTAGAGTGAGTAGACGTATGAAGTATAGAAAAATGAGTACGTATAGGAAGGGATTTATTTTCATGAGATATCGAAGAAAAGATTACATCACTTTCAGGAAAGAAAATTTTGTGAGCAAAAGAATATCTCACCATATTTCACAATGATAAAACACTTAATTATATAGCTGATATTCGCGTGAGTAATAATGAAAGCTTTGTAAGTAAGGCTTTTGTTGAAGATATATTGCATATTACCATTGGAGAAAAAACGAGAGTAAAACTAGAATGTGAAATTTTAGGAATAGGAAAAACTATAGCATTTAAAATCAGCGATCTAGAAGAGGATAAAAATTTGAGCCTTTGAAAAAATGTCTTGAAAGGCTTTCTAATAGACCCGTTTAAATATAAAAAATGAGAGAACCCAATTTTTCACTCTCTGAGTAATGAAAAGTGAAAGAATACTGCAATTACTAAAAGTAATGAGCAGCAGCTAATTTCCATAGATAAGGCTCTCATGGATATTGATAAAAAACTGCTTATATTAAAATACTTAAATCCAATTAATGCTGAGGAGCAGAAGCAAATTTTTATAGAAAAAAAATGAGATTATGTCCCTAACTTTGAGTATAAGTCTTTTCCTCATGATTTGGATGCCTTGGAGCATGAACTAAAACTCATAGAAGTGCCAGATATACCAGTGGGTGAAATGTATGTAAGAAAGCAAGAGGAAATACATAATAAAATTAGATTTCTACGAGCTTTTGAAGAAAAAAATACCTGAGATATGACGCTCTATTCTAAAAAAGTTTTTGGGGATATTGATGATGATAATTTTGAAATGAGTAAACAAAAAATCACTCATAGAGACAGCATCGTTCCAGAACAAGATTTCTTGAGTACTCAAGAAATCAAAGACTACATGAAGAAGTTTAATCATATTTATGGAATCAAAGTTAAGGTGTTAGAAGCAGAATCTACGGCAAGATTTGTGATGAAGGGGGATACGCTTATGTTTAGAAAGTGAGCGATAGTATGAAAAAGAGAGATGCGGTCTATTATAGCCCATGAAATAGAGGGGCATTATCTCAGAAAAATAAATGGAAGAAAATCACAATTCTCAATATTGTCTCGTGGAAGTGCTTGATATCTTGAAATAGATGAGGGTATTGCTATTTATAATCAAGATAGATTTATTACTCCCGTTGATAAAAAATATTACTCTATATTTGAGAGGTATTATTTTGTCCAGTATGCATTAAAACATTCATATAAAAGACTCATAAAACACCTCGCTGAATTTTATGATGATGATTATGAAAGAGTATTTGCATATATGTTGAGGCTCAAGAGATGATTTACTGACCCAAGTAAAGAGTGAGTTTTTATGAAAGATGTAGTATATGTGAATGGTCTGCAAAAAGTTCAAGATTATATAGAATCATGATGATCACTCGAGAGCCTGTATGTTTGAAAACTCAATATTGAAGATATACATTTACTCAAAGAAAATCCTTTCTTTGTAAAACATAAAAAAGACATAGTAATTCCATTTTCTGCTTAATTCTTAAATATAATTATCATGAATAGACTTATTATAGCGCTAGATAATCTCACTCCAGAACTTTTAGTTATGAAAATAAGAGAAGTATTAGAGAATAATTCTGATTTTAGAGATCAAATTGTTTTTAAAATTCATGATCTTGTATCTCTTATAGGATTTCAAGGTTTACATGATGTGCTTAAAGATATTGATTGTAAGTTAATGTTAGATCCAAAGTGGCACGATATTCCAAATACGTTAAAGAATTACTTAAAACAGCTTCATGCATCGGGTTTATGATCAAAAGTTGAGTATATCACAATTCATACAAGTTGATGAACAGATATGCTTACAATGGCATTAGAAACTAAAGATGAATTATTGCCACACGTGAAACTTTTATGAATCACAGCACTCACCTCTCTGGATGATGAAGATACTTGATATATTTTTGATGCGACAGCACAGCACTCAGTTTTAAAGCTTGCAAAAATAGCGCTAGATCTAGGGATAGAATGACTTGTATGTTCAACACATGAATCAAATATACTAAGATGAGTATTTGGAGAGCATTTTGAAATTGTAACTCCTTGAGTTCGGTTTGCGTGAGAGTCAGCATGAGATCAAAAACGTGTAATGACACCAAGTGATGCTATTATAAATGGATCAACACATATTGTAATGTGAAGATCTATACTTTGATCTAATAATATATCTCAATCAGTAAATCAGTTTTTCAGTGAAATACACAATCAAAAATATATAAATACTCACTGATTTAGATATGAAAAAATGTTATACACTGGTGATTGGAAAGATGTCCTATCTTATATTTGAGCATTTTACTTTCGACCAGAAGGTTGAAAATATGTGAGGTTTACCTCAAAAGTTCTATCTAATGCTTATATAAATATAGGAGCAATAGAGAGAAGCTATTGAGTTGTAGATAGGGCTTGTAGCGAACTTGCTAGTCAGATACGTGCAAAAAACATTATTGCTGATGTAGTAGTAGGAGCTCAAATGTGAAGTGTGAGAATTTCATTATTTTTAGCTAAAAAATTAGGAATACAGCAGTCTATATACACAGAAAAAACAGAAAACAATAACAATAATATGGCCCTAAAACGTCACTCGATTGATCTCACATGAAAAAGAGTTATTATTTCTGAGGACATTGTAAGTCGAGGAACAACAACTGCAAAAATGAGACAAGTACTAGAGGAGCTGTGAGCTACAGTGGTCGCTATAGCATGCGTATGAAATAGATATGAACAAAGCTCACAAGATTGAGTCCCAATTATTAGTTGTTTTGTGCCACCTAAGTTTGAGCTGTATTGGGATGACAATACTCCTGCAGATCAAAGAAAAGATTTTCCAAGACTCCCACAATGAGCAGTTGTTTCAGAAAAACCTAAAAACGACTGGTGAGAATTAGTGGAAAGTATGAGGTAAAAATCCTCAGATAGTGTCTTTCTACATATATTTATACAACACCTTAGTACGTCTTTTGAAAAAATAGATTAAAAACTACAAAAATAATTTGCAAAGCCTAATATTTTTTATATAATTCCCTCGCTTTGTTTGATACGAAGCTTTGTTTTTGGCTAGAAATGGGGGCGTAGCTCAGTTGGTTTAGAGCGCCGCACTGTCACTGCGGAGGTCGCGGGTTCGAGCCCCGTCGCTCCCGCCATTATAAGTCAAAAACATTAGCCTGGGGAATTAGCTCAGTTGGCTAGAGCGCTCGCCTTGCACGCGAGAGGTCAGGAGTTCGACTCTCCTATTCTCCACCATTAAGTTTCCTCTATGATAGGTAATACCATAGAGAAAGTTACATCAAGGTTGTTAAACAACCGAAGATGCATATTACTTTTAAATATACATTGTTATGCCAGCAAATAAGAGACCAAGAAGATTAAACTATTCGGTAAATAAGAAATGACCAGTTACTGGAGGGAAAGTTTGAGGTGCTATTAAGCATTTTAAAAAACTACGAGAAAGAGTGGCATTTGAATGAGAAACTAAATGGTTAAGTAACGCTATGACAATCGTTTTAGCAAAACTTAAAAAATACGGAATAAATCCTAACAAAATATAGATTATGGCTAGATTAACAGGACACGCACACAGAAAACTAAGAAGAGCTAAGGCTCTGATTGAAAAAAAGGTGAAAAAAGCAAGAAGTTAATTTTGATTTTTTCATAAATTTTCGTACATTTAGTTACACAAATTTTTATTTAATTTTTTATTTTTACAATTATGGCTTTCGACAGATCTAAGGCACATATGAACATCGGGACTATTGGTCACGTTGATCACGGAAAAACTACTACAACTGCAGGTATCTCTATTGTTCTTAACGCACTTCACGGTGGTGGTGAATGAGTAAGAGATTTTGCTTCTATTGATAACGCTCCAGAAGAAAGAGAAAGAGGTATTACTATCAACACTTCACACGTTGAGTATGAAACTGCTGATAGACATTATGCTCACGTTGACTGTCCAGGACATGCCGATTATGTAAAAAACATGATTACAGGTGCTGCTCAAATGGATGCTGCGATTCTTATCGTTGCTGCTACTGACGGACCTATGGCTCAAACAAGAGAACATATTCTTCTTTCAAGACAAGTAGGTGTTCCATATATCGTTGTTTTCCTAAACAAGTGTGATATGGTTGACGATGAAGAAATGCTTGACCTTGTAGAAATGGAAATTAGAGATCTTCTCTCTAAATATGATTTCCCTGGTGATGATACTCCAGTAGTAAGAGGTTCTGGTCTTGTTGCACTAGAAAACCCTACTGATATGGATAAAGAATACGGTGCTAAATGTATTGTTGAACTTTTTGAAGAAATTGAAAAATTTGTTCCAGTTCCAGAAAGAGATTTAGATAAATCATTCCTAATGCCAGTTGAAGATGTTTTCTCAATTAAGGGGAGAGGTACTGTTGTTACTGGTAAAATTGAACAAGGTGTTATCAACGTTGGTGATGAAATTGAAGTTGTTGGTATTAGAGATACTACTAAAACTACATGTACTGGGGTTGAAATGTTCCACAAACAATTAGAAAGAGGTGAAGCTGGTGATAATGCTGGTCTTCTATTAAGAGGTATAGAAAGAGATGACGTTGAAAGAGGTCAAGTTCTTGCTAAGCCAGGATCAATTACTCCACATACTAAATTTGAATGTGAAGTATATGTACTTTCTAAAGATGAAGGTGGTAGACATACTCCTTTCTTCAAAGGATATAAACCACAATTCTACTTCAGAACTACTGATGTAACAGGTGATATCGAACTTCCTGCTGGAGTTGAAATGGTTATGCCTGGTGATAATATTCAAATGACAGTTGATCTACAAGTGCCTATTGCCATGACTGAAGGTCTAAGATTTGCAATCAGAGAGGGTGGTAGAACAGTTGGTTCAGGTGTTGTTGCTAAAGTTATTTCATAGTTTTATCTTTCAGACTTGTTCTGAAAAAACAAAAAAGATATATGTTGCTTAGCATAACTCTCTTAAGAGAAATCTTGAGAGAGCTTGCTAGGAAATATCATTACATTTTCTGCTTCACGAGTCACTCCCACTGTTTGACACGGGAGTTTTATTTTTATTTATAACGTGATACATGGCTACAAAGAAAGATGGACAAAAAATCAGAATCTCTGTTAAGGCATTTGACCACAGACTTCTAGATGAAGCTGTAGGAAAAATAGTTTGAATAGCTAAAGACTCTGGTGCTGTAGTAGTAGGACCAATTCCTCTTCCTACTAAAATTGAAAAAATAACTGTAAATAGATCTACATTTGTTAATAAAGATGCAAGAGAACAGTTTGAAATTAGAAGACACAAAAGACTTGTTGAAATACAACAACCAACAGCTAAAACTCTAGAATTACTTCAAGGAGTTTCTATTCCAGCTGGAGTTGGAGTTGAGATAAAAGCATAAAAAATTTAATTCCATTACTATAATACTATGTCAAGAGTATGTGAAGTGACGGGAAAGAAAACATCAACTGGTAACAATAGAAGTAAATCTATGAGAGCTACCAAAAGAAAATTCTTCCCAAACCTGTTCTATAAAAATATAAAAGATCCTGTAACAGGATTAACATATAGAATCCGAGTATCTGCCAAAGGGCTTAAAACTCTTAAGAAAAAAGGAATTCTTTAATTAGAATCCTTCTCTTCTGCCCAGATGGTGGAATTGGTAGACACGCAAGACTTAAAATCTTGTTCCTTCGGGAGTCCGGGTTCAATCCCCGGTCTGGGCACCAATCTAAATATAAACATAGTCCTGGTGCTATCAGAACTGAAAAAACATTTAATTTACAACAATATTGTCATGTTAAAAATAAGACTATCAAGAGCCGGAAAGAAAAATATGCCTTTCTTTAGAATTGTTCTTACTGAGCATACAAGAGCTGCAAAACATGGATATAAAGAAGTACTATGATACTTTAATCCATTTACTAAAGAATTTAAAATTAAAGACCTAGATAAAGTAAAAACTTACGTATCACACGGTGTTCAATTCTCTCCTAGAGTTCAAAAACTTATGGAAACTAATAAA
Source organism: Candidatus Altimarinota bacterium (assembly GCA_020629795.1). Taxonomy (GTDB): domain Bacteria; phylum Patescibacteriota; class Gracilibacteria; order BD1-5; family UBA6164; genus JAACSU01. The sequence continues at coordinate 294,731 of JAHDCR010000001.1, forward strand.
ATTTCTCTTTAATTTTTAATTACTACTGACAAAAATATTTGAACAGTAGTATTTTTTTGTTATTATATAAATATGTTTTTATGCAAGAAGTAGAATTTTTACAATTTTTGGTAGAAAATATAGTTGTAAAGCCAGAAGATATTAATATAGAAAAAAGAGATGATGAGCTTGGGACACTTCTAACATTAGCAGTAAATCCAGAAGATATGGGTATCATAATATGAAAAAAATGATCTACTGTGAATGCTCTCAGATCTATACTAAGATTACAATGAATGAAGATGTGAAAAAAAATTACACTGAAAGTATTAGAACAAGAATAGTTATAACTTAATATCCAATATGTTTTATTCAACCGTATTTGCAGCTGATACAAACTCAATTTTTGAGGCTCAAATGGACTTCTGAGAGTTTATACTCCTAGCTATCTCAATATTTGTTTTAGCAGCAGGATTATTATCAATTTTATTTATCTTATGGTGAGGATTACTCCTTATCCTTTCTGGTGGGAAAGATGATAAAATTAAACCAGCCATAAATACAATTCGTTTTGCTGTAATTTGAGTTGTAGTTACAGTTTTAACTATATTTCTCTTTCCAGTATTTGGACGACTATTAGGTCTCGATGTGGAAAGATATGCTAAACCTCAAAGAATTTTTGAAAAAATTGAAGAAATAGGAGATAAAATCTTTGGATGACAATCTACTTCAACTCAATATAACACCTCAGATCCTCAATCTCTTGATGATTTTCCTGCTGATTTCTCTGATTTATAATAAAAAACTCTCATATTGAGAGTTTTTTATTATCTGATATCTTTGTTAAATATAAAATATATCCATTTTTCATATATGCTCATTGTTGAGAGGAGACTTTGTTCATCAAGGAGGCTTTGAGGGACATATTCAGCTTCTTGCGAGCTGGTTTCTTGAGTATATTTTTTGTATTGTTCTTCTTCGATAAGTGATATAACTTCTTCTCATTTATTTTTCATTCATCTTTCTGCTTTTAATATTTTATTTTTATATGCTTTTGTATTTTTATACTCTAGTGTCAGTTTCGTATTTTCTATTTTATCTAGTATTTCTTGATTATTGAGGGTAATTTCATCAATATATTGCATTACTTTATACTCTGTATACTTATAGCTGAGTACTAAATAAACCATATATACAAGTATAATTATTAATAAAACAAAGATGTATCGTGCCAGGTGCTTCATATATTTTGATAAATAGACTTTGTATGCTAATATTATTATATTATTTACTTAGCTTAGTATAATGAAAAAATTAGGAAATAAATTTATAATAGGAGTTATTTTAATTATTACACTTATTGTAGTATCTCAAGTCTTCATTGCTTACTGACAAAGTAATAGGGATACCAATTCGTACCTCAGTTTGCTATCATGAAATGCGACACTCAATGATATACGTTTGATGCCGGAGGATAAAAATATCTTAGCTGCATGAGATCGGGTTAGAGTTATAGGAGAGTCTTCACTCGCTGTTATTGAGTGGTGAGATGGTAGTATGACAAGGCTAGGTTGAAATACTACGATAACAGTAAATCAAAATGAAATATCAAGAGACTTTACAGATATTAATATTTCATTTGAATTAATAGCATGAAAGACTTGGTCCAATATAGTTTCTTTTATATGAAGTGACTCGTCTTTTACTCAAACATTTGATGGTATTGAGGCCTGAGTGAGAGGAACGGTCTTTGATGTTGATCTCGATAAACAGTTTATACACACTACAGATCATAGTGTTCAAATAACAACACCATCCTGAGATTCATTTTTACTTCCTGAGTGAAGTGTTTTGAATTTAGAATCTTTTTCACTTATAGAGTTATCTGAATATATCAGAGAATTACAAGACTCAGCTTGGATAGAAATCAATAATAAGCTGGATAGTGAATATATTAACGAGCTCAAATCATGATTAGAATCATCGATTAACTCATCTAACCCATTTTTATTCTTACTGAAATTTATTTCACCAAAGTATGCAATTCTCTACGTCCTGGATACATATGAAAAACAAGAAGATATTGAAATTTATATCGCAACTATGTCAGATAGTAAGAAACAAAAGGTATATAACGATGTTCTATCTGTATATCAAGATATGAACTTTATCTCCCCAAGTGATGATGCATATGCGACTAAAATGAGATATAAGAGAGCCTTAGTTTTATTAGATGTTAATGATGAAAACACTCAAAGACTGGTTGCTTCTTCGGCTTATGACCTACAAGATATGTTAGATAGTGGTAACTCTGCAAAGATTTGAAATACTCTTTCTTTTATAGAAAATAATATTGATAAGCTTGATACTCAAAACTTAGATATAGTAAAAAATGGATTAGACTATATTCCTGAAGACTTACGAAGCGAGTTTGCAGAAAGCTTTCAATCTCTTTGAGATATCCTTAATATTGATTTTTCAGAGTTTAAAAATATTAATTCAGACTCAATAGGAGATGTTTTAGACTCTACGGATGCTGCGATTCAAAATTTTCTCGATGAAAATGTATGAGGATTACTTGAACAATTTTCAAACTAATCGATGAGTAAACTATTGAAAAATAATAACGTAATCACGATAATAATTTCATGTATTATCGTTTTTATACTTTTATGATGTAGTAGTTTTTTTAGAGTATTAAATAAAACAATACAAAATAAGTATTATGAAGTAAAAAATAATATTGTAGGCCTTACGGCAAGTCCTCATATAATGATAGTTGAACTAGACGACAAGAGTTTTGAATCAATATGAAAGTTCCCATTTTCAAGAGATATTTATGCAACATTTTTAAAAAATCTAGAACCATATGATGTAGCTGCAATAGCGTTCGATATACTATTTTTGGATCCATCTATACCGGAAAATGATAAAATATTCTCTCAGGCGGTATCTAGTACTCCTAACGTAATATTAGGTTCTTCAATAAATAATAAATGATCAATCCAAACTCCATTTGAAGGTTTCAAGCAAGGGAGTTATACTACTTGATACTTACCTCCTAATGTTGAGTCATCAAATAATACCGTGTATTCATTTACCCCTCAATTAACAGATATTTCTGGAGAGATATATGAACATTTTACTATAGAAATTCTACGAGCATTTTATAAATACTATTGATATCCTGATCTTAATGGGCCAGGAATCTATACAGATACACAATATATATTTTCAGATACAATTTCTTATCCACTCGCTTCCAAGTGATCAAAAGAGCTACTGATAAACTTTATACCACCAGAAAATTTTACAAGAATTTCTTTTTCTGATGTTTATGATAGTTCTATGTTACAAACCCTATCTAAAAGTATCTCATTTAGAGATGCGATTATACTCATTGGTCCAGCTGCTGATGGTTTAAAAGATGAGTTTTTTACCCCTAATTGAGTTGAATATGGAGTAAACATTCATGCAAATATTTTGAATACACTTTTGCAAGAAGAGTACACTATGTATTTTGATAGAAAATTAGAATGGGTATTAATATTCTTACTTGTAATTCTCTCAGTTTATGCAAATCTGTCTCCTTCTAATAAAGTTTTACTTATCAGTAATTTTTTGATAGTTAGTGTTTTTTGGTTTATTTTTCCCTTGAGCATACTATTAGGTACCAATCTTATAATCAATTTTCCTTCAGAGATTATTTTTTCTTTGTTACTCGCATTTACTTCTGCGAATATTGTAAAGTATCTTATTGAGGATACTAATAAGAAGAAGCTCAATAAAGCACTTAGTGAGTATGTGTGAGAGAGTATTGCTGATGAAATTTTACTAGAACATGGAAAGGTAAATCTTGATTGACAAGAAAAAAACTTAGTATGTCTTTTTTCAGATATTGAGGGCTTTACGACTATGAGTGAAAAACTTAGTCCTAGTGAACTGGTATCATTCCTTCGTGAATATCTCTCGAGCATGACAGGTATTATAATGGATAAACGGTGACATGTTGATAAATTTGAGTGAGATGCTGTAATGGCATTATGGGGAGCTTTTACTGAGCATTCTAATGCAGATTATGTATCAGCATGTAATGCAGCTCTTGAACAAAGAGAAGCACTCAATGCTTTAAATAAAAAATGGTCTAAAAAGCTTGGTTCAAGTGTAAAAATAAGAATGTGAATCCATGGTTGAAAGGCAATTATCTGAAATATATGAGCTATAGGTCGAAAGATGGAATTTACTGCTTTAGGAGATAATATAAATCTAGCCTCGCGATTGGAGTCTGTTAATAAATACTATGGAACATATATTTGTGTAAGTGAAATTGTATATATAGCAACAAAAGGTTTTTTTAGCTTTAGATATCTTGATGAAATCAAGGTAAAATGAAAGGATATACCAGTTAAAATCTATGAGCTTATTTGAAGACTAGATGCTCACTGAGAAAAACAAAAACAAATCTATAATGCATTTGCGTGAGCTATGTTGCACTACAAAGATCGTAGTTTCAATGACGCGAAGGATATATTTGAGAGACTTGCCCAAGACTGAGATGCACCCTCAGAGACTTATACCCAAAGATGTGAATATTATATTCAAAATCCACCTGGAAAAGATTGGGACTGAATCTGGAGAATGATGGAAAAGTAATTTACCATTTTATTTCTTCTTTTCATTGATCATTTAAAATATAATTGATTCTTTTAAAATGACCATTTCACAAGAATCATCTATGAGCTGAAAATGGAGATGGGTGCGGTGATTCTAATATAAAGTGCTTATCACAGTCGATAAGTACTTTTTTCTTTTGCGCATATGCTCACCAAAGTACAAATATGATTCACTGCTGAGAATCTGATATTTTCTGTAAAACATTATCAGTAAATGTTTCCCATCAGATCTTTGCGTGACTCGCTGGTTTTTTTGCTTCTACCGTAAGAATACTGTTGAGTAGCAGTACCCCTTGCTCTGCCCAGTGTATAAGACTCCCTGAATCAGGAGTATATCCTGGATATTCATTTTCGAGCTCTTTATATATATTTCTAAGACTGGGTGGTATTTTTATCCCTTCTTGCACCGAAAAGCTGAGCCCATGGGCTTGTCCAGGTCAGTGATAAGGATCTTGACCGAGTATAACTACTTTGAGTGAATTTAGTGGTGTAGAGCTAAAGGCTGCAAAGATACTTTTTTGTTCTGGGTATACTGTTTTTCACTTTAATGCTTCTGAGTCTAAAAAAAGACTAATATCTTTAATATAATCTTTTGAAAGTTCATCTTTTAAGATTGTTTCCCAGCTTGGATGTATTTGGGGTAGCATATATTATTGTAATTTATTTTGATTCCATATTACTATTTATTTTAGTTACTCCAAATATTCTTCTCCACATATTTTCCACAAGACTCGCGATTTTCGCTAGTCTTTTTTTGTGTTATGGATACACTAAAAATATATATACTTTAGAGATTTTTATGGCATTTGTTCACTTACACACACATACGCATTATTCAATACTTGAAGGTCTTCCAAAACCATGAGACTATGTAAAAAAAGCAAAAGAGCTAGGGATGAAAGCTGTAGCTATTACAGATACATGAAACCTTCATGGATGTCATGAGCTATATACCAGTTGTAAAAAAGAAGGGATTACTCCTATACTATGATGTGAAGTGTATGTTAGGTCTGAAAGTGATAATACATTGAATCATAAACTTGTCTTGCTCGCTACATCTCTTACGTGATATCAAAATATTATAGCGCTAGCATCAAAAGCTTCACTTGATAATGCTGGACAAACTGCATGTGTTTCCTTTGATGACCTGAAGGATTTTTCAAGTGATGTCGTGTGCCTGAGTGGACCTATTCATGGAGAGATACCCTATCTTATATTATCATGAAAAAGTGATCAGGAGATAGTCGACAGAATCAAACAGTATCAAGAAATATATGGGCAAGAAAACTATTATCTTGAAATATTGTATCATCAAGATATACCAAAACAACAACTTGTTACGGATAAGATGATTGAGTTGTACAATACATATGGTATCCCACTAGTTGCGTGTCAAAACTCTTACTATATAGAGAAAGAGGATAAAATGACCCAAGATGTTATAATGGCACTAGGAACGGGACATGAAATTGAAAATCCAGATAGACCTACTTTAACACGTTGAGATTATAGTTTCCTCTCTGAGCAAGAGATGATAGAAATATTTGGATATATACCAGAAGCTCTAGAAAACACAGCAAAGATTGCTGATATGGTAAATATTGAAATAGAAACTGGATGAATCCTTATCCCGACTTTTGAGCTACCAGATGATATGCAAAAGCTCTTTGAAGAGTCTAATGAATACCAAAGAAATAATCCTGGAAAAACTCCAAAAAAATTACTCACAAGTGATGAATGGTATCTGAGATATTTATCATTTGCCTGACTAAATTGGAGATATAAAGAAAATATTTCTAAAGAAGTACTTTTTGAGCTTGTTCAAAAGACAGATATGCCTTCTCTGTGAAAGCCTCTCGTTGAGACATCTCCGGAAGAATTAAAAGCACTTTCACTCACATATTATTGAGATAGAAAAAAAGAAATTCTTGCTTGATTTGATCAAAAAATGCAAGATAGAATAGAGCGTCTCGAATATGAGCTCGTAGTAGTTCATGAGATGTGATTTAACGCATACTTTCTTATAGTTGCTGATTATATCTGATGGGCCCGTGAAAATAATATCCCAGTATGACCTGGACGTTGATCTGCTGCTTGAAGCCTTATGGCATATTTAACAGGTATTACAGACATTGATCCACTACCATATGATTTGCTGTTTGAGAGATTTCTTAATCCTGCCAGAGTATCGATGCCGGATATCGATACCGATTTTGCTGATAATGACAGAGACAAGGTCGTCGAGTATTGTCGAAATAAATATGGTGCCGATAGAGTAGCTCAAATATGTACATTTGGTACTTTTGCTGCCAGGGCTGCTGTCAAAGATGTTGGACGTGTTATGTGAATCCCGTTTCAGGAGATGAATGAGCTCGTGAAACTTATTCCAGAAAAACCTGGGACAAAATTAGCTTGAGCGCTTGAGGACTCACCAGAATTTAAAGAAGCGTACAATGATGGTACAAGACCAAAATATAGACAGATTATCGACAATGCTTTAAAAATTGAAGGAAATGTCCGTCAGTTATGAGTACATGCCTGCGCTGTAATCATTGCTCCTGAACCAATGACAAACTTTACTGCGCTCGCTCATCCACCAAAGGATGCAGAGTCAATCGTAACCCAATATTCTGCGTATCCACTGGAAGACTTATGATTATTAAAAATGGATTTCCTCTGACTGAGAAATCTAACGATTATTAAACGCGCTCAAGAGATTATTCAGCACGCAAAATGAGTCTGGGTAGATATTTTAGATGTACCACTTGATGATCAGAATGTTTTTAAAATATTTGCTGATGGGGACACTACTTGAGTATTTCAGTTTGAATCTGAAGGTATGAGAAAGTATCTCAGAGATCTGGCTCCAGATACCTTTGAGGATCTTATTGCGATGGTGTCTCTCTACCGTCCGGGGCCTCTTGCATATATCCCTACCTATATTGAGAGAAAATACGGGAGAGAGGAAATTATGTATATGACGGATGACCTGAGAGAAATACTAACTAAAAAGAAATATAGTGAAGAGGAAATAGAGGAAGAAAAGAGAAAGCTCGAAGAAGACCTCAAAAAAATATTAGATGTGACTTATGGTATTGCGGTTTATCAAGAGCAGCTCATGTTTATAGTACAATATATGGCTTGATTTAGTCTCTGAGAAGCTGATCTACTTAGACGATGAGTTTGAAAGAAGAAGATAGAAGTAGTAGAAGCGCTGAAAATAGAATTCGTACAAAAAGCTGCTGAGTTTAAATGATATAAACCAGAAACATCAAAGTATATTTATGAAGAGATGATTCAGCCGGCAGCAAATTACTCTTTCAACAAATCCCATGCTGCCTGTTACGCATTTATTGCCTATCAAACTGCGTATCTCAAGGCAAACTATAGGACAGAGTTTCTTACGTCTATGATGACATCAGACGAAGAAAATATGGATAGAATTATACTCGAAGTATCAGAAGCACAAGCGAGTGGGATAGAAGTAATGCGTCCAGATATCAACGGCTCTTTAAAGCATTTTACCTATGTCGATGACCAGCATATACGTTTTGGACTCAAGGCAATAAAGTGACTTGGTGATGGACCTATTGATGCAATACTTGAAGCTCGAAAAGACAGACCTTTTGAAGATATTAATGACTTTATAAAAAGATGAGGAAGAGATATTCTCCTTAAAAAATCACTAGAGGCACTTATCTATGCCTGAGCTATGGATCAATTCTGAGAGAGAGGTACGCTTTTGGCTAACATAGACGGGATTATAAGAGCCTCCAAAAATGAAGAAAAAAAGAGACAATCATCACAAATATGACTTTTTGAATCAGGTATGTGATGAGATGATTTTGATGATGGATATGTATTAGAGCCAGCAAAGCCTCTGTGATTTGAACAGAAACTCTTTGCAGAAAAAGAAGTAATGGGGTATATGGTTTCTGGTCATCCACTCGATTCACTCCGCATGTATTGTCAAAGACGATCTCGAAGCGTAAAAAAACTTAAAACGACCATGCAAGATCTCGAAATAGAATTCAAAAAAGATGAAAAAGCATTTAAAGATAAACTTCAAAAAGAGCAGCTTTCAGTAGTGGGTATCATTCTCGACATGAGAAAAATTATTACAAAAACAGGAAAAAATATGATGTTTCTCTATTGTGAGGGATTTGATTATGATTTTGAGGTAACTATCTTTGACAGAGATTACAGCGAGTATAAAGATAAACTGGAAGTTTGAAAAGTTGTTATAGTTGAGGGAAATCTCGATGTTAATTTTGAGTATGGTAGAAAAAATATTCGAAGTAAAAAAATAATTGTAGCCAGCCTCACTCAGGTAAGAGATCAAGCAAAAGAAATGTGACTGCTGGATAATGTAAAAAGAAAAATGCTGTGAGCCCAAGAGCTCCAAACTGAGCCTGAAGATGATAAAACTTCAGATGAAGAGTGAGAAATAAAACCAAAAGAAGAAATATCTAAAGAATCTACTACAAATTTTGAATGAGAGTTAGATAGCAAAATATCAGAAAATAAAATAGAAAAAGCTGAAAAAAATAAGCACGAAGTACCAGGCAAATACATAGTAGAAATACCAAAGTGAACTTGACTTGATCAGATTCATAAATTAAAGGATTTTCTGTCATCTCAAGCTCCCTGAACTATAAGTATATACATACTCTTATCTTGAAAAGAGATTGATACAAAGTTCTCTATTGCTGAGCTCCAAGATTTACATATTTGGGAAACACAAAATTTATAGTATGCTTAAAAATCTATACAGAGAATTTCAGCAGATATTTTATGGCTTTGGAGTTCCTTTTGTATCCACTACTCCAAGACAAATGGAGATATTACTTGAGCACTTAAATCTTGATAATAACAGTGTATTTTATGATATTGGATGTTGAGATGGAAGAGTTATTTCTCAAATAGCTAAAAATTTTCCAAATACAAGATGTGTTTGATATGAATCCTCACCGTATCCCTTTTCTCTTGCTAAAAAACACCAGGGTATTAAAAATCTAGAATTATTTAGGGATTCTATATTTAAAGTGTGACTTGGCCACGCTACACATATTTATCTCTACATGGTCCCGTATATGACTCGAATAATATTTAAAAAAATTCAGAGTGAATGTAAGGCATGAACAAAGGTTTATATCAAATCTCATACAATTCCAGGTATACTTATATCAAAGACTATCCCTCTTTCTCAAAAGAATAATTTATATATTTATACTATCTAATATTTTAAAATGAAAAACGTTGCGCTTATAACAGGAGCTAGTTCAGGACTTGGAAAGCAGTTTGCTATAATACATGCTCAGCGAGGTTGAGATCTCGTGCTTATAGCTCGTAGAGAAGATAAACTCAGAGAATTAGAACAAGAGCTCAGTGATAAGTATCGCATCAAAGTATTGGTGATTTCAAAAGATCTTACAGCTGTAAATGCTGCAAATGAGATAAAAAAAGAGCTTGATAAGAGTAAAATAGAGCCTGAATATCTTATTAACAATGCATGATTTGGTTGAATAGGAAAATTTTGAGATAGAAATTGGAAAGACGAATCGTCTATGATTGCGCTAAATGTTATGGTTTTAACAGAACTTTGTCATATATTTCTCCCATGAATGAAGCTAAGAAATAGCTGAAGAATATTAAATATCTCATCTACAGCGAGCCTTATACCATGACCAAATCAGGCAGTGTACTACGCAACGAAGGCATTTGTAACTTCACTTTCAAACGCTATTGCAGAAGAGCTATATGATAGTAATGTAACAGTAACTGCGCTCCTTCCTGGACCAACAAAAACTGAGTTTTGAGAGGTTTCAGGTATGGATAAAACCAGTTTATTCTCAAAACCAGCTAGTGCAAGAGATGTAGCTCTTGAGTGATACAATGGTATGCTTGAGTGAAAATTAAATGTACTGTCTGTAGGAGGTTTTTCCCAAAAGGTTCTTATGAAATTGATTCCATTTATTCCCAAAAAGATGTTACTGAAGATAGTGAGAGAGGGGCAGGAAGTGAACGGATAGAATCTACTTACTTGCTAGATCTACATAGACCATTTTAGAAATATTTTGTATTACCTCCAATTGATTTTTTTCATTATTTCATTTTGTCATTACACATAACAGATATGGTTCATCCTCGTAATATATGTTTCCACAATCATGTATATGTCTTTCTCAACTTGGTAAGTTTCTCACTCAAAACTTGTTAGATATGAGTAAATCTTTTGGAAGCATGGCTCTGATTCCTGAAGTAAAGGTACTTTGAGATAAGAGCTTGAGGAGATATTCAGAATCTTCTCTACTGAGATATGAAGAGTTATAGAGCACTCTAAAAAATGAAGCATAGCTTTTAACTGACATATTTAAATTTTTATCGGTATTAAAATCAACCAGTCAGAGCCCAAACATATCGTATGTTTGGATTATTTTATTAGTATTTAAATAGTCTAACAGTGTTGTAGCTGCGGTATTATCAGAGTTAATGAGCATTTCTGAGAGGAGTTCGTTGATACTGTATGATTTTCACGATTGTATGTTATCAATGGGTTTGTCGTACTGATCAAATTGAGATTGAGTCATTCTTCCGATAATTTCTGTATTCAATTCACTTGGTGTAATTTGTCTCATAAGTGAAATTGCAAGAGGGAGCTTTACAAGACTCGCAGATATGAACTTTGCATCTTGATTGTATCCAAAGGTAGATCCGTTTTTTAATAGCCGTACATAATATGCAGCATCCTCGATTTTTTCAGATTTGATACTAGATTTGATATAAGTATCTATCTCTTTTTTTACATTTCAAGGGTTATAGTATTCATATTTTGGATTACACTCCAAAAGAGGATTTATAAATGTAAATCTACTATCGAACTCATGAATTTCATTTATAGATGAGGATTGTGTAAACGAATATACTGCGTATCAGCATATTCATAAAAATAGTGCATTAAATGCTAGTATTCAGGCAAAGAGGTTCTTCATATCTATGTGTAATATATATATGAAAGATTATATATTTTTTTACGAAATAAGAAGAGGAAAAAAAATTATCTTTTTAATTAATTAAAGAAAAATTATCATATTTTTTTGATATTTATGGATCAAAAAAGACCAAAACTAAGTTTGGTCTTTTTTAATTTAAGAGAGATTATTTATTTCTCTTTCTTTCAGTTTCTTTCAGCCATTTTTTTCTCAGTCTGATAGACTCAGGAGTTACTTCAACATATTCATCTGCTGAAATATAATCAATTGCTTCTTCAAGAGACATGATTTTTGGTGGTGTAAGCTTAAGAGCTTCATCTGTACCAGAAGCTCTTACATTTGTAAGCTTCTTATTCTTCGTAGCATTTACCGTGAGATCTTGATCTTTGTTTGATTCTCAGAGAATCATACCTTCGTAGATTTCAGTTTGTGGTTGTACAAAGATTGTACCTCTGTCTTGGAGATTGAAGAGAGAGTAGGCCATAGTTTTTCCATTTTCCATAGAAATCATAGAACCAACAGCTCTTTTTTCAATAGTACCTTTGTATTCTTCGAAACAGTCAAAACTACTTGAGAGAAGACCTTCACCTTTTGTCATAGTTGTAAACTCTGATTTGAAACCTAGGAGACCTCGAGTAGGTACTCTAAATTCTAGATTTACAATTCCATTTTCTTCAATCATGTTAGACATGATACCTTTTCTCTTTCCAAGCTCTGCAATAACTGATCCTTCTGATCCAGCAGGAACTGAAATACTTACGTTTTCCATTGGTTCCATTTTTTTACCATTTTCTTCGTGCATGATAACTACAGGAGCCCCTACTTGAAGCTCAAAACCTTCTCTTCTCATTGTTTCAATAAGTACAGAGAGATGGAGTTCACCACGACCAGCAACTTCATAGTTATCTCCAGCTTCAAAGTCGATTTTAAGACCAACATTTGTTTCTAGTTCTTTTTCTAGTCTATCTCTGATTTGTCTTGAAGTAACAAACTTACCTTCTCTACCAGCAAATGGTGAGTTATTAACGAGGAATTCCATCTTAAGAGTAGGTTCATCGATTGTGATAGGTGGCATTTGTTCTACCTCAGCAGTTGCTGCAACTGTTTCTCCTACAAATATATCTGGGATACCTGCAATAGTGATGATATCACCAGCAATAGCCTCTGTAGCTTTTACTTTTTCAAGTCCATCATTGGTGAGGATATCTGTGATTTTCCCCTTTCTTTTAGAACCATCGTTTGCAGTAATAAATACTTCTTGACCAACTTTAACAGTACCTTCGTATACTCTACCAATACCTAAACGACCAAGGAAGTTATCATATCCTAGATTTGCAATTTGCATTTTGAGTGGTGCACTTGCGTCATTTTTAGCTTCTGGAACATGCTCCATAACGTAGTCTAAAAGTGGAGTGATATCTTTTTGTTCTCCATCTTCACCCACCCACGCTTTTCATTCACGAGCGATAGCATATACAGGATTGTTAAGATTTTCGAGTTGTTCATCTGTTCCTCCAAGTTGTACAAACAGGTCAAAGAGTTGATCGATAACCCAGTCTGCTCTTGCTGATGGTTTGTCCATTTTGTTGATAACAACAATAGGGTGAAGACCAAGTTCAAGTGATTTTTTTAGTACAAATTTTGTTTGAGGCATAGGACCTTCGTACGCATCAACTACAAGACAAACACTGTCAACAGTTCTCAGTACACGTTCTACTTCAGAACCAAAATCGGCATGACCAGGAGTATCAACGATGTTGATTTTATTTCCTTTATAGGTAATTGCTGTATTTTTTGAGTAAATAGTAATCCCTCTCTCTTGTTCTTGAGCATTACTATCCATAGCTCTTTCCTCGATACCAACACGTGCATCAAATCCATCAGCAGCTTTTAAAAGCTCATCAACAAGAGTAGTTTTACCATGATCAACATGGGCTATAATCGCTATATTTCTAAATGACATAAGTATTTACAATAAAAAATAAATACTCTCTAAATCTAGAGAGAGTTCTAACCGCGGGGATTATAGGGAAAAAATAGCTGAAAGCAAGAAAAAAACTTGCTTTGTTTGACTAATTTAATAAATTATTAGAAATAAATAATAATTAACTTGTAAAAATTATGATTACTATTGCAAAAAGCACTCCAGCATGAACTACTCCAGAAATGTTAGAGGCTAGATTATCTATGTTAACTAATCAACTAGAATCCCAGTGATGAAGAGTAAGAGAAGATATTCTTGCTACTCTGGTAAGGGATTTACATAAAGTAGAATGAGTAACTGAAGAATTCCAACAGAGACTTTCAGATATTATACCAGATTTTAGAGAAAGTATCTTTAAGGATAAATTAGTATTTATGGAAAATAATCCAGCTAGTTTTTCATATAATTTTTGATATTTATTAGAAGAAATACCTAATCTATCAGCTTTATCTGAGTTAGGGAAAGAGGAATTAAAAGAAAGAGTTATGGCTGCAGAAGAGAAATCAAAAGTAGCAAAAAAAGAATTTTTAGGAGATTTTTATCAGGATTAATATTAAAAAAAGCTCAGAATTAATTCTGAGCTTTTTTGTATTTAGAAGAGAGTATTACCCTTCGAAATTAGGATCGTAAGATTTTACGAAAGGAATTAGAGCCATAATTCTTGCTCTTTTAATAGCTTGTGAAAGCTTTTTTTGGTTTTTGAGTGATACTCCTGAGTAGTATCTTGGTACTATTTTACCAAACTTAGTTATGTATTTTTTAAGAAGTTCAACATTTTTATAGTCGATATTAACTCCTTCTAGTGGACATTCTTTTTTAGACATAATTTAATATTTTGAAATAAGTAGTTTTAGAACATATCGTCGTCATCGAGTGAGTCATCCTCATCTAGAACGTTGTCTTCAAATTCTCCTCTCTTGTTGAGAAAGATCATATTTCCAGCAACTGTTTCTGTTTTATAGAGTTTTTCTCCATCATCTTTATCGATAACTCTTGTTTTGAGTCTTCATTCTATATAAACGAGTTTTCATTTAGATAGAAATTGCTCTGCTCTTTCAGCAAGTGCTCCCCATGCGACACAGTTATGAAATTCTGCCTCTGATTTATTTTCACCATCAGCTGTTTTATAATATCTGTTTGTTGCGAGAGTAAACATTGCCATTTTTTTACCTCCTTCAGTAGTTTTTATAAGAGGATCTCTTGTAATATTACCTATGAGGATAACTTTGTTAACTGTTCTCATATTGATTGTATAAGTAATTAAGCATCAAGGTTTACGAACATATATCTCCAGATGTTAACATCTAGGTTGAAAGGACTGTTCATTCCTTTAATAGCTTTTCCATCAAGTTCAAGTGTCCACAGTATGTAGTGTCCAGTTTCACTTCATTTAATTTTATATGCGAGTTTCTTATCACCCCATACATTTTCATTTACTACTTTTGCACCTGCGTCACTGAGTAGTTTTTTGATTCCATCAATACTAGCATTGAGAGATTCTTCTCCTGCTTCTGGATTGAGGATTACCATTAGTTCATAATTTGCCATAAATCCTATGGTTAGTATCTATTCACACATTGAATAGAAGGATATAAAATATGCTTTTATGAAAAGCCAGCGAATTCTATACTTTATTGCTATTTTGTCAAAAGAAAATTGACTTCACGTAAAAAGTAGAGAAAGTAATACTATTATTTGAAACTTTTACCTATTTTATGCAAGAACTCAATCTCCAAGATATACTCAAAAACACAACAGATCTTACAGAAAAAAAAGTATGATATGTAGCCATAATTGGGAGACCAAATGCGGGAAAATCTACTTTTATTAATACGCTTATTTGAGAAAAAATAGCTATTACGAGTAGTGTTCCTCAAACGACTCGAAATAAAATACTCGCAATGTATAATGATGAAGATTCACAAATCATATTTTTTGACACTCCAGGAATACATGAGTCAACAAAAACCTTTAATAGCGAAATAAATAATCAAGCTCTTTCAAGTCTCAGAGATGCTGAGATAGTTTTATATTTTATAGATAGTTCACGTCCGACATGAGCTGAAGAAGAGTTTATAGCTGATGTACTATCAAAAATTAATACTCCAGTATTTAGAGTTTACACTAAAAGAGACTTGTATTCAGCAATTGAAATACCTACCTGAGAAGATGTATTTGAAATTTCAAGTTTTGAAAACTCTGGTTTTACTCCTCTTATAGATGCTATTAAAGAAAAACTTCCTACTGGTCCAATACTTTTTCCTGAAGATTATTATACAAAGCAAGATATATTTTTCAGAGTATCAGAAATCATCAGAGAAAAACTCTTTGAAAATCTTAAAGAAGAACTCCCTCACAGTGTCTTCGTCGCAGTGGAAGAGATTGAAGATGATGATAAATGAATGAAGCGAATTTCAGCCTATATCTACACAGAGACCGAATCTCAAAAATACATAGTGATAGGGAAATGAGGAACACTTATTACAAAAGTTGGAAAAGCAGCGAGAATAGAGCTCGAAGAAATATTCTGACAAAAAGTTTTTCTCTCAGTGAGAGCAAAGGTCAGAAAAAACTGGAGAAAGGATGAATGATTTATTAGAAAGATGCTTAAATAAAGTATAATAAACACTGAGAATATTCTCAGTGTTTATTGTTAGATTCATTAGTCAATTATCTCTAAGCCATTAGAGTCATATGTGTATGTATGTGACTTATCTTTAAATATAGGAGTATACATGTTCTCTTCGATTAATTCAAATGTAATTGGATCGACTCATTCAAGTATTTTTTCTCTAAAATAAACGTAATTTTTATCTTTTGCAAATATTCAATAAGAGATTACCTCAAAGGTTTTAAAATCAGCCTGCTCTATCATAACATCTCCAATCCTATCCGCTAATACATAAATTGCTACTCAGTTAGTTTTATAAAGTCATTTAATTGTTTGTAGGATGTCTACTGCTGATTGACCAGGGATTATCTTTGAAGTAGTATCTTCACAAATGGAATACTTTCAAGTATCAGTAATGATATCGGAATTGATAGCAATAGGAAATGCAGCTGTTTCATTATGAGAGAGCTCTGGTAAATCATCTATGAGACTACATTTATATATTTTTTCATAAGTAAGTATATTTATAGCACATGTATCTCAATTTTTTTCAATGGTAAAATCATTAATTCAAATACGTCATTTTGCATTTGTACAAGTAATCATGCTTGTACCTAAACATTGCAAAGACTCAATACTTCCTATGTAATTTTCATCATTTTGTTCTATAAAATCTAACTTAGGTACAGTTCAGCAATCAAGTATATTTTTTGCCTTATGTTCCGATGGTATTTCTTGATTATCATTTTCTATCACTATTGTTTCTGGATTATCTAAAGGTTTAGATTCTTCATTTATTGAACTAGATACATCTAGGTTATTCTTGTGTATTAATTCTGCTTTTAGGACTATGTAATCTATAAGTAGTTTTACTTCTTGGTCTTTTAAACTATTTCATAATTTTATTTTAACAGAAGAAACTTGATTTGTTATAGTATTTATTTTTTCTGTGTCACCTTTGTATTTTTCGAAATACTTATCAAGAGCTTTTACATATAACTCTCATTTTGAACTATTCTTTTCTAGTTCACGTTTTTTAATGATTATATCTTTTAATATCACCATCTTTGTTCTTTCAATAGAAAACACATACTGAATATGTAGAGTACTAAAAATGAATATAGTAAGACTAGAAAGTATAAGAATTTTCTTCATGAATACATACTAAAAAATAAAGCTAGAATCATAGTATTGATTTCTAGCTTTATAGAAAATATTTTTGAGCGTATTACTCAGCCAACATTTTATCAATGATAGTTTCAAATGAAGCAGTAGGGTACGCTCCAGAGATTACTTCATATTCACCAGTAGCATTATTTATGAGCGCATTACCAGGAGTACCTGTAACACCAAATACGTTTTGACCAGTTGTTTGCTGCGCGAGAGCTTTGTCTTTATATCTATCTGAAGCAACACATTCTGTAAGTACATCTTTATTCGCTCCTAGTTCTACAGCTAAATCATAAAAGCCATCAAGGGAGAAGTTGTTATTGTTGTATTTATCAAATGAATTTTCAATAAGGGCATAATAATCAACTCCTTGTTCATTTGCACACTCTAGAGCTTGAGCAGCTGGGAGAGCGTTTGCGTGAAAATCTAGTGGGAAATGTTGGAAAATAATATTTAAGTCATCACCATATTTTTCTTGAAGAGCTTTTGGTGTACCATCGTTGTGAAGTTTAGCACAAAATGGACACTCTAAATCAGAGTACTCTATATAAGTAATCGCTGCATCTGGATTTCCATCGATAACAGAGTCAGCTTTTATAGCATCTATTTCACTCATATCATCGAGTACTAAAAATCATTTATCACTTCGTGATGCAAAAGGATTAAATTTTGCTCCAAGCGCGAGTGAGTATTGTCCATCAGGAAGAACTGTAAGATATGGTACAATTTGACCAGCATCATTAAGTGAGTTGTCACTAAAAATAATTGCTGGAAGAGCTGTTATGTTATTTTCTGTTAGGTAGTCAGATACACCAGAGTCAGAAAAGTCCTGTCTTACAAAGGTAGCTGAAGATAGGTATGGAAGCGCTTGTAATTGAGAAAGTACTTCACTAGTCTGACAGTCACTACATCGAGCGTCATCAATTACAGTAACGATTATTTCTTCAGCTGTAGTAGTAGTAACTACTCAACCAGGAACATCATTTTTAGACACCATTTGTCCTACATAAAATGCTAGCCCAGCAATGATAAGAAGAAGAAATATGATTGCTCCATATAACAAATGTATCATGCTCGCATTATTTTTTATTTCTTGAGCATTTTCTTCAATATGTCTTGCATTTTCTTTTGCGAGATTTGAAGCCGGTGCTTTCCTTGCTGCAGCTGTAGTTGTAGTTTTTCTAGCAGTAGGTTTTCTTGTAGTTTTTGTTGCAGTTGTTTTTTTGGCTGCAGTTGTAGTTTCTGTTTCTTTCTTAACGGGCATAATTTGTAATATTAAATTAAATAACATATATATAATATCTGTTTTTTGAATCTTCGCGAGATAAAAATATATTTTTCACCTTCAATAAACATTAATTTTATGTATAAAATACTATTTAAAAATAATACCTACTTTATAAGCAGGTATTATTTACTTTTATCGAAAATAGAAACTTAATGGTATCCCCGGCTGGAATCGAACCAACATCTACCCCTTAGGAGGGGGTTGTTCTATCCGTTGAACTACAAGGACAGATACTCAAAATAGAGCCTATACTCTAATAAAGAGTAAAAAAATTATTATTAATACTCACAGAACTACGGTTCATAGGAGTATCATATTAGTAGTTTTTTCGTATTTTAGTTTTTGTGTCAGTTCTGCAGCTTGTTCTTTGAGTGAGCTATTTTCGTTTGCAATATGACCTTTTGATTCTTCTAAAAGGAATTGTGATTTTTTAAACTCTACAAGACTAACGGAGTTTTTAGCGATTTCTTGAGCTTGTCCAAGACGTATTGATAGATCTTGGATAGCTTTATCCTTTGTTTGTATTTCACCTCTCAGATCTAAATATATTTTTTCTAGAGTCGCTCTACTTTGAGCATCCATAACTGAAGTAGAACTTGTTTTTGCTTGATGGAAGTCACTTTTAGATTCACTATAGCTTTGTTTTTTTTCTTGAGGCATTATTACCTCCGGCTTGCTATGCGTTGATTCTCCTGAAATATTTTCAATATCTTTCGAGTGAATGTATATGATTTTTCCTTCTTTTTTACTTCGAAGTTTTCATGATTTGATGTATCTATCAACACTTCTTGTAGAAACTCAAAGTATATCTGCAGCATCTTGACGAGTAATACTATACATTGTCCTTTTTTTAAAAATATTTTTTGTCTACAATACTATAGAGAAATTCAGTACCTAAGCAAAAGTTTTTGTCTACTTTGAATATAATTAAGAAAAACATTAGTAAAATACTTGACGCAGAGATTATTTGTATATAATACCCGAGCTTTAGAAATAAAAAGCATATCTGTGTCGCCATCGTCTAGTGGTTAGGACACCTGGTTTTCATCCAGGTAACCGGAGTTCGATTCTCCGTGGCGATACCATATATACCGCGGAGTGGAGAAGTGGTATCTCGCCAGGCTCATAACCTGGAGGTCATTGGTTCGATTCCAATCTCCGCAACCAAAAAAACCTTAAAAAAAGGCTGGGACTGAATTCTTCAGCGCTCAGCCTTTTTATATGTCACTATAGCTCAGTTGGTTAGAGCGCGGGATTCATAACCCCGAGGTCGCAGGTTCAATTCCCGCTAGTGATACCAAAAACTTTTGAAAATAAACTCTTGTAATAAAGAGTTTATTTTTTTACTTTTAGGCAAAAATACCTACAATTTGCAAGTTATAAAATATAAAAGAAATATATGTTCATAGATGAAGTATCAATCAAGGTAATCGCTGGAAAATGAGGTGATGGTCTTGTGTCGTGGAGAAGAGAAAAGTATATTCCAAAAGGAGGTCCTTGGGGATGAGATGGATGAGATGGATGAGATGTATATCTCTTAGCTGATGAAAATATTAATACCCTAAGTGAATATCGTCATAAAAAGATTATTACTGCAGAAAACGGTGAAAAAGGAATGCCAAATTTATGTCACTGACGTAATGGTGAAGATCTCGTTTTACGAGTCCCTGCGTGAACACTTATTAGAGATGAAGAAAGTAGGAATCTTATATACGACCTTAAAAACCATGGAGAAAAAATCTGTATAGCTAAAGGTGGTCGTGGATGATACGGAAATGCCCACTTTACAAGCTCTACTCGTCAAGCTCCTGGCTTTGCGGAACTTTGAGATATCCCAGAAGAGAGAGAAATATATCTTGAACTTAAACTGGTTGCAGATATTTGAATAATATGAGTCCCAAGTGCTGGTAAATCGACGCTTATTTCTAAGCTCTCAAATGTAAAACCTAAAATTGGTGACTACCCATTTACAACTCTGACTCCAAATCTAGGTGTCATGGATCATAAATGAAAATCTTTAGTGCTTGAAGATGTTCCGGGACTTATTCCTGGAGCAAGTGAAGGAAAATGACTCGGTATAGAATTTCTCAAGCATATAGAGAGAACAGGAGTATTGCTTCATATGCTAGATCTTTATAGACTCGATGATCTCGTTTCTGACTACGAAAATATTCGTTACGAACTTACTGTTTTTTCTGAGTTATTAGCACAGAAAGATGAAATTATAGTATTTTCTAAGTCTGACTTACTAGATGAAGAGATGAAGGATCATATAATCTCAGAATTTAATACAAAATTTCCAAATAAAACCTGTTTTATGATTTCTGCTGCGACAGGTCAGTGAATCGAGCAGCTGAAAGATTATCTTGCAGAAAATATAGTCTCTGCTGGTGCAATAGCTCAGGAAGAAAAAATTGAGAGAGCAGAAAATGATGATGGAGTAGTAGTGTTTGATCTACATGGACAAGACTCTGATCCTAAAAGAACTCATGTTGAATATGAGTGAGACATGATTTTTTCAGCTTCTGGAAAACGTCTTGAGCAGATAGTGAGAATGACTGACTTTGAAAATAAAGAAGCACTTATGAGAGTCTATGATGTCCTTGATAGATTTGGTGTTATAAGAGAAATTGAGAAGAAACTCAGTAAGATACTAGAAGACGAAGATAAAGATAATAGTTTCTTTTTTGAGGGCTCTGACGAGGATAATATATCTCCAAAGATTCGAATAGCTGGAAGAGAAGTCCCACTTGAGAAGTTGAAATATAAGTTATAGAAGCTATAAAATCTCATCAATTTACGGTGAGATTTTATATTTTGCTTTCTTGCTATTTGAATACTTTTCACTACACTACGCAAGAATTTAAAACATTGTTTAACATAGAAAAACATCATGAAATTTAACCTAGATACTTTAGTTGAAGAATATCATTCTTTAGAAAAACAGCTCAGTGATCCTGAAATTTTCAAGGATCAAAAGAAAGTGAAGCAAGTAGCAACTCGTAAAAAATCAATTGAAGAAGCTGTGAATCTATATAAAGAGTACAAAACAATCAGTGAAGCTTTAGATGAAAATAAACAGATGCTTGCTGGAGAAAAAGAAGAAGAGATGAGAGAATTACTTAAGATGGAAATCTCAGAAGCAGAAAATGCTATTCCAAAATTTGAAGATGATTTAAAGGTAGCGCTCCTTCCAAAAGATCAAAATGATGATAAAAATATTATCGTTGAGCTGCGAGCCGGTGCTGGTGGAGATGAAGCAGCACTTTTTGCATGAGAGCTAGCACGCTCATATATAACATTTGCTGAATCAAGGGGATTTAAAACTGAAATTACTGAAAAATCTGAATCAGAAGCTGGTGGAATCAAAGAAATAATATTCGAAGTTCGAGGAGATGGTGCGTATAGTATTTTCAAATATGAATCAGGAGTACATAGAGTACAGAGAATCCCAGAAACAGAGAGTAAAGGTCGTGTTCATACTAGTACTATCACAGTTGCTATTATGCCAGAAGCTGATGATATTGATATTGAAATCAGAGAAGAAGATCTTGATGTAAAAGCTACAAAGTCGTCAGGAGCTGGTGGGCAGCATGTAAATACTACAGATTCTGCTATTCATATGGTACATATACCAACATGAGTTTCGGTATTCTGTCAGGAATGAAGATCTCAACATAAAAATAGAGAAAAAGCTTATCAAATACTTAAAGCCAAGCTCTATGCACTGGAAGAAGAAAAGAAACAGCAAGAACTGTGAGAAGCAAGACTTGCACAAGTAGGATCATGAGATAGATCTGAAAAAATTAGGACTTATAACTTCCCACAGGATAGAGTCACAGACCACCGTATCTGACAAAACTTTTCATGAATTCCTCAAATAATGACCGGAAGACTTGATCCGATTATAGATGCCTGCGCTCTGGCTGATCAACAAATGAAATTAGAACAAGCTGGTAAAACTGATTAGTATAAAAAATAATCCCTATTTAGGGATTATTTTTTATATAGAAGCTCTTATGAGTCCTACAAATAGTGGAGCTGGGTTTTCTAATTTACTGCTTAATTCAGGATGTGACTGTGTTGCTGTATAGTAGGGATGAATCTTGGAATTCATTTCTATAAATTGCACTATTCCAGCAGGGCTAGTTCCTGTGATATTTAAATCCGTACCATTTAATTTTTCTGCAAAACTTGGATGTACTTCATATCTATGCCTAAACCGTTCTTCTATTTTATTTCATTTGAGCCTCTCAGCTTCGTTATAGAGATCTTTTATATTTCAAGGTTTCAGTTTACTAACTTGTTTTCAAAGTCTCATAGTTCCTCATAGATTTACTATGTTTTTTTGACTATCAAGGAGTGTAATGATGTCATTTGGCTTACATTTCTTGTCAAATTCCAGACTATTAGCTTGAGGAGTATTTAAAACATTTCTAAAATATTCTATCACCATAAGTTGGAGTCAGAGACAAATTCAAAGACAAGGAATCTTATTTTCTCTAATGTATGTAATAGTCTCAAGCATATTTTCGATTCATGTATCACCGAATCCTCATGGGATAATACAAGCATTGCATTTTTTTACTTTTTCGATACCGTGTTTTTTTCGTGTATCTATAAAAATAATATTAGTCTTAACTCAGAGGTGTTTCCCAGCATGTCTTAGCGCTTCAACAACGCTGCTGTAGGAGTCTTCTAAAGCTGTATATTTTCATACTATTCATACCGTAATTTCAGATTTTACTTGATTTAGTAACTGAGCACTCCACTCGTGTAGTCTTTCTCATTCATAAAATGGAATTCAAAGTTTCCCATATAATAGAGCATCAAATTTTTGCTTTTTTAAAAGTTGAGGAACCGTATAGATGCTATCAACATCAGGAAGAGAAAATACTCTATCTTCTCTTAGGTTTGCAAACAAAGCAATTTTTTCTCGACTTGATTTAGAGAGCTTTTCGGTTCATCTAGCCATTATAATATCTGGGAAAAGTCCTTTTGATTGTAGTAGATTTACGGACTGCTGTGTTGGCTTTGTCTTTTGCTCGTCTACTCAGCCAGGAACTGGTACATACGTGAGGTGTATATGTAAAAAATCTTCTTTTTTCTTTTTTCGCTTCATTTGACGAATTGCCTCTAAGTAGAGTTCTACTTCTATATCACCTACTGTTCATCCAACTTCTATCATGCAAATATCTCATCCAGATTGTGAGAATACCTCTTCTATTCTATCTGATATATGGTTAGTTACATGGGGTATCATTTGGACTGTTTTTCCAAGAAAGTCTCATCGACGTTCTTTCTCAAGGATTCCAGCAAATATTTTCCCCATAGATATACTTTGGTTTCCAGAACACTCACTTCATAAAAATCTCTCATAATGACCAAAGTCCATATCTACTTCAGCTCCATCAGCTAAAACAAATACTTCACCATGTTCATGAGGATTCATAGTACCTGGATCAATATTGAGATACCCATCTAATTTTATAGGTGTTACTTTGTATTTTTCAGAAAAGAAAAATCCGGCAGAGGCAGTGGTAACTCACTTTCCAATTCCGGATATAACTCAACCAGTTATGATAATATATTTTTTTCTCATTTTATTTAAGAGTGAGAAATTAAAAAGAAGTATAATGACGATTTACGTTCTAAGAAATTTTATTTATTGATTTTTATGCTGATGTTTTTAGAGTTATAGGTATTAGATTCTAATAATATCGTGTGAGAAAAAAACTTATAGTTGTAGACGTTGATGCAACGCTTATTGATTCACCACAGCAGAAAATCCCAAGCAGACGGGTTATAGAACTTATATGAAAATTACAGGATAAGGTGCTTGTTACATGCGCGACTGGTAGATCTCTATCTTGGGCTTTACCAGTTTTACAAGCTGCAAAATTTACTGCTCCACCTATTCTTTGATGAGGGACATATATTTTAAATATTGATGACTTATCAATTTCTCATAAATTTGAACTTCCACAATATAAACTACAAGAAATTAAAGATATACTTTCCAAGTATAGGGATGTCCATGTTTTATATAATGATTATACTGAAGAAGATTATTTGGCAGGATGATGGAATCTACAGGGATTTTTAGATTTGAAGGAATGTTGGATGATGGAGGTAGTTATGATTTCACATGAGACGGCTGATAATCTTATCGAGTATTTTCAGAAAATTACCTGAGTGACTTCTGTTAAGATGAACTCTTTTAAGGAATGATTTGTGGATATTCATATTGTACATGAAAATGCGACGAAAGAGCATGCAATTTGAATAATCCAGAGAGAGTTATGAATTTCAAAAAAAGATACTATTTGAGTCTGAGACGGATATAATGACTTTCATATATTCAATGCAGTAGGAACTAAAGTTGCCGTATGAAACGCTGTAGAATGACTCAAAGAACTCGCTGATGAGATTATTGATGATGTGAAGAATGATCCAATTGCTCAATTATTAGAAAGATATATTTAAAAATTAACCAAAATATTATGAACTTACCAACAGCTCAACAAGCACATGACCTGATTGAAAAATACTCAACAAGCACGCAGCAACATCTCTACCAAGTAGGAGAGATTATGAAATACTTTGCCGGGAAACTCTGAGAAGATACACATTATTGGTGGCTTGTTGGTGTTCTTCATGACATAGACTGGGATTATATCGAAAAAAATGGAGATCAGCATATGAAGTCTGATTTTGAAAAAATTATGTCTGAAATAGATGCTCCAGCTGAGCTTCTGTGAGATATTAGGTCACATTGATTTTTTTTAGACGGAATTGATGAAGAGCCAAATACACTTGTAAGAAAGTATATTAATGCAGTCGATGAGCTCTCATGATTTATATGGGCATATTTTCGAATGATCCCATCTGAGGATGTAATGGATATCAAAGTAAAATCTATTAAAAAGAAACTCAAAGATAAATGATTTGCTGCAGGGGTAGATAGAGAACACTGCAGAAACTGCGAGACTATGCTGGATATTCCTCTAGATGATTTTATAGAGGATATCAAATTAGCTCTAAAAAATAGTGAGAGAGATTGGAGTAAATAATATCTTGCTTTCACGCTAAAAATAGACAAAATACTTCTAATATTTCAGAAGTATTTTTATGTTAGAAAAGAGAAAACAAACGGTAGCTGTTATGGTAGGGAATGTTCAAGTTGGTGGATGAGCTCCAGTTGTGGTGCAATCTATGACCAACACTCCCACTCGAGATGTCTTTGCTACTACTATGCAAATCAAAGAGCTAGCTATGGCTGGGAGTGAAATCGTGAGAATCACCGTAAATGATGATGCAGCAGCCCGAGCTGTTCCAAAAATAGTGAAAAACTTACGAGATGTTGGAGTGATGGTTCCGATTGTTTGAGATTTCCACTATAATTGACATCTCCTTCTCAATAAATTCCCAGAACTTGCGGCAAATCTCGATAAATATCGTATCAATCCAGGAAATGTATGAAAATGAGAAAAACGTGACGATAATTTTAGGCAGATAATAGAGTGTGCAATAAAATATAATACACCGGTGAGAATCTGAATAAATGGTGGCTCACTAGACGATGACCTACTTCAGGCAAATATGGATGCAAACTCAAAGCTTGAACACCCAAAAAAGGCTGGAGAAGTATTTATAGATTCGATGGTAGAATCAGCACTTCTCTCTGTAGAAAAAGCAATTGAGTATGGAATGCCTGAAAACATGATGACTATTTCGGTTAAAATGTCGGATATACAAGATATGGTTCAATGCTACACTATGCTCAGTGAGCGTACTAATCTTCCTCTTCATCTTGGTCTTACTGAGGCTGGAGGTTCAACCAAAGGAATTGTTTCCAGCTCTATAGCTTTATGATTACTCTTACAACAAGGGATAGGAGATACTATCAGAGTTTCTATTACTCCAGAGCCTGGAGCAAAAAGATCACTAGAAGTGGAAGTATGTAAAAATATTCTACAAACCCTTTGAATACGAAACTTCCAGCCACTTATAACTTCTTGTCCAGGATGTGGTCGAACTTCATCTGACAAGTTTCAAATTCTTTCAAAACAAATTGCAGATGAACTTGCTCTGAAATATGACGAGTGGAAAGATAAATATAAAACATTCACTACTACAAATATTGCGGTTATGGGTTGCATTGTAAATGGTCCTGGGGAAGCAAGGAATGCAGACATCGGAATATTTCTTCCATGAGATGGGGAAAATCCAGTTATTCCAGTATATGTACGTGGAAAAACATATAAAAATCTTAAAGGTGAGAGAGTCTTTGAAGAGTTCATGGATATACTAATTGACTATTTTGAAGAAAGGATATAACTTAACATAATATTAATAAATGCAAAAAAACAGACTCGGAAATACAGATATAATGGTTTCAAAAATTTGTCTCGGTACGATGGTTTGGTGAGCTCAAAATACTGAAATGGAGGCTCATGAACAAATGGATTATGGGGCCGCTCATGGAATTAACTTTTTAGATACAGCTGAACTTTATGCAGTCCCACCAAGACCTGAGACTCAGTGACTTACAGAAAAATATGTAGGAACATGGATGCAATCAAGAAAAAATAGATCAGATATAATTCTTGCGACAAAAGTTACGGGGAGTATGAAAAATAATGGAGGAGTAGCACATGTGAGAGATGGTGAATGAGTTACTCCATCAGGAATAATAACAGCTCTTGAATGATCTCTTGAAAGACTCCAAACCGATTATATAGATTTATATCAACTTCATTGGCCACAAAGAAAGGTCCAAATGTGGGGGAAGATGAATTTTGACGAATCTATGATAGAAGAAAAAAAAGTAGTTGAAGAAGAAATCTTTCAGGTACTGAAAACCTTAGATACTCTAGTAAAAGCTGGAAAGATTAGACATATCGGACTTTCAAATGAAACTCCTTGGGGAGCAATGAAGTTTTTAGAAATCGCGAAAAAAAATAATCTCCCAGTAGCGCAGACTATCCAAAATGCGTATAATCTCATTCGGAGAGAATACGATTCAGCTCTTGCTGAAATTTCTACGTATGAATGAATAGGTTCACTCCCATATTCTCCACTTGCTGGTTGAATTCTTACTGGGAAATATCAAAATGGAGCTCTTCCTGAAGGGTGTAGATATACGCTCTGGGGAAAAGATAGAATGCCGCAAAATTACAATGATAGAACTCTTGCAGCAACTGCTGAATATATGAAACTAGCAGAAAGTCTCTGAATATCAGTAACTCAGCTCGCTCTTGCCTGGGGCAATGATAGAAGTTTTGTAAACTCTAATATTATTGGTACTACTTCAGTTGAGCAGCTTAAAGAATGTATCTCTTCAGCTGATATCACTCTCTCTGCTGAAACAAGAGCAGAAATAGATACGATCTATACAAAACATCCAAATCCTTGTACATTTTAATACAATAAAAAGAACTCATTATGAGTTCTTTTTATATTGGTAAAT
Source organism: Candidatus Altimarinota bacterium (assembly GCA_020629795.1). Lineage (GTDB taxonomy): Bacteria > Patescibacteriota > Gracilibacteria > BD1-5 > UBA6164 > JAACSU01. The sequence continues at coordinate 322,900 of JAHDCR010000001.1, forward strand.
CTATTGATGATGCCTCTTTGCTAATAGCTTCCATTTCATCACGTAGTTTACGTATTCAGTCTAAGGTTACTTGAATTTGTTCACTATTTAAATCTAACCAAGATATTTCGTCATCAGGTGTAATATCGTCTCTATTTATTTCAAATAATTCCATACTTTTTATACTAAGTGGTGCAATTTTTCTTCTGGTAGCTATAAGGATATCTTCAAACCGTTGCTCCCACAGAGTATTGTTTATTTCATCATTTGGAAATAAATAACTACCTTCTTCCTCTATTATTCATTTTGTTTGTAGTTTTACATTTAATTCAATAAGACAAAGTGCTACTGCTGTACTTAAATCAAATTCTTTCGAATCTAATATATCCCACATAGCTTTATTAAAAGGGTCATTTCATACTCAAAGTTGTAAAGACATAGTATAAGTGTTCTTACTAATATTATATATCAATCTATATATTTTTATATATTTATCAACTTTATTGTATTTAGTCAAAACATTACTTCTCGCGAGTTTTTTTATTTCTCCCGTCTAGAAAATATTTTCTAAAAATACTATAAATCTCTAATTTATAGAAATTTACCCAAAAACTGGCTCATAATTGGATTTTAATTTTTCTCTCGTCTGGAATACAAATAAATTTGAAATTGTTTTTTGGCTTATTATAGTAGATAGTAGATAAATTTATTTTTAAAATATAAAATTAATGGCAGATACAAAGACAAATGCAAATTATGGAGCTGAGAGTATTCAGGTACTTGAGGGTTTAGAACCTGTTAGAAAACGTCCATGAATGTATATCGGTTCAACAGATGAGAGAGGGTTACATCATCTGGTTTGGGAAATCGTGGACAACTCGATAGATGAAGCAATGGCTGGTCACTGTGATACTATTACACTCACGCTTCACAAAGATGGAGCATGTAGCGTTGAAGATAATGGTCGAGGTATTCCAGTTGAAAAACATGCTAAGACGGGAAAATCTACTCTTGAGACTATTCTTACCGTACTTCATGCTGGTGGTAAGTTTGGTTGAGGAGGATATAAGGTTTCAGGTGGTCTTCACTGAGTTGGTTCATCTGTAGTAAACGCGCTTTCTACTAAAATGGAAGCTTGGGTTCACAGAGACAAAGAAATTCACTACCAATCATTTTCTACATGAGTATCTGATGGTGACATTAAGGTCATTGGAAAAACAAAAACAACAGGTACGATTATAAAATTTTACCCTGATGCAAGCATATTTAAAATCACAACAGATTTTGATTATAAAACGATTCTCCGCAGAATGCGTCAACAAGCATATCTGACAAAAGGTATTAAGCTTCATATTATAGATGAGAGAGATGAGACTCGTAACTATAAATTCTATTTTGAAGGAGGGATTAAATCATATGTTAACTTCCTCAATAAAAATGAATCTACAATCGGAAGAGTATTCTACACAGAAAAGGATAAAAATAATATTCTTGTAGAGGCATCGATTCAGTATAACAAGGACTATTCAAATAATATTATTTCATTTGTAAATAATATCCATACTCCAGAGGGAGGAACACATCTTACATGATTTAGAACGGCTCTTACGAGAACGATTAATAAATATGCAAGAGATAAAGGAATCCTCAAAGAAAAAGATCAAAACCTCACAAATGATGATGTAATAGAAGGAATCGTAGTAGTACTTTCTGTAAAAGTTGAAGATCCACAGTTTGAAGGTCAAACAAAATGAAAACTTGGTACCCCAGAGGCAAGAGGGGCTGTAGATTCTGTATTCTCAGAAAAGTTTATGGAGTTCCTAGAAGAGGATCCAAAAACAGCAAAAGCAATTATTGAGAAAGTTAACCTTGCAGCAAAGGCAAGACTTGCAGCAAGAGCAGCAAGAGATACAGTTATTCGTAAAGGGGCTCTTGAGGGTATGACACTTCCAGGGAAGCTTTCAGACTGTTCAAGTAAAGATCCATCTCTCTCTGAATTATATATTGTCGAGGGTGATTCTGCCGGTGGTTCAGCAAAACAAGGTCGTGATAGAGAACATCAAGCGATTCTTCCACTG
>JAHDCR010000021.1 GCA_020629795.1 Candidatus Altimarinota bacterium
GCTCATCAATAAGACTGTATATTATATCTTTTTCCAGATCTGTAAGTTTTTTAGAGTCTCATAAGATTTGGATAGCAGCTTCCATTCATAATATATTGTGTCTCTTTTTTACTAATTTTTGAGTTAATGGATGAATATAGTCAATGTCTTTATTATCCTGAGGCTTACCAATATCATGGAGCAAAGCTACAATTTTAAGTATCAATTGTAATCTCTCTATTGCGAGTTCATAACCAGAGAGTAAATCATATATATTTCACTTCTTCATAGAAAATATTTCTTTAATATTTTCATGAGTAATTAATAAGTGATCTGAAAGCATCACTCAAGAGTCTTTTGGATGATGTCTGTCAGGATACTTTTCAGCTTCTTTCCACCAAATACTCTTTTTTATCTCTTCCAGAATTTCAGTTTCCATAATAGTATTTTAATTTTTTTAAATAATTGTTCAAAGGAGAGTAATAGTTTATCACCAATTATGAAAACTCATAATTAGTGATAATGTAAATTCTCACGTAGAAAATAACGAACGAATAAAATAATCAAGCTCATCTAATACTAGATATCAGATGGGCTTTAAAATTATTCAGAGAATATTTTTCAAAAGAATCATTTATCTTCTGTCTCCAATCTTTGATACTTTTCTCATGTTTCTCTCTCATATTCTTCAATAAGCTCTTCTATGTATTTTTTTAGATTTTCTTCTCAAAAATGAGCATCATTTCATCAATAAGATTCATCTGTTCAGTGCCGATCTGGATCATAGAAACCTCATTCATAAAACTCTATATTTTCTACACTCCACTTTGAACGATATTTATTCTGAACACTAAAATACAGGCTGTAGTTATTGACTTTTTTAGAAAAGCATCATTCAATCTTTAAATGTATATCAGAGTTATTCCATAAAATTAAATCAGAATAATCATACAAGTTTTCAGGCTTATTAAAAATCAAATTTTCAAAAACTCATATATAGCTTTTTAGTCATTCTTTATTCAAAGTATGATATTTAAACCCTTTTCTAAATTTCATTGGATCATCATAGTAGCTATTAGGTACTCTATCATCATATATCACTTTCTTTTTTCAGAATACAAGCATACCATCCCATTGCCATCGGTTTTTTCAAATTAACTTGAGGTTAGTAATACCTATTCTCCTATCCCAAGGTCATTCATTTGTAAGGTAAATTGTTTTTTTCATATTTATTTCTTTATCGGCTGTAATTTTTCAAACTCATCTACTTTTGCTGAGAATTTTTCTGTTTCATTAATTTTTGAGCTCACCTTTCATATGTTTTCAGTGAATCATGACTTATGTTTATCTGGAATAAAATGTCATGATGAATTATCGATAATTAAGATTCAATCACTTCATTTTCTAATCGTTCCAGCCATCTGAACATTCTCTCATTTGGAAAGCACAGGATGAGGAAGAGCAGTAGTAGGATTATCAACACGGAGTGAGAATACCAGAGTATCATCTTTTTTCAAGACATAAATGAGTTGTGTGTCGAGCTCTGACTCATCCATTATCTTGACAAGGTCAGCAAGTTCATCAACCGAATATCTTATTTTCGTCAGACCTAAGGTATTTTTTATGATGGGAGCATCAAATAATAAATCACTATTGTCTGCTAATTTATAATAAGTCTTCTCATCGATTGTTTTACCAGCGTTTAGTGTAGCTTGCATAGCATTTCTAAGATCTGTGTTCTGTATACGACTTGGTATCTTATCTAATACTGTGTAACGAGTTTGAACTGGAAAATCTAGTGTGATAACTTTTTTTCATACTTGTATGAATTCATCAGCTTTCTTTCATCCCTCTTTTGCTAATAATTCAATTCATTCTTTAGTTCCATACTTCAGCACAGTTTTTCATAGTCAGACAACTCACAGAGCAAACGTAGCTCATGATATAGCACATGCTAAATTTACTGAATTATCCTCATTCCAATTTTCTGGCAAATTCCAACTTCATCAATTTACTTCACAATAATAATCTACTGCTATTCATGCTGTAAGTGTTCATAAAAATACAAGAACTGGAGTAATTAATGCTGTAGCAGCGTTAATATTGACTCATTCGATAGACTCTTTCTCTCAATTATCTGTCCAAGCATAATGTTCTCTTAAGATAATGTCTGACTCAATTATATCTGTGTGAGATCACATTGTCAGTCTGTTATCATTTGAATCAATGATATAGCTTCTTATTAGGGCATATTTAGTTTTTTGGAATTATAAATGATGAATACTCCCCATCAGTTGTACCCTCAAGTATTACTTTGTTTTCTTCCCAAGGAATTCATGATCATGGAGAAGAACTTTTAGCATTATAATATTCAATCCCAGCCTCTTTAACATTTTCTGGGTTATTAACTTTAAAATAAACTCATCAAACGTATCAATTATCAACTTTTTTTGTATATTCAAAATCTGTAATTCTTACAATTAATCTGCCATCTTTATCGATAGATTCTAGAAAATAACTTATAAAACTTAAATAATAGTCTCTTTTAGTATAAGTTTGATACTTCTCTGATTCTAGCATTTCTTTTAATACTTCTAGTTTTCAATATACTAATCAAATTCAATTGACAGTCCCCTTAGATACAGCATTATCGATCTTATCTCTTAATGATTGTCTTATTCAATTACTATTTATCTCCACTCCATCAGCACTCTGTGATGTAGTGGTATCATAGTCAATCCCCAACTCCTCAAATAACTTCCTCAATTCATCTTCAAGTTCCTTATCAATACCATCTGTCTCCTCTGTAGATTCTGTTTGTTTTAGTGTGTATGTCCTCCCACTTCCATCCTTTGGTTCAGGATAGGTTCATGAAACTGCCGAGTCAAAGATCGTCGTCCATGTCTTTCCATCTGCTGATACTTCTGTTTTAGTATTGAGTGAGGTTCTTCCATCTGTATAATAATGCTTGATATTTAACTTTGAAATATCGTACTCTCTTCATAAGTCAACCATAACATAGTTGAGACCTGATCATCATTCTGCATAAGATCATGATCTCACATCTCCATCTGTTACTCGAGACATTGGTCTGTGTGAGTAATCTATATTTTTAGTCGTTACTCTTTTTCATTTTGCAAGATTTACATTATTCTAGATCGTTATTTTCTAGCCATTCCAAATAATCACTACTATTCATAGAATTATATACGAGCTTTAAAATATCTAAATTATCTTTAAATCCAGACCAATCGTTTTTATCTTTAATATCTTGTGAAAAATACCCTGAACTTGCAAGTAGCTCTAAATATACTTCCTTTTCTTCTTCTCATATATCTCACTCTCGATCAAGAATATGAATATTATTTGTAAAATTTTCAGTTAATTTACCTAATTCAGTGATATAATTAAATATTTCTGTCTTAATAATATTATTTTTATTGTTCATAACTTATTCTATTGATGGTAATGGTCATAATTTATTTCTCGTATAGAGAAAATGTAAAATCTTATTATCATTTTTATTATATAAAACTTCAACATTATATAATTTTCAATTCTTTGATAATTTATGATAATACATTTTTGCGCCTGTTCATTGTGGATCATTTTTTTCAATTCAATCAAGAATTACACTTACTTGAGATTGAACAGGTATAAATCTTCAAATTTGGTTCATTCTTGCTTCAGCAGTGCTACTAAATGTAACATCTTTTAATTTAGTATTTAGAGCAAAAAATCAAGGTTTATGTGCGTTCTTAGCAAGAATTGTTCAAGCAGATACTCCTCACAATACCAGTATAGCATTTGCCGTCATTTTTCAACAGTAATATTGAGGTTTTTCTCAATTAATATCAACTGATGATAAACATGATAACATATAGTCTTTATTCACGACTCATGCAGCACTAAGTGAAACAGCTGTAGCTCACCGTCAAACGTATGGAACAAATTTTTTAGATAATTGTTTACCAATTGTATGTGGATATTTCTTGATTAATCTTTTTCCTACGTTTTCTGCGATTGCTCATACAGCTAGTCATACAGCAATATCATAATAACCATTTTGAGTTAAAGCATCTTGAACTCATTTCAAATATGCTTCTTCGTCTATCCTAACTTTTACTGCTGAATAAAGAACATTATATACTGCAACATGTCTATCTGATATTTTAGAATTTATTCTTGTTAGCGCTAGTTCTAATTTTCATAATTCTCATCTTTTAGCATATTTATCTAGAATTAAATCTATTTTGGCTCATACTGTTCTTCTAACTATCCTTTCATCTTTATCACTTTTCTTTTGTGCTCTAAATTTTTGTTGACACTCAAAGTAATTTTCATATTTACAAAATTCTGGTCAGTAAATATCATTTGGTGATCAACCTCATACTGAGCTTTGATTTATCTTTACTCATCAGTATTCAATTCAAAATGATTCAAATAACTTCTTCAATTCATCTTCAAGTTCTTTGTCGATTATCGTTGTATCACCCTCTTCATTATCAGTATCCTCTGTCTCCTCTTCACTCTCTTCTTCCCCCTCTCTTCCTCACACATTCACTTGGATCAGAAGAGTATTCCCTGCTTGGTCTGTGAGGTGAAGTGAGGTGAGTCATGTCTCGTATGGGATGATCTTGAGGACTTCTT
>JAHDCR010000010.1 GCA_020629795.1 Candidatus Altimarinota bacterium
CTCTGTACTGAGATTATGCTTCCATCATCAACTGACGAATCATTCGTATGTTGTCTCAACTCTATCAATATTGCAAAATATGATGAGTGGAAAGATACAGATGCAGTAGAGTGTATGATATACTTCCTTGATGCAGTGCTTCAAGAATTTGTAGATAAACTTGCAGTATATAGAGACTCAGAGGACAAAGATGATAGACTTGCATTCTCATTTATGGAGCGAGCTTACAACTTCGCTCATAACCATAGAGCGCTTGGTCTTTGAGCTCTTGGATGGCACTCATACCTCCAATCTAAAATGATACCATTTGAGCATCCAGATGCTATGGCACTCAACAAAGAAATCTTCCAGCTCATCCACGATAAATCTTATGCAGCATCAGAGCAGCTCGCAAAAGATCTTGGTGAAGCTCCAGTTCTCAAAGGATATGGACGAAGAAATACGACGCTCAATGCAATCGCTCCGAACACTTCTAGCGCGTTTATCCTCGGTCAAGTATCACAGGGTATAGAGCCATGGTGGTCAAATACTTACGTAAAAGACCTCGCAAAGATGAAAGTAACGATCAAAAATAAAGAGCTTGAAAAGCTCCTCGAAGAAAAAGGGAAAAATGATAGAGAAACATGGGCATCTATCAGAGATAGAGATGGTTCAGTAAGACACCTCGACTTCCTCACTCAACTCGAGAAAGACGTCTTCAAAACATTCTCAGAAATAAACCAATACGTGATTATCGACCAAGCTGCCGACAGACAAAAATTCATCGACCAAGCTCAGTCGCTCAATCTCATGGTTCACCCAGATACATCTGCAAAGGATATCAACGGACTCTACATGGATGCTTGGAAGCAAGGAATCAAAACGCTCTACTACCAACACTCAAAATCAGCTGCGCAAGAGCTCAGTAGAAAGATTAGTTGTGTCGGTTGTGAAGGGTAATTGTGATAAAAAATATCCCCCAGAAATGGGGGATAAAAATATGCCAAAGTTAGGTATATAAAATGATTATATTTCGTATTTAAAAAATAATGAAGAGTTACGTATATACAACAAAAATAATAGTTCATAACAGAGTAGTAAGTTAAAAAAATAATTTACTTACTTAAAAGAAAAAATGATTATATATTTAGATGAATCAAAGAGATTAGGAAAATGATTAATAGTGGTAGGATGATTTATATCGTCACATAATACTTCATATATTGAAAAATTTATGGAGAATAAAAAGCAGGATTTTTGAATTCCTGAAAATATTGAGTTAAAGAGTATAGATAAGTATGGAAAAATATTTATAGAAAAAATATGTATTGATGAAGATTTTAAAAATCTTGATTTATATTCATTTGGATTTTGTTTTGATAACTATTTTTTTGATTCAGAAGAAGCTTACACAAATTTGGTGCTTAAGGTGCTTACTGAAATTTATAGTAATTGCCCATACAAAAATTCTAAAGCTATTATAACACATGATGATATAAATATTAAGAGCCATAAACTTATAACAAAAAAAGTAGAATCTTATTTAAAACAAAATTTTGATATTAAAGCAAAATTTTGATTGTATAATTCAAAGAAGTTTCTAAGCTTGCAGTTAGCAGATTTATTAGTTTCAAAATATAAAGAATATTATTTCTTTGATGATGTAGTTGAATTGGACTCTCTTGTTAGAAGAAAGAATTTGTGATAATAAAAAAATCTAGTAGTTTCTTGCTTCAATGGATATTCTACCGACATATCCTCCACAAGTCTTACTAGACTTACATAGAGATTATAGACTTTTATTATGATTTTGTCAAAACTTTATTGAAACCTCGAGCTTGTCTCGAGGTTTTTTTATGCAAAGAAAATGCTCCACCCTCGGGGGGACAAGGAGTGGAGCAAGTAGTGTTGTGTGAAAAAATCCTTCTATCTTTGCGGAGAACACTCCTATAAGACGGAAAACAATCCTATGGTAATTATGTCTTGGAGGGGGAAGTCCTAGCATAAAAACTCATGGTCGTTGAGTTAACTCATTCGGAAATCGAGGAGTCAAAGCATCATACTGAGCTCATCCAAGCATATCGCATAGTAGCACGTCCTTCATCGGATTATACATATCTGTTTTTTTATTCAGATAGTATTTCACAAAGTTATTTATAATGTAATTTACAAATATTGCAATAATAGTTTAAATAAAAAATCCCTGGGCCCGAAGGGCCGAGGGAATTGGTGTGTCTTGCTCTAAGCAAAAATCGGGAGACAGAGCTGCGGTGAGCTAAGCTCATAGATTTTTGTTGGAGATTGACATTGTGTACCTCCAAGAAGAGGGAGGTTTGGACCATATTCAGAGTGCCGGTAATTTCCAACCACTGATATACGTGTCAGATGGTGATTTCTTTCACCTTTCTGGAGTTGGTATCTCCGAAGTTTTGAGGTGATTGAATCAGCCCATTTTTTATTTTTATTTGGTCGACCAACATCTTCCTCTCGAGCGAGAAATAGGAATGGAATTCCTCCCGAAAGTTTAACCTGAACAAGGTATGTTAGCATAATATCTCCTGCCTGTTTTGTTTTTATTTGTTATTGTGCGCGAAACTGATTACTTCATCGATATCGATTGGTTGCCCAGATTGAATCTGGTATACTGGAATGCTTCTGGGGCAAGGCCAGTTCTTATCCTTTTCGTCTATTTTAGGACGTTTTTTAACTCCTCTCTGGTTTGTGTTTTGGTGACGTTTCACCATATCCAGGAAACCTGATTTCCATTTTCTCACTGCTCCATAAGAGCTGAAATCACCTTTCATAATGATTTCAAGAGGCTGGTTTTCACCAACTACGTAGTAGTTGAGTTGAAAGTAGATACCAAATGCGGGCATAAAAATCTCCAATCCTGTTTTTATTTGAGAGTGATATTATTATTAATATAAAATTAATATTGTCAAAAAATATTGATAAAAAAATTGAGACATATATAGTACTGTAAATAGATTTTATAAATGAGTATGTCAGAAGTTCTATGACGTGAACTGAAAGAGCAATTCATAGGGAGTGATGCGCTTGCGACTTTTATAGAGTTTTTTGAATTTATAGGAGAAAGAGATAAAGAGTTTGATACTTATAGCGAAGATCAAAAAATACTGATAGTACTTAATAGAATATTTTCTGATTCTCAAATATTTCAAAAATATATTAATTTTATTGCTGAAAGTATGAATCAGAATCCTTTTTTTTAAAAGGAAGTATTTTTTTATGTATGTGATTATTTTTCATGACTTATTATTGACTCGGTCGAAGATATAATTTCTCTTCCAAGCTTTGAGGAGATACAAAGAGACATGCAAACAAATACTATTACTGGTACGAGCTTGAGCTATGCTGACGCGTTGGCGAAGTCAGTAAAAAGACAACTTTTTAGTAACTCAAGAGGGGAGATATTGTATTTTATAGAAGAGCAAAATGATGGAAATTTAGTGTATTCTTCTGCATGAGGATTTCACCTATTTGATGCTGATGGATGAATTATATTCCACGCAAAAGGGGATAATATACTTTGAAAAAGCAAGTTAAACAAGATTCGGCTCTATAAAAAATTCCTTGTTTTCCTCTCATGAGGAGATATGGAGTTATCAAATCAGGAGAAGAATTTGCTAGAAGAGTATAAGAGTCAAATACTTGATTTCAGCCAACAGCAGTGAGAGGTGTCTGCAAAAGACGCTCGCTTACACCATCTCAGGCTCAGATTTTCTCTCAATACTCAGATTCAAATACTTGAAAAAGAGTTCCATCAATATAGATGACAAATATTGCGACTCGTACCAAGCTCTCATTCATCCTAGAGTAGTGTAAATTTTTAAGTTTCATTTCATGTATTTTGCATATACTCAAAATATGAAAAAAATACTTTCTACATTTTTTGCCCTTAGTGTATTTATTGGTTTTTTACTCCTTCCAATTTGAGTAAGCGCATATACCTCTATGATGAGTGCGCACCATGGTGAATCAAGCTCTCCATGTTTAGAGCATTGCTTGAGTTCACTTGATTATAGTGAAGTGATACAGTCGGGGATATTTTTAGTGAAGTCTCTCGAGGTCTTGATTAAGAAAATAATTTTTAATGAACTTATTCTCTTTATTGTCCCTCTTGGGAGCTTATATCTTGCAATCCGTTATCCACCTCCAAATTTGCTGCGTAAAATCAAGAATTATAGTTACAGTGAACTGAGAGGAATAGTAATAGCAACAACCTAATGTTTTAAAGTATTTTAAAAGATATTATTAATTATTTAAAACTATTATGAAAAATATAAACACGACACTTGTTATTGCTGTAATATTGTCTCTCTTTATTGGGACAGCAGGATGATTTGCATTTGGGATGCACGGAGGAATGAAGAATAAACATCATATGATGATGCAATATGATTCTGAAAAAGATATGAAATATGGAAAAAATGATGAAATGAAGGAGCACTGTGAGATGATGCCAAATATGACTGGATGTGAGAAATATTCTGATGATGTATTTCCAGTAGATCACTCTATGATGGATATGTCAGAAATGGATCCAATGAGTATGAGTATGGCAGATATGGGAGCAATGCTCGAGTGAAAAACTGGTGATGAACTCGATAAAGCATTTTTAGAGGGGATGATCCCGCATCATCAAGGAGCTATAGATATGGCTGAGTACCTTGTGGATGCAAAACATCCAGAACTACAGGCTCTTGGAGCAGAAATTATAGCAGCCCAGCAAGCTGAAATAGATCAGATGAATGCTTGGCTTATAGAGTGGGGATATACTGAGTAATATGCATACAGAAAAAAGCTCTCAATTATGAGAGCTTTTTTACATATTTAAATATAATGTAATTATGCGATACCAATACCTCGACATACTTAGATGACTTTGCATACTGCTGATGATACTGTTTCACCTCAATTATTCTCTGGTGAATATTTTTGAGTTAGATTTTTTAAATTTCTCAGAATCTTTCTGGTATGTCCTGTGAAGAGTGTCAGCTCTTTGATTTATGATGATTTCTGGAGGATCTTTCTATCTTGCTAGTCAAAAATACTCAGCAGCGCAACTGCAAAAAAAATATCTAAAGTATGCATGAGTCCTCGCTGTTATAGCTATAGGTATAACTCTCGTAACATATGTTTTCGCGAGAGAGCAGCTTATACTTTTTGGGATACTGCACCTGTTTGCTGTGAGTTTTTTCTTACTTCCGTTTATGGTGAGATTCAGATATTGAGTATTTATTTCTCTAGTTGTAGTATTGGTAATATGATTGCTGTTTGATACTCAAACTGAGCTTCGATATTTATTTCCACTATGATTTTATAGCTCAGATTTTAGATCTGCAGATTATTATCCACTCATGCCGTATTTCTGATATGTACTTGCGTGATATGTACTTGCCCAGATGTTGGAGAAATATAATCTCATGCAAGTTTTTGCATTAAACAGAAAGCTTATTTTTCCTGAAAAAATACTTTCATGGCTCGGAAAAAGATCTCTCATAATCTACATTATCCATCAACCTATCATCATAGCTGCTCTTTGGAGCATATTGACCTTTATGTAAAACTTTTTGATTTATAACAGCTTTACATACACTTTGCGCATATATTTTTATCAGTATTTATGTCTCGTTTATTAATTTCTATCTGAGTTATTTGTGTCTTTTTGAGTCCTATACAGATTTCATCTGGGTTTTCTCTCCAGGATAATATAGATGTATGAGGAAAAAATTATACCTATCATGAACTCTCAAAGCTTATAGATGGATATCTCCCGAGTGACGTACTTGAAAAATATGAGGCTTATGAGACTCTCATTAAATTTATTCATGCTCGCTATCAAAACGAAACTAACGAGCTAAAAAAAGACTATTACAGAAAGATGGGAGAGGTGATCCAGATAGGACAAAACTCCCATAACTATATTTTACAATCACAGGTACATGAAATAGTTTTAGGATATTCTACTGGATGAAGAGAGATCAGAGGGTATTTTAAATGAATCCCCAAAGAAGGTTTTCATCTCATTACAGCAAATATACACGGATCATACGAGTATGGAACCTATGAAACTGCTATGATGCTTATAGCGGAACTACAAACAAATAATGCATCGGGCTGGTTTATTATTCCCACACTTAATCCAGATGGACTCATAGAGTATGAGCAGAGAGGGACATATCTAAATGCATATTTAGAGGGGAGAGATAATCTAAGCGGTGTTGATCTCAATAGAAATTTTTGCGCGAGTAATTTTCAGGATATAGAGTTTGTGAAATATGGTAAAGTTATGCAGACATCACAGTGATGATGTGAGAGTGAACAGGAAACTAAAGTGATGGTTCAGACTCTAGAAAATTTTTACTTTAAAAAGGCTGTTTCATTGCATTCTGTTGGAGGGATTATATATATACCAGATGGGTCTGTAGATGATTCTCAAGTCATTCATCTAGGAACACAGATTCGATCTATACTGCCTGGATATGATTTTTATCCAAATACCAGCTCCGAAATACTCAGACAAGCCTCGATTAAAAAATATGAAATCGATGAAGGTGATAGTGGGGTATTTACAGGGACACTTGAAACCTATTTATATGAAAAATATGGTATCATAAATATTCTCATAGAACTTAGCAATCACTGAAAAATTGAATATAATTTAAAGGAAATATTTACTCTTGATTTATAAGCGTGTTAAAAAAATCTTCGTTTCTTTTTAAACTCTACTTTTTGAGTGTATATATACTCGTGAGTATTATTATTGCGCTTATAATTATACAAATTCCAGTGAGACAGCAGATACAAGCTGCTCAAATGGAAAAAGAAGCATTACTTGAAAGTTATGGAGATATACAACAATCTACATACTGGGGAGAGAGTTCAAATGTTTGGGGATTTAAAGCTCGAGCTAAGCTCTCACTATGTCCAGATTATTTTATTCTCAATACACTCCAAAGTTCTTTTTCCTTGCCTTGTATTCCTCAAAATATTCCAGAAATTCAGAAATTTCCTGATATAAAACTCTTATGAATAGATGCAACTTTTGCAGATGATAGTATTGATTTTATTGCTGCGCGTGAATATTTTAAACAGCAATGAGCAAAACTGTATCTTACACAAAGTCCAGGTAGATTTCCAGGCTCTTGAGTCATACGTACTAGCTCTAAGTTTATTTTCAATAATAAAAAGATTTTATATATATTTTACAATGAACGGAAAAAAATAGAAAAATACAAAAAAGACCAAGTCATACAAGAAATTAAAAAACAATTTCCAGAATTGGACGAGGTGAGACTGCATAGTTTTTTTTATTATAAAAAAGTTTTATCAGAAGAGCCATTTAACTCGGATTTATGAAAATTGATGTATTATATCGGGGATTGTGAGCTCCCAGAGCATAAGTTTTGCAATACGCAGCTGGTACGTGATGGAAAATATCAATCATTTACGAATAAACTCATAGTTTCTGACTTGGATTTTTTCTTTATTGTTCCAGCTCACTCTCAGGAATCAAACACATTGTTTCAAACAAGTTCATGACCAAAAACATTTCTTCAATGATTATTTAAATCAAATGATTAAAAAAACCACACTCATATTGAGTGTGGTTTTCATGTTTAGTAAGACTTATTCAGCTTCAAGGTTTTCTTCCATTCGACGCATAATTTCTTTATTGATAGAGTTATCATCGTTGTTAATCATTTCAAAGAGCATGTCTTGGGAAATAACTATAACGGTAGTATCACTCGTTGCTACTACCGTAGCGCTACGTGGCTCTTCATTGAGCAGTGCAATTTCACCAAATATATCTCACTCTGTTAGATTGGCTTTTATACTATCATCAATAGATACATCAACACTTCCAGTTTCTATGATATACCCTGTAGAGTTAGGAAAATCTCCTTGCTGCATAATAGTTTCTCATGACGGGAAAGTCTCTCTGGCAGCATTGGCCAGAATTTCTTCTACTACAGAGTCATCAATCCCATTAAATATACTGAGTTTTTGTATTTTTTCTCTCCCAAATAATTTCATAGTTTTAATCATAAGTTTGTAAAATCTATTAGTATCGTATCTTATTATGAATAAAAATTCAAATATTTGCTGATAAAATAAATCTATGATATTCTATAATCAGAATATTTCACAGAAAATTATTATGCCATTTGACGCAGCACTTTTATCAAAACTAAGTAGTTTTTATATATGACCAACAATGTTTGGTATATATATAACGGTATTTATCTTTCTTACGTTTTCTACTCTGATTCATTATTTTCCAAAATCAGTGTTTTCAGTGGTGTTTGAGCTTGTATATGAAAAGGGATATAGCTTTTTTGAAGAAATAATGGGAAAAAAATATAAGAACATTATTCCTTATGTAGTTAGTCTATTCTTTTTGTTACTATGTATTAATCTTTTAGGAGTAGTGTGAGATTTTGTTGCTCCAATATTTTGAATAACTGATGCTTGAACATTTGCTTTGAGTAATTTTTATCAAACTCCAAGTGCAGACTTAACATTTAATCTTGCTGTCGCTATAGTGAGCATATTACTTCTTATTGGACTCCAGTTTTCATATATGGGATCGAAAAAATCTCTTTATAGTTATTTTCCAATCTATGGAAAAGGATATCTCTCTTTTAAGCCAAAAAAATGATCACTTCTATCATATGCAGCCTTTCCTCTTGTAAAAGCATTTGATATAGTGCTCTCTATGTTTCTAGCTCTGCTTGATATAGTAGGTTTATGAGCAAAAATAGTCTCACTTTCATTTCGCTTATTTTGAAACATAGCCTCTGGAGGAGTGCTTCTTGTATTGTTAGTTGGAGCGATGAGTGATATGACTCAACGAATGACTGGATTTATGTGAGGAATCAACTTCCCAATTATTTTTCCACTCTTGCTTTATGCCCAAAGTGCGCTGGTTGCTTGTATACAAGCAATGGTATTTGCACTCTTGGTTGCTATATTTATACGAGTATCACAACTAGAAGCAAGTTAGGAATCTATACAGGAAAAAATAAATGTGATACACTTATATGTAATTAATTATTAATAAATAAAATATGGATATTTCAGCTATGTCTATGGGTGCAGCTCTTGCTGTAGGTCTCTCAGGTCTTGGGGTTGCTATGTGAGAAGCAGCTCTTGCGAGATCATCTCTTGAAATTATGGGAAAATCTCCTCGACTCTCGGGGACAATGATGATATTTACGGTTTTAGGAGTTGCGCTTGTTGAAACTGCAGTTATTTACGGGCTAGTAGTAGCATTTTCTATTATTGGATCAACTGCGTGAGATGCAAACCTTATTGCAGCAGGGCTTGTAATTGGTCTTACTGGTTTTGGGGCAGGACTCTGAGAATGAATGCTCCTAGCAAAAGCGCTAGAAGCAGTAAACAGAAACCCAGATAATAAAAATCAAATTTTGCAATTTATGGTGCTCTTTGCCGCGCTAGTAGAGACCTCAGCAATATACGGACTTACGGTTGCTATGAAACTTATAGGATAATACTTAAAATATGCCAGAAATAGATATCTACATTCTTATCGCGCAGGTTATAAACTTTTGAGTATTATTAGCTATTTTTCATTTTGCTATTGGAAAAAAATTAAACGCAAAAATACAAGAGCGAAGAAAACAGCTAGAAAAGCTTAACGCGGCAGAAGAGCATTATGAACAAAAAATGTCACTTGCAAAGCAACAAAAAGAGGAAATGATACAGGCTGCTCGTCAAACTACAGCGACACTTATGAAAGAATCAGAAATTATCTCTAAAGAAAAAGCTGCAAAAATCATAGAGCAAGCACACAGAGATGCTCTCGCAGTTTTAGACGGTGGAAAGCGAGAGATAGAAAAAGAAAGACGCACGATGCTCGCACACGTGAAAGAACATATTATAGATGTATCATTGAGACTTAATGAAAAGATGTTTTGACCAGGGAAGACAAATAAAGAGTTTCTCGAGGCTGAACTTGAAAAGATGAGATAATTAAATCTTGATTCACATAACATATCACTATACTAGGCAAGAATATTTCTTGCCTCTTTTTTATGAAACAATCACTCTTAAAAATTACATTTATAATTTTTGCTAATTTACTTGCTTTTATTGGTGTTTGACTTATACTCGACGCGCTTTTTAAAGCAGATTGAGTTATACTTTTGGCTTGTGTCCTGATTTCTATGCCAGTTTTATGACTTATAATGTATTTTAAAGCAGGAAAAATCTTAGAAGAATTACACAATATAAAGGAGAAATAATGGCAAACTCACAAACAAACGAAATTTTAAACCAAGATCTAACTACTGGAGAGCTTGTAGATACGCACGCAGAGGAATCTCATGCAGGTCCACATATACCTCTTATTCAAGGGGAACAAGTGTATGGACCAATCTCAAATACGACAGTTACTCTTTTGTTATTTTTATTGATTACAACAGTAGTTTGATTTTTAGCGAAAAGAGCTCTTGTGCAAAATAAAAAATCTAAACTCAAATTATTCTTTCTTACCTTTGTTAAATTTTTTGATGATCAAATAACAGATGCATTTGGAAGTAAGAAAGAAGGAAGAAAATTCTTCCCACTCGTAGTTGGAATGTTCTTTATTATATTCTTTGGGAATATGTTAGGACTTCTTATTGATTGGTTTGGGCTTTCAGTTTGGCCAGAGCTTCTTTATATTCTCAGACCTATGCATAGTGATCTCAATACTACACTCGTACTTGCAATTATTACAGTGTTTATAATGCTTAAAGTTCAAGTGAAATCTCAAGGTGCTGTTTCTACGGTAAAGTCTTATGTGTTTAATACGCAAGGATGAAATATTATGGAAAAAGGTATTAGTGTATTTATGGGGTGGCTCCATCTTATAGGAATTCCTGTAACGGCAGCATCACTCGCGCTGAGACTATTTGGGAATATATTTGCTGGGGTGATACTGATATCTGTGATTAGTTTTCTTACGGCATTTGCAACTGGTGGACTCTTTGAGGTATGAAGACTCTGAGTTATACCGTTTTGGTTCTTTGAAGTATTTGTAGCTCTTATACAGGCAATTGTATTTACCTTCTTGATGATAGCGTACTTTAAACAATCGTCAGAAGCGCATTAAAAATTAAAATCTGGTTTTCTAAATGCTACATGTATTTAGAGGGCTTAATTTTAGTTTTTATATTCTAATAATTAATAAAATGGAAACTGAAGGAATGAAAATGTTAGCTATGGCTCTTGCTATTGGTCTTGGATCATTTGGTCCAGCAATTGGTGTAGGTCTTATTGGTAAAGGTGCACTTGAAGCTCTAGGGAGAAATCCAGATGCTGCTGGTAAAATCCAATCTCTTGCAATTCTTGCAATTGCATTTGCTGAAGCAGTTGCGATTTACGCTCTTGTAGTAGCTCTTATTATCGGATTCGTTTTATAATTATAACTCTGGTGAGGGAGTTTTTCTCCCTCAGTAGAGGAATTGTAAAAAAAACGATATTTTAAATTTGAAAATTAATAATTTATGGCAGCATCAAGTGAGGCAACAGGTCTAACAAACTTAGAGTTTGTAACCGTAGAAACTTTTGTAATACAATTCATAATACTTTTAACAGTGCTATGGGTTTTAAATAAGTTCGTGTTTAAACCATATCTTGCGTACCTCGATGAATGGGAAGCAAAGCAAGAAAAAGTAAAAGCAGACTATAATAATGCAGAAGCTATACTAGAAGAAAAAAGAAAACAAGGTGATGATATCCTTGAAAAAGCAAGAGCTAAAGGGAACTCTGTAATAGAGGAAGCTGAAGCAATGGCAAATAGTAAAAAAGAAAAAATAATTGGTGATGCTGAGTCTGAAGCAAAAAAAGCTTTAGAAGTAGCACAAAAGCAAATTGATAACGAAAGAAAATCAATGCTATCTGGAGCGAAAGCTCATATAGTTAGTACTGCTTTGAAACTCAATGAAAAACTCTTTAAAGACGAAAAAGCGAGTAAAGACTTTATGGAAAAAAATATCGATTCTCTTTAATAGCCGTAAAATATGAAACAACTAGAAAATATAAATCTCACAGATGCAAAAAATCTATTAAAAGATATGCGTGTCTATGCTGATATGACAAAAAAACTTGGGAATAGAGGTAAAACACTCTTTATGAAAGGTCTTTTAGGTCAAAAAACATATAAGATTGAATATTTTCCAGCTCTTTGAGTTGATGGAGCTTGGTCTCAAGCTGAAGGTATTTTTTCTAAAAGCTTTTGAGTGAAAGCAAAAAAAGAAGAAGTAGAGTTTGTCGAAAATGCTGACTTAAAATGATGAATGAAAGTATACTGTGATGATAACATGGTAGACCTGAGTTATAAAAAAGTAGAGCATTTGATGCAAAAATAAGAATATTCCCGAATTTGTTACGGGACTTGCTTATAAACAGGATTTGTAGCTAAGCTTCGAAACAGGTTTAGGGAGATAATAATTTATATATTAAATAGTAAGACATATGTCACAAGATATATTACAATCTATAATATCAGAGATTGAAACAAAGATTGATAGCGCAGATCTCTCTCCAGATATTGAAAATGTCTGAGAAGTATTTTACCTTGGTGATGGGGTAGCAAAAGTATCTGGGCTGAGAGGATGTTCGTATAACGAGGTTCTAGAGTTTGATTCTGGTGCTGTTTGAGTAGCTCTAAACTTGGAGGATCATTATGTTGGTGTTGTTATCCTTTCTGGATTCCTCACTATTAAAGAATGAGAAAAAGTAAAATCTACAGGGAAAACTCTTGAGGTTCCAGTAGGACCAGAAATGGTTGGGAGGGTAGTAGATGCTCTTGGAAGACCTATTGATGGGCTTGGTGAAATCAAATCTAAAGAATTCTACCCAGTTGAAAGACAAGCTGAAGGAGTTATGGCTCGTAAGTCAGTTCATGAACCAATGGAAACTGGACTTAAAGCGATTGATGCACTTGTTCCAATTGGGAGAGGGCAAAGAGAACTTATTATTGGTGATAGGCAAGTTGGGAAAACTCAAGTTGCTATCGATGCAATTCTTAATCAAAAAGGTCAAGGTGTAACATGTGTATATGTTGCTATTGGTCAAAAAGAAGGGAAAGTATCAAGAATCGTAGAAGAACTGAGAAAAAAATGAGCAATGGAATATACTATTGTTGTTTCTGCAGGTTCATCTGAGCCAGCTGCTATGCAATACCTCGCTCCATATACTGGGTGCGCGATGGCTGAGTATTTCATGTATAACTCACAACATTCACTTATTGTATATGATGATCTTTCTAAACAAGCTACGGCTTATAGAGAAATGTCGCTTCTTCTTAGAAGACCACCAGGACGAGAGGCTTATCCTGGGGATGTATTCTTCCTCCACTCAAGACTGCTTGAAAGATCAGCAAAACTCAACGATGAGATGGGTGCAGGTTCTATGACAGCACTTCCTATTATTGAAACTCAAGCAGGTGATGTATCAGCGTATATTCCTACAAACGTAATTTCTATTACTGATGGGCAAATATTCCTGGATACTAATCTCTTTAACTCTGGTCAAAAACCAGCTATTTCTGTAGGACTTTCTGTTTCTCGTGTTTGAGGTTCTGCTCAAATGAAAGCGATGAAGAAGAATTCTGGTACTCTAAAACTTGATCTTGCTCAATACAGAGAACTCGCAGCATTTTCACAATTTGCTTCTGATCTTGATGAATCTACAAGAAATCAACTTGATAGAGGTGCGAGAATGATGGAGCTCTTAAAGCAAGGAATCGGTTCACCAGTACCAGTTCCAAAACAAGTAGTAGCCCTCTACGCAGGTGGAAAAGGTTATCTTGATGCTGTTGCAGTAGATAAGGTACTTAAATTTGAATCAGATCTCTACGATGCTCTTGATAGTGAAAAAACTGTCCTAGAAGCTATTACTTCTGAAAAAAATATCTCAGAAGATACAGAAAAGAAAATGATTAAAGTTATTGAAAAAGTAGTAGAACTTAATAAATAAAAGCTCTCCCAAAATTATGTCAAACGCTAAAGAGATACAACGAAAAATTGGGAGTATTAAAAATACTTCTAAGATAACAAAAGCTATGGAGCTGATTTCAACGGTAAAGATGAAAAAAGCTCAGGATTTAGCTCTTGCAAAAAAAGACTTTGTGCTTGAAATGCTGAAAGTATTTTCAAGAATTGAAGAATTTTTAAGTGATTTTCCTTTTTTCAAAAGACACGAGAGTAAGAAAACTCTTGCCGTTATGATTACTTCAAACAAAGGTCTTTGTGGAGGTTATAACGTAAATGTTTTGAAAAAAGTAAATGAATATGTGAGTGAAAATCCTAACGAAGAAGTAGAATATATTACTCTTGGTAAAAAAGCAGCAGCTTTTGTTGCAAGAACAGGGAATATACTGACTGCAGATTTCTCTCCTGAATTTACTGATAATATAGATCCGAGATTTATAAAATCTGTTACTAGAGTTATTTACGATAAATATCTTACAGGTGAGTACGGAAAAGTTGTAGTGTTTTATAACTACTACGTGAATTCTATTAAGCAGGTTCCTGTTGCAAGAGAGTTTCTTCCTATTGATGATACCGCAGTAAAAGAATATTTAGAAGCCATCGTAGATGATCCAGAAGCACTTAAAGAAATAGCTCATGATGTCACAGACTATATTATAGAACCATCTATGGAGGCTATTGCTATGGATGTTATTCCTATGATTCTTGATATGATGTTTTACGATATCATACTTGAGGCAAAAGCTTCAGAACACTCGGCTCGTATGGTAGCGATGAAGGCAGCAAAAGATAATTCTAAGAAAATTGCTGATATGCTGACACTTCAGTATAACAAGGCAAGACAAGGGCTTATTACTAGAGAAGTTTCAGAGATTGTTGCGGGTGTTGAATCGCTCAAAGATGCATAGGTATTTACAAAACTAAAAAATACAATATAGTAGAGGAAGTTTACTTTTTTACTTTTATCTTATGAGAGATTTGCCAATTGTAGCTAAGACCATTATTAACGTACTATTATATATAGTGTATGTTGTAATTTTCTTATTTATATTCTGACTCATTTTAGCTGTATTTACGTATTATTTTTCTGAGAGTTCTCTCAGTCCTAGCAGTCCTATATTTATAAATCTTACATATTTTATAGCTGTTTTAGTACTATTGATTTCTCTTATACTCAGAAAATATTTCTATATATGAGCAGCTCGTAGGGAGGTAACTCTCAAGGTAGAAAGTAATAACTATACTGCTAAAAAAAAACCATCAAAAGCTAAAAAAACTATAAAAACTAAGCTTGTAGATGATAAAATAGTAGAAGAGAGTGATGATGAAATTAAGATATACGTAGAAAAAGAGATTAAATAATAACTATTCCTCATCTGAATCTTCTCCTTTTATCAAAAAGGAGAAGGGCTACAAAAAATGCAGTCTCTTTCCTTTGAGCTCAAAGGAAAGAATTCAAGATGGGAATTGATATTTTCTTAAATCCTCAAGTAAAAGAAATATTTCTTTTGTTTGAACGTTTAAGCAAATGATGTACATAGGGATTACCAAGTCTTTATCAGTATGGTGGAAATAGAGCACAATAAAGCTCCCAGCTCATACTACATAACATTTTTTCGTGACACAAAATAATTAACTTTTAAAATAATTTTCAACTATGAAAACAGGTATTATTACCAAGATTATTGGTGTAGTAATCGATGTAAGATTTGATGGAGGATATGTTCCTTCTGTATACGATGCTCTTGAGGTTCAATGACATTCAGAAAAACTTGTTCTTGAAGTACAACAACAACTCGGTGATGGGGCTGTAAGAACTATTGCAATGGGGGCAGTTGATGGACTTAAAAGAGGTCTTGAGGTTCTAGCTACACAGGCTCCTATCTCTGTTCCAACTGGTGAAGGAGTTTTAGGAAGAATGTTTAATGTTCTTGGTGATCCGATTGATGGTAAGCCAGCTGTTAAATCAAAACATATGGATCCAATCCATAGAGAATCTCCAGCATTTGCTGATCTTTCAAACAAAGCTGAAGTCTTTGAAACAGGTATTAAAGTAGTTGATCTTATCGCTCCTATGCTCAAGGGGGGAAAAGTAGGTCTTTTCGGTGGTGCCGGTGTTGGTAAAACCGTTATCATGCAAGAGCTTATTCATAATATCGCGTCTGAGCACGGTGGTTTCTCTGTAGTTGCCGGTGTAGGTGAGAGAACTCGTGAAGGGAATGATCTATTCCATGAAATGACGGAATCAGGAGTTATTGATAAAACTGCTATGGTATTTGGACAAATGAACGAAGCTCCAGGACCTAGAGCGAGAGTTGCTCTTACAGGTCTTACTATGGCTGAGCATTTCCGTGACAGAGAGAAAAAAGATGTTCTTCTCTTTGTAGATAATATCTTTAGATTTACGCAAGCAGGGTCTGAAATTTCTGCTCTCCTTGGTCGTATACCATCGGCTGTAGGGTATCAACCTACTCTTGCTACTGATATGGGGGCTCTTCAAGAAAGAATTACTTCTACAAAAGATGGTTCTATTACTTCAGTTCAAGCAGTTTATGTTCCAGCTGATGATCTTACTGATCCAGCACCTGCTACGACGTTTACGCATCTAGACTCTACAGTTGTACTTAACAGAGCAATTGCTGAGCTTGGTATTTATCCAGCAGTTGATCCTCTTGATTCAGCTTCTACAGTACTTGATCCTAATATTGTTGGAGAGGAACACTATAATGTAGCTCGTGAAGTTCAAAGAATTCTTCAAAAATATAAAGAACTGCAAGATATTATTGCGATTCTAGGTATGGATGAACTATCAGAAGAAGATAAAAAAACAGTAGCTCGAGCGAGAAGAATACAAAAATTCCTTTCTCAACCATTCTTTGTAGCTGAACAGTTTACAGGTACACCTGGTGTATATGCTAAATTATGAGATACAGTTGCTGGGTTTAGAAAAATTATTGATGGTGAAATGGATGAAATACCAGAAAATTTCTTTATGTATAAATCTGGTATTGATGAAGTAATGGCAGCATTTGAAGCTTCTAAAAAATAAAAAACTATGAAATTAAAAGTACTTTCGTTTTCAGGAGAAAATTTTTCACATGATAATATTACATCACTCACTGTAATGACAAAATCTGGTGAGGTAACTATCTTGAATAATCATTCTCCAATGATTGCATCTATCGAACCTTGTGTGTTATACACGAAATATATGGATGAAAACAATATAGAACAAAGAGAAGATTTTGCTATAGGTTCTTGAGTTGTTGAAGTAAATAATTCAAGCGTAAAAGTCATGGCTGATATGCTTATCGATGTTGAAGAAGTTGATCTTGATCAAGCTGAGATGGCTAAAGCAAGAGCACTTGAACTCATGGATCAGTACAAACATGCAAAAGATAGAGTAGATATGGAAAAGTTTATAGAAGCAGAGGACATGCTCCTCAAATCTATAGCTCAACTCAAGCTCTATGACCTAAAGCGTTAATACTCAAAAATAAAAAATACTTTATCTCCTTAGATGAAGTATTTTTTATTTGCATTTATATATAATTTATCTATAGTATAAATATCTTATTTGTAAATATATTAGATTTATGAAATATATAGTTTCTGTTATGTTGGTTTTTGTAATGTTTTGACAGTCTTATGCAGGTCTCTTTGAGTATTCTATGTGAGAAAAAACGAAAATTAATACGACTAAATACGAATCTGCTGATGTTGTAGAATCACTTAATATTCCTATTTCAAGCTACTCATACTCAGATTCTGTATATAATAATTATAACTATTCAGCCTCACAATATAGCAATTACGTGCAGCCTACTATATTTGCTGATGATTATTATGCTTATAATAATTCCTCTAGTACTTATTATAATTCTGATGAAATTATACAAGAAATGCAGTACTATATTTCTCTTGCAAATGCTCTTAGAACAGATATATCTAAGATGAGAAATTATGGTTGAGAATATACACTACTGAGAAATCAACTTAAAAGAGATCTTTCAGATCTTGAGAGTCAAATAAAGTACTTAAGTGATCTGAGAAAAACACTTGCTCAGAGAAATAATTACAATTCTCATACGAATCAATATTATTATAAAAATCAAATACGATCACAGCGTTTAGTAGATTATTATAGAAAGTACGGATATGAATATACTGGTAGTGGATACTATTATTATGATTCGGATTATAACTACTATCAAAGAAAACCTAAGTGGTTAAATGAAAACTTGATGCCTAGAGATGAATGATATATTTATATACAATAATTTTAAAATATAATAATATGAAAAAAATAATTACAGTATTTCTCGTGTCAATATCTCTTATATGACAATGACAGGCATTTTTTTATGAGTCTTCATCTCATATAGCAACACCTGTATATCATAGTTATACTCCAGTTACTCATACATATGATCAGTATGATAGAAATTGGTTTGAACTTGAAGCAAGAAGACGAGAATTACAAAGACAATATGATAGAGAGTTATGGGAACAACGAAATAGAGCAACAACTCAATTTCAAGAAAGAATTCGTGACGATTGGGAGTACAGACAAAATCAAACTAATTATTTTAATGAGCAACAACGTTTAGCTCAAAGAGAAAGAATTGAGCAAGAGCAAAGACAAGACGAATTAGATAGAATTGCCCAGAGAGAAAGAATAGAGAGGATAAATAGAGAATTCAAAGAAGATAGAGTCAGAGATCAAGCAAGAGCTGAGCTTATTTCTCGTCAATACGAACAAGATAGACAATTAGATAGGGAAAGATTTTTAAGAGAACAAGCTATTAGAGATCAAAATAGAATAGCAGAAAGAGAAAGATGGGAAAATAATTATAGACTCCAAAGAGAAAGCATATATCAGGATGCAGCTCATTGGGATAACTATAGCCGAGATTTAGACTACTATTCAAACGGATATATCTATATTAAATAAAATTAAAAAGACCTTGCATTGGCAGGTCTTTTTTTACTTTTTGGAAATAATTTATAGTATAAATACATACTATTTTTTCTCTAGATTTGATGCAATATATTTTACCTATTTTTATAATCTTTGTATTATTACCGATTGCGATTGCAGGAAAATCATTGGCTCCATGGGTTCCTACCAGAAAATGAGATATCCAGAGGCTTATTCAGATTTTAGATCTTAAACCTGGAGAAAAATTTTTTGAAATAGGTTGCGGTGATGGTCGAGTATCTCGATGAGTTGCAAAAGCATTTCCAAGCTCTGAAATTATATGACTGGAGCTTGCCTACCCAGTATGGTTAATGGCTAAAATATCTTGATTATTTAGAAGTAGTCAAAACTGTGAAATTAAACTAGGAAATGCTTTCAAACAAGATTTCTCAAAATTTGATGTCATATATGTATACGGTATGCCTGACAAAATGTGAGCAAAAATTATTCCTAAGTTTATGTCAGAAGCTCGAGCTTGAGCAAAACTCTATTCGTATGTTTTTTCAATCCCTGAGGAATACAAAAATAACGTGGTCTCTCACGGAGGCTCTCACGAAGCTAAAATACATATTTTAGAAAAAAAATAATGTGGATAATTCGTTTTCATCTCTTGCAACCAAAGCACTACAATAAAATTAATCGTATATGTAAAAAATACGGTTTTGTAACTCGCAAGCATACTCCACTCGTATTTTCTAAGGCCTTATTGCTTCATGCGACCCAAAAAACTTCATGGAGATCACTGGGGAGAGAGTTTGGACTCGATCATATTTTGCTCTATAGATTTCATGAATTTTCATCTCAGTCAGATATGCTCAGAGAAATTCTTCACGTTTTTTTAGAGTCTCGATCTGCTCTCTATATAGGGGATATCAAGCAGATAAGTATAGATACCTTAAACAACAGTAACGAGTTGTATGATTTGACCAAGAGTCGATTTGAAAGTATTATCATGCGTAATACTTGATAACAAAATTATATGTGTTGAATTTTTGCGTACGTAGGAGAAACTGATAGTCGTGAGAAACTCGTGAACGGACTCAAGATGTTAGAATATAGAGGATATGACAGTGCCTGAATGGTAGGACTAACAAATAGCTCAGAAGTCTTTATAGAAAAAGCAGTAGGGAGAGTATCTGCTCTCGCTACAAAAGTAGCTTCTAAGTCAGAAGATACGAAACTTTATACTACTGGTATAGCTCATACTCGCTGGGCAACTCATGGTGGTGTAACTGAGGCTAACACGCATCCTCACGTTTCTACTAATGAGCGTTTTTATATCGTCCATAATGGTATAATAGAAAACTATAAAGAAATCAAAGCAAGCCTAGAATCTGACCATACTTTTTACTCGCAAACAGATACAGAGGTTGTAGCAAAACTTATAGAATCACTCTATGACGGGAACCTCAAGTCTACAATGGAAAAAGTAGCTGCTAAGCTTGTTGGGGCATACTCTCTCGCTGTCATAGATAGAGAAAATCCTGGAACCATAGTAGGAATAAAGCTCTGAAGTCCACTGATCGTAGGAGAAGCTACTGACGGGATATATATTTCTTCTGACGTTAATGCTCTTGCTGCTCTTGCTGAAAGCTATACTATACTAGAAGATCACGAAATGATAGTGATAGAGGATAAAAAATACTCTATATTTCTAGCCGGAGAGCAAGTGGAGAGAGCAAGTCAAGAAGTAGAAGAAGGTCAAAAAATTGATGAACTTTGAAACTTTACAAGTTATACAGAAAAAGAAATTTTTGATATTCCATCAGTACTTGAAAATGTTTGGTCAGGAAGAATCAACTTCGAAACAAAAGAAATAAAAAATGAAACGCTTGACGCGCTCGCTGAGTTAGACATAGATAGAATTTGTATTATATCATCTGGTTCAAGTTATTATGCCGGTGATATAGGTGGATATTTCTTTCGAAAATTTGCTGGTATTCCGTGTCAGGCAATTATCTCAAGTGAGTTTCTTGCTGATACTTTCATACCTGAAAAGAAAACTCTCTATGTGTTCCTCTCTCAATCTGGTGAAACTGCAGACGTGCGAGAATCTATGAAAATAGTTAAAGCAAAGGGATGTATGACATTTGGTATTGTAAACGTGGTAGGTTCTACAATAGCCAGAATGGCTGACTATGGACTCTATTCTCACGCGGGGGTAGAAGTATGAGTTGCAAGTACAAAAAACGTTATAGCGCAAGTGTGAGTACTCCTCATGGTAGCAGTAGCACTCGGAAAGTCTCGAGATATGCAAATATCTGATGTGCGAGATTTGATAGCAGAACTATCTGAGCTTCCAGATAAAATTTCAGAAACTCTCATGCAAGGGCCACATATTAAAAAACTTGCGAAAAAATACTCAAATTACGACGATATGTTCGTGCTTGGTCGAAACTATTTTTATCCAGTAGCTGGAGAGGCAAGCCTTAAGTGTAAAGAGCTTTCGTATATTCACTGTGAAGCATATTCTGCAGGTGAACTCAAGCATGGACCACTTGCTTTAGTATCTCCAAAGTTTCCAACTATGGTATTTAACCCAATGGGGAAGTTTTATTCTAAAACAGTTTCAAATGTTCAAGAAGTAGCAGCTAGAGAAGGGCCAATTCTTTGATTTATTTCAAAAAATGATACTCATAATGAGCTCTACACTGACACCATAGAACTTTCAGAAACTTCAGAGCTTCTCTCTGTATTTACAGGTCTTGTATCGAGTTATCTCTTTGCTCTGTATCTCGCTGAAGCTCTCTGAAGAGATGTAGATAAACCAAGAAATCTCGCAAAATCAGTAACGGTTGAATAATTATACCCTTGATTGTGCCTTAAAAAGTAATACTATTCTGGTATTACTTTTTTAAATAATGTATGACTCCATCAGCTTATCTCATCATCTGACTCTCTCTTGCGCTCAATATATTTTTTATATATGATCAGTTTGATCAGTGGGTTGCGAGGAAAATAGATTTACAGGAGCAAATTGCAGAATCACAAAAAGAATATTTTGATAAAAAGTTATTTTCAGAAGATTTTGCGCTTAAGGATTATTCAGCAGCTAAATTTACTCTGGAGCAAGAGGGAAAAGATATCATAAAAAATGCTCGCGTATTTCACTCATCTCCAGCTCTTATAAAGTGAGAGGCTTATAATGAATACGTATGTGCTGGGTATATTTTTGAGCTTTCACGTATTATGTGGGATAGCTCAGCTCCATATCTCATCGGTATGATGGAACAAAATACTAAAACCGTGGCTGATGCGTGGCAACTCCCATATTCGTATGAATATCTATGAGGAACGGTATTATCAGATTTTACCTGAGAGTTTTCAGTTGATGATAAAGATTATTGGGATGTTATAGATATAGTAAAGCTCAAGGATTTCTTTGATATCTCATTTTCAGAAGAGGCTCTCTTTTGAGATATAGGATTTTTTTATAGAGATACTCAGTTTACCCAAGATTTAAAAAGCTACTGAAATGCAAACTCTCATATTGTAAAAAATATTTGAGCTTCGCTCTTTACGAGAAAAATTTCAAACGTAGATTGAAAAACTCAAAATGAAATAATATCAGAAACACTTTCTTGCGACAGAGAAATATTTCCAAAAATATCAGATTTCTTACAAAATTATGAACTATATCTCGATGATACAAGAATAGTACTGTATAATGATGAATATTATTATTTAGAGGATGACTCAAGTATATGAGAAAAAGTTATATTTACAGATATGTCGAATCTCAAATTTGAGGATGTGACGCTGATGCATTTCTTTGAAGGGGCAAAAGTAGAGAGTCTTTTTGAAATGACCTGTCAGTGAGAATTTTTCCCTATAAATATTATGCAAATCAATCCGAGATTTATAGAAAAGATGTAGTTTTTCTAAAAAATAAAGCCCTAAAATAGAGCTTTATTTTTTTGTATTTTTCTCTATAATCTGGTCGATTTATTAATAAAAAAAGCGCAATGGCTACAAGTAATGAAACAGTAATTAGTTTTAAAGAAGTGGATTTTCACTATGACTTAAAGAGACCTATCTTAGAGGAAGTGAGTTTTAATATTCGAAAAGGATCAAAAATCACTTTGATGGGGCAAAACTGAGCAGGGAAATCTACTATTTTCAAACTCATAAATGGGACTCTCAAACAAAATCTCGGAGCTATAAATACTCCCTTGGATGCAACTATTGCAACTGGGTATCAGACAGTCCTTCCTGAGGATAAAGAACTTACGGTAGGTGAATTTTTTAGAAAATATTACCCAGATCCAGCTGAGTTTAATATAGATAAACAAATTGGAGATATCCTCAAAGTTGTAAATCTCAAAGCTCCACTGGATAAAAAAATATCTGCATTTTCTGGTGGGCAACAAGCAAGACTTCTTTTAGCTGCAGCTCTTATTCAAGATCCAGATATTCTGCTCTTAGATGAACCAACAAACAATCTTGATAGCGAAGGAATATGGCATCTTACAGAGTTTCTCAAGGATTATAAAAAAACGGTAATTGTTATTTCTCATGACGCAGAGTTTCTCAACAGCTTTACAGACGGGGTAATATATCTTGATGTATTCACAAAAAAAATCGAACAATTTGTCGGAAACTATCACGATGTAGTAGAACAAATTACTCGAAAAATAGAAAAAGACAATATGGCAAACGCTAGGCTTAAAAAAGAAGCGCAAGCAAAAAAAGACCAAGCAAATGTCTTTGCTCATAAATGAGGGAAACTCAGAGCTGTAGCAAAAAAGATGAAAGAAGCCGCAGCAGAAATGGAAGACGAAATGGTGGATAATAGAAAAGAAGATAAAACTATCAAAGACTTTACTATTCCAATGCAAGAAGATATCGGTGGTGTACTACTCGAAATAAACTCGGTACATATCATAGATGATGGAGAGGTAGTTGTGAGAGAGGAGGATATTAAACTTCGAAAGGATGATCATATACTTCTAGCAGGACCAAATGGTATCGGTAAATCTACGCTCTTGCAAAAAATAGTATCAGGAGAAGAAGATGGAGTAAAGGTAACTTCAGGAGTGAAAGTAGGGTATTACAGACAAGATTTTTCAAATCTAGATTTTAATCAAACAGTCTATGATTGTCTCAGAGAAGCCGCAGAAGAAATGACAGAGCAAGACCTGAGATCTAAAGCTGCTGGTTTTCTCATCACTGGTGATATTATGAAATCTGAAATTGGTCATCTCTCAGAAGGTCAAAAAGGACTGGTAGCATTTTGTAGACTCGTATTCCTCAAACCAGGGATACTTATACTCGATGAACCAACCAATCATATCAACTTCCGTCATATACCAGTCATAGCGAAAGCTCTCGATGAGTTTAAGGGTGGTATGATACTTGTATCCCACGTGGATGAGTTTGTATGGCAAGTACGTATCGATCAATATCTAGATTTAAAATAAATCCATACACTTTTCATACGAGAGAGAGGTATCATATACACATGAGAGTTCATACTTTCATGTGTTTTATTTTAATAAAAATCAATTTATGAACACGAAATATTTAATCGCTTTACTTGCTGCCTCTTCAGTATTACTTGCATCTTGTAGTGATGGAATGACTGATACTACTATTGGTACAAATGATGACATAGTAGTAGTTGAATCTGAGGGAAATATGGATTCAATGGATAATATGGACGATATGGATCCTATGCAAGAGGAATGAGTAATGATAGGTGGAGCTATGATGGTCCCATCAAAGGATATTGTAGATAATGCAGTAAACTCTACAGATCATACAACACTGGTGGCAGCAGTTACAGCTGCTGATCTCGTTGAAGCACTTAAGTGAGAAGGACCATTTACAGTATTTGCTCCTACAAATTCAGCTTTCGATGCGTTACCAGATGGTACGGTAGATACTCTCCTAGAACCTGAAAATAAAGGTGATTTAACAAACGTACTTACATACCATGTGGTTCCTGGAGCATATACTTCTGCTGATTTATCAGATGGATTAGTGCTTACTACACTCCAAGGAGATACTTTAACATTTTCATATGATGGAGATGTATGGATGGTGAACGGAGCTATTATTGAAATAGCTGATGCAATTTCAACTAATGGAGTTACTCATAGTATTGATGGAGTATTACTGCCATCTATGGAAGATGAATCAATGGATGAAGAAGAAATGGATGATGATATGACGAATGAAGATGAAATGGATGATGATATGACGAATGAAGATGCATAATTAGTTTTTTCCTATATCTAGAAAAAGATACTCTTAAACGAGAGTATCTTTTTCTGTTTGAGAGCTATGTGAGATGCTAGCTTCTAGCAAAATAAAAAAACACTTAGATTTAATCTAAGTGTTTTTTCTTTCTTCAATGGTCGGGGACGCGAGACTCGAACTCACAACCCCACGCTCCCAAAGCGTGTGC
>JAHDCR010000011.1:0-14300 GCA_020629795.1 Candidatus Altimarinota bacterium
GACAACATACGAATGATTCGTCAGTTGATGATGGAAGCATAATCTCAGTACAGAGATTTGATGCTTGGATTTTCATTTCTTTATCTCTATATACGTCTGGTGCTCCATTATTACAGTTATCTGTAAAGAGAATATATGGGTAACCCATTTCCCCTCTTGCTTGGATTACTTTTGCCCAGATTGCTCTTTTTTCTGTATCTCCTGCTTTCATTTCCTCAAGCCACGCATCCGTAACGGTAACCCCTGTTGTAATTCTTTGGATTGGATTCCCTTCTTTCCCGATTTCGAGGAACTCTTCGATATCATCGTGTTCCACTGGAAGATATGCAGCAAATGAACCTCTTCTCACTGCTCCCTGTGAGACGATATCTATTCCTTTATCAAAGAGTTGCATAAAGTGAACAGCTCCAGATGAAGTTCCGTTGTTTTTGATTTCAGATCCTCTTGGACGAAGTGCTCCGAAATATCCAGAAGTACCTCATCCATACTTACTCATCATCCCTACTTCAGCGTTTGTATAGAGTATATTTGCCATATCATCACCAAGAAATGACCCAAAACACGAGATTGGAAGACCTCTCTCAAGACCAAAGTTTGACCAAACTGGAGATGAAAAACTATAAAAACCTCTAGATGCGTAGTCATATATTTTATCAGCGAGACCTTTTGTCCCGTTGATTCTTTCAGCAGTATCTGCCATAAATCTAATTCTTTCTTCTGCTGATTGCCCATCTATAAGGTAACCGTTATCAAGAAATTTTCGAGAGTATTCATTGAGCCATTCCATAATCAAAATTTTAGTAGGTATTATTTTTTGTGTTGTATGATTCTAATCCTTCCTTGAATTCCTACCTTTGGAAAAGGCAGGAGGCAGCAATACATGATCTTGTAGCCCCTTTCCTTTTCCAAAGGAAAGGATTCAGGTTAGGATTAGAGTCAGTAAAATTTATTTTTAAAAGAGATCGTCTGAAGTGATTGATTTACTTCGTTTGTTGTAGTTGACACTTCTCTTTACGAAGAAATCTCCGTGTTTTGTAGACATTATCTCATCATCAAACCAATCAGTTTCTGCGAGAATTTCGTCATCTACTTCAAAGACTTTTTCCAGTCCTATTGCTTCGAGTGATTTATTGAATCTATTTTTTATAAATTCGTTGATAACTGTTTTTGGAAGAAAATCTATTTCCCCTTGTTCAAATATCCAGTCTACTACTTCCATCTCTGTTTCGTATGCTTTGAGACATGCTTTTTTTACTTGCGTATTATGCTCATCATCAAACCAGGTTGGGTGTTCTGCTTTGATGATATTTATCAGCTCTATTCCAAAGAGTCCGTGGATTTGTTCTTCTTTTGAAGTTGCTTCTACGACGTTCGAGATTCCTTTGAAGATATTGTTATGCTTGTTGAAAGCCATAATTATCAAGAACTGTGAGAAGAGTGATACGTGCTCTATAAAGAGTGAGAATAGGAGTATTGAGTGTGAGTACTCCTCTGGATCATCTGATTTTGAGTGTTTGAGTGAATCCTGAAGATAGTTTACTCTCTTGTTCATTACCGGGATATTTTTGATTCTCTCAAAGTCTCCGTTAAGACCCAGTACTTCGAGCAAGTGAGAGTATGCATCCATATGACGAACCTCTGACTCAGCAAAGGTTTGTCCTACAGCTCCGACTTCTGGTTTTGGTAAGTGTTTATATACATCTCCCCAGAAAGTTTTTACTGATACTTCTATTTGAGCAATTGCGAGCATACAGTTTTGGAGTGCGTTTCTCTCGATAGGTGAGACATTTACTTTAAAATCTTGCACGTCAGAAGTAAAACTAAACTCTGTGTGTACCCAATATGAATGACGAACCGCATCTACATATTCTAATAATTCTGGATACTCATATGGTTTTAAATTTAATCTCGTTTTAAATATATCTCTTCGTCTTTCTTGAGATTTGTGATCTCTATAGAGAATATATGCTTTGGCTGCCTCGTAAAACCCTGCTCGCATAAGCTCAAACTCTACGAAATCCTGCACTTCTTCCACGTTTGGGATAAAGTCTTTTCCATGTTCTTTCACGAATTTTGTAACTCGTTTATCTACTTTTTTAGTAATTTTTTCAGCATCTTCGATACTTTCATGCTCTACTTGTTGGAGGCATTTATATACTGCTTGAGTTATCTTGTCTTTATCAAAAGGCACAAGCTGCCCAGAACGTTTTTTAATATTTTCAATACTCATTATTTCGCTATTTTATGGGACTATATTCTCACTAAGAAGAAAAACTACGGATAAATCTTCACAGATTCATCACATACAAGAAATGTACGAATTTTGAATCGATATGCTACAAAAAAAAGAACAGTCCTGTTAAAAGATTGTGAAAAACTAACTCGCGTAGTTCTGTAGTAAAAAAAACTCCTTTTTTAGAAGTTTTTTTTAATGTTTTTTTAAGAGATTGAAAGCTCTTTTTTGTCAATTTACAAAAGTTTTAAACCCTATTACAATATAGAAATAATAAAAAAAGAGAGTCCTGGCTCTCCCCTAATATCTCTCAATTACAAATTTTAATCAACCCATGAAATTGCATCTACTGGACATGCAGCAATAGAGTCATCAACATCAAGTCCTTCATATGAATCTCTCAGAATCACTTCTGATTTTCCCTCATCATTGAGTTCAAAAACCTCTCCAGATATTGCAACACAAGCAGAGCAACCTATACAGGTCTCATTTACATCAGGTACAGCGACTCCAGCCTCTCTGAGTTTTGCTACTTGCGCGTCTGTTATTATCGTCATTTTTTATATTTAAAACTAATCTAATGTATTATATTCAGCCAAAGAAAAAATCAAGCCCGAAAGCTTGATTCTCTATATGATATTTATGTATCCACGTTATGGTCAGCCTCAGATTTTGTATTTCTTAGGAAAATACGATGTAGTAGGAGCCTTTATCCTTCGGAAGGAGTTAACCCTCACCCAGATATTTTGTGTAGAACACCCACTGATTTTTTTTGTTGTAAGAAAAAAATTATGAGACCTGCCACCTATAAAGTAGAAGACAGAAGTATTATACTTACGCTAGACTTTGCCAGCAAATTTTTTATACTCAAACAGTATATTTACCACTTGTAAGAACTACGTATGTTTTCCCTCAAAATACTCGAAAATCCAAGCTTTGATTACTCTCAAAATACTCTTGACGAGATATCACTTGTAATTTCTAAAAATATATTACAACAGCAAAATTGAACCCTTAATATCGTCTTTATAGAGCCACTTGGTATACAAAATTTGAACAAGACTTACCGAAATATCGACAAAGTTACCGATGTGCTCAGCTTCCACTACCATGACTCGTATGAAAATCTCTGAAGAGATGACATAGCTTGAGAATTAGTATTTTGCGAAGAAAAAATCCTCTCACAAGGAGAGCAGTACGGACTGTGAACAGAAAAAGAATTCTATAAACTCGTAATCCACTCAGTGCTTCACATCCTCTGATTTGACCATGAAGACGATGAAGAATACGAAGAAATGAAAAAATGGGAAGAGTTAGTTTGGAAGGAGGTGCTTGGAGATTAATATTATCTCCCAAATGGATGATTTTTTCAAAAAGTAGAGCAATATACATAATTAAGGTCTATTCGTAATATTTTACCACTACGCATCATATAAAAATCTTTCGTAATATCATCAAATATCAATTCCTCTCAGGAAACAAATAAAAGATTAAATCATCTATCCTGTTTATCTTTAATATGTTGTATCATAAATCAGCTAGTACCTGAAAGTGGAAATTTAAAACTGACTTGTGGTATTAGAGTATGCAGCTCCCTTATAGCTCTCATATAACGTTTTATATATTCTCAAGGATCGTTATCTTTATTCCAATATAATGATGCAAACTCTTGCTCCATTCTAATTTGAGTTTCAGCATTTAATCTAGCTTCCTCGAAAATTTCTCTACTATTCATCATATCTCTATCTTCTTGTGTAAGACCTTCTCATCAAACTATTCTTTGAAATGCTGATACTATTTCAAATTGAATTACTTTTTCTACTCTTTCATCATCAAGAGCGATACCCACTATTTCATCTCTTGTTTCTAAAATTCTTAAAACATCATTTAACGTAAAAGAGTTGTCTCATAAAATTAAATCATCAAAATTTCATTCTTCATATTCATTTCAGTCAGCAACTATAGAATTTGTACTCATATTACAATATAATTTATAATTATTTTATATATTATATAAACTAATATTTAATTTGCAACTCTTTTACTTTTCCAGTGAGTCACACCTCCTGTAAATTATATTTGAGCACGCTTCACATATACAGTGGGAGTATTTTTTCTCCTCTGATACAATCTCAGATAAACTCTTGTTTCTCTGGGGTAAACTCTCAAAGTTCAATTCCTGCTATGACTCAGCGAGTAATTCACTTAAACAGAGCTTTGTTTTGACCGGATTCACGAACGGGAGGGCAAAAGAATATTTTATCCCTCTGAGCTTTATAGTCACTTCCCTTCCACATAAGATTTTCTATATGACAACTCACTGTTACAAGTGGAATCGAAAAATCTACATCAAAGGCATTAATATCTTCTCTAAGAAATCATAACTGCTGATAATACTCCTCAAGCATTTTTATCTCTTCTGCAAGAGTAACTCCGACTATGTGAATTTTTTTATTTTCAGAAATAGCGTTTTCAAATAGCTCCGTAAATATTTCAAGCTCATCTTTTGGAGAATATACCTCACTAAACATAGCAGGTTTTTGCTGCACTTTATCTAGTATTTCATGGTTTTTTTTCTGCCCTAAAATATCTCTCATATAGATGAGTTCAACTCCATTATCCGCGCGTATATCTGAGAGATATTCAAACAAAAACGCAGTATCAAAATTATCGGTTCCTGGCAAGTTTAGTATTTTATCTCTGAAAATTTTTTTCATGCGTATATTGATCTAATTTGTATAGATTCATTATAAACAATATAAAATTACGAGCAATAAAAAAAGTCCTACATATAGTAGAACTTTTTATACATACTAGTCAATCACCGTAACTTGTAAATACCCAACATCTGATTCACTCGTATATACTTCATAGTCGTTTTGCGTATCCACGAAAACTATTTCAGAGTTTGTGTTTTCTGAGGAAACACTCGTAAGTGCATTTATACTTGATGCTACTGTAAATAAAGTAACAATTGCTAGTACTGATATTGTAATAATTTTAGTAGGAGTCATGATAGTGGTAGTAAAGTAATAAGGTGTTTTGAAAAAGTTTTAGTACATTCGTACTCTTCGTTTTTGTTCCATTTGATATTCTCTATAGTTTAAATATGCAAATGCAGCAAGTGATGTTAAGATGCTAATAAGTACCATAGTTTTTATATTAATGAAATATACACAGAGACTATACTTGGCTTGTGTAAGAGAAACGTATGGATTATAAGATTGAACTGTTTATATGAAGAGAAAAATACTCACAAGAGTCAATGCAAATGCTAGGAGTTTTTTAGCATTCACTTGCTCTTTGTAAATGATGATAGAAAGTATGATTGGAATAAATAATGAATAAGAAATAATCTTATAAACAATTGCTAAATCTCATCAAATATATGCAAAAACATTACACAAGGTTGCCATACCAAATAATACAGCTGCTGCAAATAAAAATATTCCTTGCTTAATATCTCTGATAAGAAATATTTCCTTTAAACTCTCTTTTTGTTTCAATAATATTGCTGATATAACACCAAATATTCATTGCAAAAACATAAGAGTAAAAATACTCTCTCCACTAAGAGCATACTCTTTTCAAAATCATTGCACTCACATAACAGCAACTGAACCTATAAATAAAAATAGAAATCATTTTCTAAAGTCTACCATGGATTCACTCGTATTTTTTCTCTCTAACAATAAATAAAACACCACAAATCATAACAATATTCACACTGCTTCTTTGAGGGAAATGGTTTCTGAAAAAAACACAGCTCCCACTAAGATAAGCCACAAAGACGATATAATCCTATAGTTTATAAAGTACGTTGATGATGATAAATATTTAAGAGAACGGAGTCTCGTTTTAATTATCACGAGATAACACAGTGTGATTCATAGAGCGTACAAAAGTGCATTTACATTCAACAGTTCAATATTTTGTCCTGATATAACAGATCATAGAAATCCTATGATTCACATTCAAACATAACTGTAGATTATAAAGCCTGTTTCGCTTTGCTGCGGTTTCTCGGCTTTTATTTTTTGCGCAAATCAATACAGCCCGATACATAGTGAAGCTCCTATAGCGTAATATATCCAGTATGCTTGCATGAAATTATTTTAAATATTTTATAGTAGATTAGATAAAAAAACCATAAAATCAAGGATACGGTATTCCTTTTGCTTTCTCTGGACTCTCCTCTATAATACCCTCAAATACTATCCAAAATCAAGAACTTTATGAAATTCGAAGAACTCTGACTCATCTCACCTATACTTAAAACTCTTGCGAGAGAAGGTTTTGATACTCCTACAGAAATTCAGGAAAAAGTAATTCCTCTCGCAAATACGGGAAAAGATATTTTAGGCTGCGCTCAGACTGGGAGCTGAAAAACTCTGGCCTTTGTACTCCCTATTTTACAAAACCTCTATCAGGCAAGAGTTGCTAAAGACCTACCAGATGGTCCCATAAAGCGTAAAATCGAAGCGCTCATTATCGCTCCAACCCGTGAACTCGCAGTACAAATATGAGAGGCTTGCAAGATATACTGCAGTGATACAAACATGAAACATACTGTTATTTTTGGTTGAGTAAATGATTTTCACCAGATCAAGGCTGTAGAAAAATGAGTGGATATCGTGGTGGCTACTCCTGGGAGACTCGAGGATCTCATCTCACAATCTAAAATCAAACTCTCGTATGTAAAACTCCTTGTACTTGACGAGGCAGATAGAATGCTCGATTTAGGATTTCTGTGAGACGTAAAAAAAATCATGAACAGAATCCCTAAGGAGAAACAAACACTTTTCTTTTCGGCTACCATGCCAAAACAGATTCAGGAGCTCTCGGACTCTCTACTCCACTCCCCTGAGAAAATCAGCATCAAATCAAAAAAACCAACTCTTGAAAATATTGAGCAAAGTGTCTACCACGTGAAACCATCGCACAAAAGGCAGCTGCTGCAAATGCTCGTAAAACGTAAAGAGTACAAATCTATCATCGTATTTGTAAAGAAAAAGGACGATGTTGAGTATGTAAAAGAGTACGTAAAATCTGCAGGAATTAAGGTGGAATACATCAACAAAGATAGGTCTCAAAACGGACGACAAAATGCCCTAAACGCGCTCAAGGATGGAACAGTAAAAGTACTAGTAGGTACAGACCTCGCATCGAGAGGAATAGATATACAAGATCTCTCCTGCGTTATCAACTACAACGTCCCAAACGAAGCTGAAACCTATATCCATAGAATCGGGAGAACTGCAAGAGCAGGAAAGAAATGAACAGCCATCACCATCTGTATCGATCAGGAAAAGGATGATTTATACAAAATAGAAAAGCTTATTGGAAACAAAATTCCAGTAGCAACAGATACCGAGTATTTAAACGAAGTAGTATCTAAGTCTCGAATCCTCTGATACAAAAACTTTGATGAAAACGGAAAAGAAAAGTTTAAAGATATTAGAAGAAAAGGAGTAAAATCTAGAAGCAGCGAAAAAAAATACTGAAAAGAGTGACGACTCGAAGCAAAAGCACGCAAACCTAAAAGTACTTCGGCAAAAACTCAAAAAAGAAAACGATAGATAAACTACACTAAAAAAATCAATCCGCGCATGGATTGATTTTTTAGTGTAGTTCATATGAATTATCGAGTTACGATAGCATATCTAAAGAGTCGTAATATGTTATAGATTCGAGATGCTGAATCTGGGAGAGCAATATCTTGTGGGTATTTTACTATAAGTTCAAATATAGCTGTATCTATAGATTCTAAAATTTGAGCTTCAAGCATTTCTCTTTTAGATTCAGGATATTCCATAAGAATGTTTTCTACTTTTTGAACTCAACCTGCAATAATTGCTTTATCAGAGTCAGAAGTTCTCTCTAGCAGAGTATTAAATTCATTTTTATCACTTTGACTCCACCCGATAATATTATCTGAAACGTAGCTCTCACATTGCCACTCAGGCTCAAAATCATTTGGATATCAGATTTTTGTTCCAGCAAAGACTTTTCCGTCCTTCATCATAAATGTATTTACTCCGTCACTGGCTGTTTCACAAATCTGCCCTTCTGTAGATTCAAAATCTTCTTTTGAATCATATGTTGCGTATGTTATAGGAGCTAACATAGTTGTCATAACTCCTTCCTTTAAATCTGGATTTGGGTTATTTGGGTCATATATCGCAAACGAGCTTGAAGCTGTTAGCAGAAGCATAGCTGCAATTGTAAGTGTTTTTTTCATAATAATTTTCTTAAAAAGTAAATTGCATACATTATAACGTGAGAGTGTAAGAAAAGTGACAAAAAAATCTCACAAGGTGAGATTTTTTATTCTTATTTATGTTTTTCAGCTACTTGCGTGAGAGTAGCGAGGTCTTGAGCTCCAATCATTTGATCTACGATTTTTCCATCTTTCATCCAAAGAAGAGTTGGTATACTCATAACTCTATACTCAGCAGCGAGGTCTCCTTGCTCTTCGATATTTACCTTTCCTACCTTTACACCTGTTTTTTCGAGCTCTGCGAGTGTTGGCATCATACCTTGGCATGGACCACACCATTCTGCCCAAAAATCTACTAAAACTAAACCTTCTGCTGTTTCAGCTGCAAAATTATCAACTGTTAATTCCATAACATTTTTTCTTAAAAATTAATATACAGGTATTATAATTTTATAACTTAAAAAATCCATAAATAATCTGTATTTTATTTCCAAAGTTTTATTTTCATTTTTGCTAGAATCCATAAGATTCATACCAATACTATTGGACCATAATACACAAAGGTATTGTCAGCCCATTGAGCTGCAATTATCCCTCCAGTTACAAAGTATATATAACTCGTTCTCTGGATACGTTTCCACCAAATACCGAGTTTTTTCTGAGAAAAATTATTTGAAGTCAGTAGGAGTATTATGGCTGTTACTTCACTGAGTCTTGCAAAAAGACCATACCATAACGACCATGCTGTCTGAGTAAAAAATGCCGTAAAGGTAAATGGATTTTGTATCCACTTCGTGAGCAGTATAGAAACTATAATTGAAGCTGAAATAATACCTAGTCATTTCCTCAGTACAACGAGCCTTCTAAATAATACAATTTTTGGAAAAATATCAGCGAGTGGACGAACCATCATGACAAATACTACAGCATACCAACTCAGATCAAACAAAAACGTATAAACATCTACTCACCATAAACTATAGTTGAGCCAATTATTATTTACTGCAAAATAATAAAATATCGGGATTCCTATAGCTCATGCATATATAGAGATTTGATTTAAAAGAGTTACTCACGGGAGGTTTCCCTCAAAAAATATCGTTTTCCAAAGAGGATCCGGTTTTGATGCCAAGGTAAAATCCTCATGATAGATATTACTACTTTTATGACCATCTTCTTTAAGCGTTTTCGCAACCTGATCTACCATATCTGGATTCCCACAAATATATACCTCATCGTCACTTGTAAGATCATGTATATAATCTGTTACTCTTCATTTATTCCCTGTAAAATTTTTACTAGGCCTTGATACGCAGAGTCTCAGCTGCGTATTTTTAAAACTCTTAAGCTTGTCTATATAATATAAATCCTGCTCATATCGTCCTC
Organism: Candidatus Altimarinota bacterium; assembly: GCA_020629795.1. Classification (GTDB taxonomy): domain Bacteria; phylum Patescibacteriota; class Gracilibacteria; order BD1-5; family UBA6164; genus JAACSU01. The sequence goes on from JAHDCR010000011.1 coordinate 9,840, forward strand.
CAAAAACTACTATTTTTTCAATATCATCAGGAAGAGCCTCTAGCATCGAAATCATAGGAGCAAGTCAAGTCCCTGTTGCTATCATTACTTTCCTTGCTGGAGTATGCTTGAGTGTAAAGTCTCAGAGTGCTCATATATACTCTATAGTTGTTTTCTTTAAAAATGCTGTTTTCCAATTTCTCTCTCACAGCTTTCTAAGATAATTTGATCCTCGTCATTGTTTTAAGAGCTTTACGGTCAGAGTAAAACTATTTTTGTTTCAAGAAGCAATAGAATAACTACGAGAAAAATCTCATCTGATATCTGACATTTGAAGAGATACATATTGCCCTGGAATAAATACAAAATCTTTACATGAAAATACGAGCTCCAAAGTATCTGGAGTAAGATACTTTTTACTGATAAGAGTTGCTTTAGGGTTATCTAAAGTGTAGCTTCCCTCTTTTTCAACTTTGATAACATTTACTGGACACATCTTTTCTGCCATAAGGAGTTTTATAGCATTTTGATTAAATTTATCAGATATCACATGTGAAGTTGGATCTACTTTAAATATCTCCGGACAGATATTTTCACAGTTTTTACAAGAGATACAACCAGGAACAACTTTTGCTGAAATTATGCTCATATATTTATTTCATGTTAAGGTTACAATTAAATCATCTACTTTTATACATCACTCCATCACTTGCTATAATCAAAGCCTCAAGTCACGGAGTCTGCTCTAATACCTTAAGAGATAACTCAAGAGGAGTTACAAACAAAGCTGTAGAAAATATATCTGAAAAACTTGAGAGTTTGTGTGTGACATAGAGTGCTATTTTGTCATTTTGACTCTCTTTTGTTTTTGCATTTATGAGATGATGTGAGGATCAAAAAACTCTTTTATTTCCAGCAGAGCTTGCAATTGACGCGTTTGATATTTCTATATTACCTATGGTTTTATCTCTATCTGCTGGATCTTCTAACTCTATTTTTTGAGTTCATTTTACGCGTATATCTCAGCCAAAATTTATAGTAAACGCTTCTACTTTATGTTTCAAAACGTTATAAATTTTGTCTACCATATATCATTTCCCTATTGCTCAAATATCTAGAGACACCTCATTTTTTAAGTTTATAGTATTATCTTTGATAATGATGTTTTCATATCAGAGTGATTCATTTTGTGTGTCTACAGCGATTCCGTAGCCAAGATTTTCTAGTACTGGCAAGAGAGTAATATCAAAATACCCCTTCGTGAGTTTAGATACTTTCAGGCAGAGCTTCAAAATAGATAAAAACTCCGCATCAATTTGAGAGCTTTTATTTTTATTAAGCTCAGACAAAAAATTCCCGTCAATAAAACGAGAATATTTTTGCTCAAATAAGTCTACCATTTTAAAACACTCTTGAACGAGCTGTGAAATATCTTCTCACGAAGAAATTGTTATATGTAAACTAGAACCAAAACAATCGTGGGAATATTTCATACTAACTATATTCTGATTTTAAAAAGCGAGAATTACATTGCTGATTTAAGAGCAGAGTTAAATGCAGCACTTGTAAGTGAACTTCCTGAAATATAAGTATCTGAAGCTTCTTCGAGAGTCATACCAACAACGCTTTGAACTGCATCATTAAATCCTGAGAGATCATAAGTCGTAGCAGAAACATCTATCGATTCTATTACACCGTTTTCATTTAGAGCATATTCGATTTCCATATCAACTGGTCATTTTGGATTTGTATAAGCTGCATCTAAAACTTCTACTTTAGAGTCAGATTCTGTCATTGCCGTGTCATCCATCATAACTTCTTCTGGAATTTCCATAGTTTCTGCATCTATTTCTGCTGAAGTTTCTTCAACAGTAGGTTCGCTAGGACTCACAGCAGTTTCATCAACGTTGGCTCCACACGAAGCAAGAAATACAAGTAAAAATAGAGCGTAAAAAGCTTTCATAATAAATAGGGGTTAAAAATATTACTTTATAATTATATTGTTTTTAGCAGAACTACAATATGAAATCACCTTAAAGAAAACATAAATTTTCAGTTACTGAGCAAAAATTAATTTTTCTATATCTGCCTGAAGAGAGAAAACATGCATATTTTCGGCCTGCAAAGCTCTTTCATTATTTTCAGGAATAGAATCAGTAACATAGAGATTATCCAGTACTGCTGTTAGTTTTTTGTAAGAATCATTTGGGAATACACCATGTGTTGCATATCCACTTACTGACTTTGCTCAGAGCCCTCTTAGATACTCTGCTGAGCGAATAAGCGTCCCTCATGACTGTATAAGATCATCAACCATAAGGAGATCTTTTCCTTCTGGGTTTCATTCTTTAAGTTCTATAACTCTCTCATTTCAAACTCTCTTCTTTGATAGAACTATGATTTCATGATTTGGGAACTCTTTTCAAAATCGTTTTTCTGCTCATTCATCGGGAAAAACTATTACTTTTTCTTTTGCAATGACACTCAGGTGATTCATCGCTGTGTGTGTTTCAAGATTTACCTTAAAACTATCAAAGAGAAATCTTTCTACTAATGCGTGGATATCAAAAGTATGAATACTTGTTTTTCCATTTCTTCATTCTGGCAGATGACTCATGATATCTGCAAAATATTTTGCGGTTGCTATTTCTCATTTCTCAGAGATTCGTTCCATCGTACCGACTGGAAAATATGGCATTATAACTCTGAGCTTTCCTGCGTAATAATCGAGAATTCCACGCATCATCGCGTAGTTAATAAACATATCTTCTGGCCTACTAAAATCTCAAATATAGGTAACATCTTGGTGTTCTATGCTCTCTTTAATGTCAGAGATAAATAAATTTGGCCACTGATCTGGAAAGTTTTCAAATCTCACTTGTGGAAAATCCATTCCTTTTTCTGCTGCTATCTTTTTTCATAACTCTAAAAAATTGGGATGTGCTATAAGTGTTTTTTTCATAATTATAATTTAGTAATTAATCATCATAAGAAACTACAGCTGAGTGAGGATATTTCTGTAACTGCTTTCTTTCCTCTTTTCCGAGAAGAAACTCCTCATCAAGTCAGATTACAAATGCAGCATGGTGAATCTCTCATCAAAGCTTTTCAATCAGCTCTATTGCAGCCATTGCAGTCCCTCCGGTTGCAAGTAAATCATCTACTATTGCTACTTTTTCTCACTCTTTAACATCATGGTTTCTCATCTCAATAGCTGCAACTCAATATTCTAGTGTGTATTCTACCTCTTTAAAGTCTCATTTATATCATGGGAGTTTTCATTTTTTTCGGCACATTACCCAAGGAATTCATAATATCTCTGAAATCTTTGGAGCAAAAATAAATCCTCTCGCGTCAAGCGCTACTATTTTATCAGCTCATCGGCATTTTTCAGCCATTTCATGGCAGACATATCTCAGAGCGTCTGGACTCAATAACATTGGGGATATATCCTTAAAGTTAATCCCTGGTTTTGGAAAATCTGCATACTCAGCAATATAGTCTTTTACATTTATATCTGGCTTATACATACTTTCTCTATTCATTAATTTACTAAGATTCGTTTCTATGATATCTCAGAGAGATAAACTAGAATCAGTATAATTTAAAACTGTTTTTATAAAATCTTTTGTCAGAGATTCTGTTTGTTCTGGATTTCATTGCTTTCGAGAATACCGTCATCTCATTGCTTGCACTGATTCATTCCATTTTCCTGCAAGCTCCAATATATTTACTTCTTCTCACTGCTCAGTCATTAGAAGCTCATCAATATCACATCAAAGTTCTTGAGCCATAGAGATTATGTTCACCAAAACATCTCAAGCTTCTCACTGTATTTCTGACTGGCTTCACTGCTTAATTGCTCATAATAACTCGATAGTTTCTTGGCTCACTTTATTGAGTACGTCATCTGGAGTAATATGCTCTTGTCTCTCAAGAGTTTTATATATTTTAAAATCATCTCTTCATGGTATTGTGTTCATAATATGATAATAAAAAGTTAAATACGATATTTTATAATTTGATTTGTATTTTTAGAAAACAATGGAACAATCAGCTGAAATACTACTTGAGATTTAGTAGAGTGGGTCAATATCAATAATTGTCTCGTAAGAAGCATTTCTGTCTTCTCAGAAACGAGTCATTTTAGGAGAAAAATTCTCTCCTCATACGAAAGCCTTTTACCTTGCAAGGTCTTAACTAACATTTCAGCTGTATTCATAATTTTATTGGTTAAAAAATAAAGCTCCTGGAGTATACAGGAGCTAAAAAAATATTCTCTAAAAAGAAACATATATGTAACAAGTTAACTTAAAAAATAAGTTGTTTTTATTTATATAGATATATAATCAAGTTAAATTATTTTTATAACGAATATGTTATATATGGAAAAATATATTGGTATCCTGCAAGCAATCTGAGTCCACGAACATGGAGCAAAAATATACTTAGCCCTTTTGGAAAGATGAGAAAAAAGTATCG
>JAHDCR010000011.1:14400-25038 GCA_020629795.1 Candidatus Altimarinota bacterium
GAACATGGAGCAAAAATATACTTAGCCCTTTTGGAAAGATGAGAAAAAAGTATCGCAGAGCTTACAAAAATAACCTCTCTATTTAGAGTGGAAATATACAGACAGCTCCCTTTCCTTATAGAATCATGACTCGTAGTTGAAGTTATAAAATGAAAACGAAAAAATTATATAGCAGCAAGTCCCTATAAAATCCAAGATCTCTATACGCAACAACAAAAAGATGTAGCTACTCATGTAGAGTCTCTTGTGCAAAACTATGCGCATCAAGACAAAAAACCTAAAGTTATATACCAAGAGTGAAAAAAAGCACTCATGTATGTATTTTCAGATATAGTACATACTCTTGAAGCTGGTGATGTATTTTACAGAGTAAGTAGTGAGAGAGATGTAACTATAGCAAATAGCTATTTACCAGATAATTATAGAGAGTTACGAGACAAAAAGCAGCTCGAACGATACGTCATCATGTCTGAGAGTTGAGCAGCCGCAAAAAAACCTCGCTTAGAGCGAGATTTAGTGATAATCCCTGAAGAACTCGATGATTTTGATGACAATATATCTCTTACTATTTATGGGGACAAGATTGCCTACCTCGACTTTAGCAATGAAACAAGCATCATTATAGAGCATCCAGCTCTCGTAGATTTTCATAAAAAGATGTTTCGAATCATGTATATGAGCCTAAGAAAATAAAAAAAAGAGAATATAATTCTCTTCTTTTTATTTTAATACCAAAATTCTTTTTTCTCCATCCGTGATATCCCCTTCTCATACTGGAACTAGGTCATGCATTGCATCCATAATAGTTTCATAAGAGTAAGCAAAGTTTTCACCTCGAGAAGTACCTACATCATTAGTAATAAAAAACCCATCATTATATCCAACTATCACAAGTACGTGGTATCGTGGTCCTCCATTGGTAAAGAAACTGTTTCAAAGCTTTTTCCCAGCAAAGGGTGCTACTATAGGATGACCTTGAGCAAGGTGCTGCTTCATATCATCTATACTCGGGTTATCAATAATCTCATAATCACCATATCCATACTGAGCTCTCAGAAACTCTGCAGTTTCTTGCATGCTCGTATCAATATATTTTCAAAGAATTTTCTTTTGCGTTTCTACGATAGAAAGAATTTCTTCCCGAAAGATATCTTTGGTAAGAGTCTTCCCTTGTACATAATAGTAAGCCTGAATTATACTAGACTCTTCACAGGCTTCTTTCCACGGAAGAGACCAATCGGCATCTGGAGCTTGCGGGAAAAATGTAACTTCTAAGTTTACTTCAGCTGGGATTTCAGAGCTTTCCGTACTCCCTGTTGATTCTACGTTGTTTTCTTCAATCTCTTTTTGAGTAAGTTCCTCCTCTACGCTTGGCATAAGCTCAAGGGTCTGTTCATCAATCACCATTTCTTCGTCATTATTTCACTCTGTATTAACAAACTCATCATCTTTTTCAGATCCTAAAAATGCTTCTAATTCCTCTGGGGACATACTGTTTTTTGCTGCGCTCGTGTTGGCACTTCAAATAGTATCGGAGTTGAAATCAGCCATATAGATTCCTGATACGAGCGCTGTAGTTGCTACTCCAGCTACAATGAGTGTTGTGTACATTTTATTCTTTTCATCCATATAAAGTAGTGTACTTATTTTAAAGTATAATTCTATTTTATATATAAGCCGTATGAAAAGAGTAAGAACCTAACATATCAAAAAAACACATAAAAAGAGAGATATACTACCTCTCTTTAAAAATGTTTTAAATTTTTCTTCATAGTAAAACATATATGATGAGTCATACAACCGGAAACAAACCAACCACTAAAATCCAGAGTATTTTACTGACTCCATCCATACTAGAGTTAAGTATCTGAATAAGTGCCCATATAAATACTACAATATGTATGATTCATAAAAATCCACTATAGGGACTTGATAGTATATCCATAATAAAAGTATTAATTAGTAAACTACTAACATACTACACAGCACTTGTAAGAAAAATGTTATAAATTGATTTAATATTTCAGAGTCACTTTTGTGTACTCTCACTTTTTACTTTTGATATCAATATCCCAATTATAAATCTCAGTTATTCGCTTAATGATTGATAGACCTATTCAACTCCCTGAACTTGCGTAACTCTCTCTAAAATATCTATCAAATATTTTAGAGATATTTTCCTCTGATATACCAATTCAATAATCTTTTATGACAAATCTATCCCTAAATATTGATATCTCGATTTTTCATCAAATCTCTGAATACTTAATCGCATTTTTTAAAATATTTTGAAAAGATAACACCAGTGGAGATTTGTCTATATATTTATGGAGAGTTTTTTTTGTATCGTATTTTTTATCTAACTTGATATGTTTATCTGTGATGAGAGTCTCTAGATCATCAATACATTCATCAAGTACTCTATAGAGATTAACTCGCTCTTTACGGTAATCACTGTTTACAAAGTGTATAAGCATCCCCAACGTATCGAGCATAGAGTTTAATCTCCGAGCAGATGATACTGAATACTTATTTGCCTCCTCATATTCACCTGTCAGTTTTGCAAGCTCTAAAGAAGAAATAATTTCAGTAAGAGCTGTTTTAAACTCATGATTTACATTGCTCGCAAATCACTCTAAATTAATAATAATTTCCTTAAGTGGCTTGTACATTTGAGTCATAAATTTGCATAAAAGGTATGCAAGAAAAGAATACAGAAACGGAGAAATCAAAAGTAACACAAGAAGAGATTTCGCAGTTTGTGAAAATAATCATGTATACTTATTACTCACAATAATATGATAGACTATGTCATCTCTCTCTACAGATGTTTTATAAAATCTTCTTCCGTCAATGATTCTAAATTCATTTTCTTGGAGATTATATTCTTCAATATTCTCAACTTTAACATTGTCAATAAGGACTCAGTTATAATTATAAATATACGCATTTTTTAAAATTGTATTTATGATTTTGTTGAGATCTGCATCATTTGTATTAGTTAGAGTATCATATGTAAGTGTTATAGAACGAACCCTCTCTGTTGTATTTATGAGGTCTTCATTTCCCTGAATGTTTTTATAGTAAGCCGAAGTGAGCAAAAACACAAAAACAATCACATACAAAGACAAAAATAAGAATAACGCAATCAAAAGCGCTATTCTTTTTCTATGTTTTTCTATGAGTGCTAAATTTTCCATTTTTTAATCATTCATTATATATCACACTCACCTTACGGTCTCTACTACATCTTTTCAAAGTTTTTTTCTGAGATATCCTACATAAATATCTAAAGTCCTACTCTCTTTAAACATATCTATCTCTCACCAAACTTTTTCAGTGATTTCTTCTTTTGAGAGAACTCTACCTTGGTTTTGTACAAAGTGAAGCAATAGATTAAACTCGAGCTTTGAAAGTGGTACATCTGATCCATCTTGTTCGACTCTCATTTCATCAACATATATCGTGATATCATCAACTGTGAGTTTGTCTCACTTGAGAGAGTGATCTCTTCTCACCATAGCATGGAGTCTCGCAATGAGCTCCTCATAATCAAAAGGTTTTGTCATATAGTCATCAGCTCCACTGTTGAGTCCAATAATTTTTTGTGGTGTAAGTGTTCGCGCTGTAAGCATAAGTACTGGAACCGAATTTCATTTTTCTCTAATTTCTTTACAAATATCTACCCCATCACCCTCGTCACTTCCAAGACCTAGATCTAATATGATAATATCGTAAGAACCTGTCATAATTTTATAAACAGCTCCTTCGTAAGTACTGTGATCATCTGCTACATTTCACTTAATTTCTAAGTATTTTTTTACATTTCATCTTAAGACATCATTATCCTCGACTATTAGAACCTTCATATGTTTAATATATTATTTTTTATAGTGTATACTCTTAGTATTACATATTGTTTGTAAGAAAATTGTAAGTTACTTCCATATTTTAAGTTTTTCCAAGATACTGCTATCAACTCCCTTTGCATTTGCGAGAAGTTTTTGTGTTTCTTTTCGATACTTTGTAAAGCTCCCACTGTTTTCCTCTATGACTTTTTCAAGTGTATACTCGTTGTATCTAATAAGTGTTTCAAACTTTGCATCGTTATCTTTTTTAAATGCTTGGAACTGTGAAGTATAGTTCTTTTCAAGTGACTCTAACAGTCGACCTTGATTATCATACAAGAGCGCTTTAAGCTCATCAATCTTATTTTCGTATTTTCTGATCTTATGAGCTTGCCACGAGTTTACTCAGCTATAGGCTACATAAACTATAACTGCATATACTACTATAAACATAGAACTAAAGAGTATCAGTGGCATTTCAACACTTTGCGCTCCAAATAGGTTAAGTACTTGAAAGTCACGTAATAAATCTAAATTTACAAGCATTAAACATAAATAAGCAATGATAGGAAGGAGAAGAATAAGCTTCATATATATTTATTACATAATTAATATTCTTAAGTATACTCAAAGACGCAGCGAATAAAAGAAGAATATTTTTCCTCATAAATATAGCTCCTAAATATTAGGAGCTATGACGACTATGACTTAGAGCTATAATCGTGAAAAAATGTTTTTTCTATAATTTTAAATTTTTTCTTTTTAAACAGTTCAAAATTTTCATCATCAAGCTCTAGTATATAATCTAGTTTTGTGGCTGCATCTTTATAAAAAGGAAAGAAATTGTAACCTTTTGAATACTTTACATAAAAATCTATTTTTTTTATTTTTATACCAAAATGCTCTTTATAATAATCTTTGAGAAATTTTTGAAATGATATTTCAAAAATATTTCATGTTTTCTTGAGTATACTAATATAATTTGTTGTTTCCAAAAAGTTTGTTTTTACTCTCACAAAGTTGAGATTGTGTTCTTGCTCTTTAAATGCATGAATTTTTCATTTTAGAGGAGCAAATCTTGAAGTATCTTTTTCAACAAGCAAATAATACGGTATTCTCAGATGATCTGTATTATAAATCTCTTTTACAAAGGTTTTTCTATATCACCCGTATCGTCCTCCCCACTCAAGGAATCCAATCTTTTTCTCAGTTTTGTCATATTTGTATTCTAGATGAACCACTCCTCTATACTCGATAGAAGCCAGCTTTGAGCGAAGTTCTTCTAAAAGTGATATTTCCATCTTTGAAAGAAATGAAAAATCTATATGGTACGCGATTGGAAGTATAAAATTAAAATGTTTGTCTATTTCCTCTCCATATTTTTCCAGAAATTTTTTTGAAAATTTCTTTTTATCTGCAAGTTCAATCATTGCGATTTCACGAGCATAAGTGAGTAAATACATATTTTCTCCATCCATAAATATATCAACAGAATAGAGCTCTCCACCAATATACTCCTCAACCATATAATCAAAAATTCTCGAGAGTTTAGGTTTTACAGCTTCAAAATCATCAGCATCAGTCACTTTAAAAGTACATCTTGAGGCACTCGCATTTGTAGGTTTTACAATAAAAGTTTTTCCTACACTTTTTTCAATATCTGCATATTGCATATGCACTAGCTCTTTATGGCTTGTCCTAAAATAGTTTTTTTCTCATACTTGTCATACAAATTTCATCATTACATCTTTTTCTTTAAAGATGTTTGCATGAATCTTAGTCCCATATGTTTTGTTGTACATTTTTATAGCATACTTTGAAAACGCATCTCCTCAGAAATTTGGAAGAATCATATATTCTGGAAACTCTTCATAAATTTTGTTTATCTCCCTATTGAGAACCGTGAGATTAGAACATGTTCTGATACTGAGTTTTGATGAAGTTTTTACTTTCTCACTTGATTTAGCTCCAGCATATAGGAGAATAACTTTTGTATATGGGAGGCTTGAGTGCATTAAAATAGTCTCTTTTGAGAGATTAGCCACGCGAGAAACGAGAAGCGTTTTTTGTTGTTTCATAGTATTATTTTTGGATTATCATTATTTCTTTCAACATTTTTTGAAAGAATAACTTATGTTTATAGTTGTTTTCAGGTGCGAGTAGTCATTGGCTTAGCTCCTGAATTCAGATGTCTCAAGCCATGATTTTTTCATAGTTTTTTGGGTCTTGTCGGATTAACTTTTTTACATTTTTGTAACCATTATGGTATATGAGATCCTTGAGAAATAAATGAGTTCCTCACAGCTGACAATATTTATAAAATCTTATGAAATATTGATCAGATCGTTCCCTACTAAATCACTTGTGGGATAGTATCTCAAATACTTTTTGTTTTTTTTCATTTTCTCAAATATCCATCAGTAAGACCTGCATACAAAGATTATAATACGGAATATATGCACCATAATTGCAGATTTTATTTCAGTAGAGATATTCATTATAGAGAGCTATTCACTCTTCCAAAGTCGAATATCCAGAAAATTGAAATGGAAATCCGAGATTTCGAGTTCCGTTCAGCGTTCGAAAGAAATGAGTAGTTTCATGAAAAAATAAAACAATGATATTTTGTAGATTATACAGCTTTTGATTAGGGATTCTAAGTACTCATGCTCTGTGAGAAAATCAAGGATATTTTCAAAATTTAAACTGCATCTCAGGACAATACTCTTGCGCTTTACTCACTAAATTTTGGATTTGTCGTTTAGTATATATATTTTCATACACTCTAGATGGTTTTAGTGTAATATTTTCTCAAATATTTTTTTTGGTTACCCCAAAAAAGGCTTTGTTGTATATCTCTATACTATAGGGGTAGTACACTTGGACTGAATCATCTATTTTTTGAGCTTCAGTATTGTATATATATCTGAGAAACTCTAGCTTGAGAAGCCTATTTTCTATTTCTAAAAGGAGTATCTTACGCTCATTATCTGTCAAAAACTCACGATACACTCTCGCTTGGATTTGTAGGAGTCGCAGCTCCTTTCTCCTAAGCTTTGTAAAATATTTCTTTTTGTATTCAAAAACATCTCCAGAGAAATTCTTTCCGAATATCATTGTATTTATAATAGAATCACCATCTTCCTCTATTCTCCCATTGAGAGCCACAGAAACTTTGGAAAGTTGCAATAAAAATTCTTGAAACATTTCTGAATCACAAAGAAATAAATTTCGAGAATTATATGATATTTTATAAAGAGTACAAAGTATAAAAATAAAACAGCCCCATCGCTGGGACTGCTTATTTAATGATTTATTTCAGGGTATCAATATCGATAACAAATCTGTAACGAACATCTGAGTTTATTACTCGCTCATATGCGTCATCTATGTTTTTTGCGTCTGCAGAAATAACTTCTATTTCTGGACCAATATCATGTTTTGCGCAGAAATCAAGCATTTCTTGAGTTTCTTTTATCCCTCCGATAAGCGAACCAGCAAATGATCGTCTTCCACCAATAAGAGAAAACACCCCGACCTCTAACGGCTCTGATGGAGCTCCAAGATTTACGAGAGTTCCATTTACATCGAGTAGAGCAAGATACTGGTTTATATCGAGTTTTGCTCCTACGGTATTGATAATGAGGTCAAAGTGACTCTTGTATTTGTTAAATACTTCCTCGTTTTTCGTATTTACATGCTCTTTTGCCCCAAACTTGAGTGAGTCCTCCTTTTTATCATCTGAGTGAGAGAGCACCGTCACTTCAGCTCCCATAGCGCTCGCTATTTTTACTGCCATATGCCCAAGTCCTCCCATACCAAGAATAGCTACTTTCTTACCAGGTCCAGCATTCCAGTGATGCAGTGGTGAGTAGGTAGTAATCCCCGCGCATAGTAGTGGGGCAGCAACATCAAGAGGGATATTATCTGGTATACTCAGTACAAAATCCTCTTGCACTACGATAAACTTTGAGTATCCACCCTGAGTTTTTTCTCCGTATTTATCAGTCGAACCATAGGTTCCGGTCATTCATTTCTCGCAAAACTGTTCTTCGTCAGCTTTGCAGTTATGACACTCCTGACATGAGTCTACCATACACCCAACTCCGACTCTATCGTCCTTTTTATACTTCGTCACGTCAGATCCAACCTCGTGGACTATCCCTGCAATCTCATGACCAGGAACCAGTGGGAAATCCACTTCTCCCCACTCTGATTTCACTGTATGGATGTCAGAGTGACAAATCCCTGCATACTTAATCTCTATTAACACATCTTTTGGCTGCAAATCTCGTCTCTCAATTTCGAGATTTTCAAATCCTCCTCCTTGCTTAGTAACTCCTCGTGCTGGTACTTTCATAGTTTGCAATATTTTAAAAACATAAAACTCCTATAACTGCTGGTCATAGAATATTGTGAGTATACAGGATATTGTAAGAGAAGTTTAAGAGTTTCTTCTGAAAAATATGCTTATTTATCTCATTATTTCTACTTGAAACTCAAATCTAAGCCAAAATTTAATAAAAAAATAATATTATAAAGCAGCTAAAAAATTAGCTGCTTTTTATTTTAATATACGAATTAACGAGACATAAGCTCTCCGTTTATAAGATTTTTAAGAAAGGTTAGCATAGTGATTCTTTCTACTTGAAGCTCCTGAGCAATTCTGAGAAGTTTTGTATTTTCTATAAGCTTGTTTGCTGTTATGACAGCTGTTTCAAGCCTCGGAGTTTGCACTGTTTCAAGAAGTGTTTCAACCTTGGTCACGTACACAGTATTACTGTTGAGCTCAGAGAGAAAGTCTGAATCTACCATCGTAGAACACTCCCCTGCATATGCAATCTCAGCTCATTGTGCCATACAACTGTTTCCGTATGTTTGACCATTTACTCCACAAACTGGATCGTATTGCATCGTACACATAGTTGGCTGCTCTACGTATTGCAGACACGAATACTCTTTTGGTGTATCCATACAATACATTTCAGTAGTAGCTCCAAACACTCCGTTTTGAATTTGTATAGTGTTACATCCATCAGTTGCGACGCTACAAATATCTCCCTCAGTTTTGAGAAATTCATCAGCAGTTTGATACGCTTGAATACTTGAGTTTCTCGTCACAGTTCCACCAACCTGGGCAGAAGCAAGAGACATATGAGCGAGCACTATAGCGATGAGCGCGAAAGAAAAAATATTTTTCATAATATTAAAAGTTATTTATAAAATACGATGTTCTATAGAGCTAAACGAGCAAGTGAAAAATACGTGACAAAAAAGTCTGATTTTTTTTAAAAATACCCGGAAAAGAAATCTGCAAAATATGCCAGCATCAAACAAAACACAAAGTTTCACAGTGAGAGTGGGAGCATAGTTTTGAAAAATCCGTATCACTTCATCCCCGATGAGAGCGTGATCATATCGTTTGGAAATGGAGATACAGCTCCATACACAAAAAATATAGGCATAAGATACTTTGGATTGGTATCGTAGATAGTGAGTAATACGTCAAAAACCTCCTTGAGCTTGCCTGTAATAGCTCCTTTCGCTTTTCACCCTACAAAGTAAGACGTACAGTCTCACAGCATCACTCACGATGAGGTAGCAAGCGCGAGATAAAATACATCGAGCCCACCAAGAGCAAAAGTTATCAGCATAAGTGGATATGGCACTCAAGAGAATATCGAAACTCATCCAATAAATGCTATAATAAACATAAAGAGATATGAGTTGCTGACTCCCACATAATCAATAATGGCATCTGTCCCAAGATATGAAATACCGAGAGTAAATAGCAGAATTGGAGCGAGAAAGAGAAAAATTTTAAGATGTTTATTCATACTTTATTTTATATCTTTCCCTTTGGGATTATTACGAAGTACTCGAATCATATCTGCTCTGAGCACAGCTCCTGAGCGAGATGAGATTATCATCACATTGTCTCAAGCGCGTATATCTCCTCACCCAGCACCGAGAGTATGGAGTCTCGTAGACTCTCAAATCATGAGAGTTTCTTCTCCTATTTTTCCGTCTCTGAGAGTGATACTTCCAGTTGATATATTTAGAACCTCACCTACATATTTATTATCTCCGTATTTGAGATAATTTGAAACCGTAAGCATCATAAAAAAGAGAATCAAGATGATGAGTCCCCAGAAACGTTTTCGTTTATAGATTGGTTTTTTCATATCAGTATATAAAAAAATAGTAACTAAGTATCATTATATGAAATATACTGCTACCTACTATATTTTATATTTAAAAAATAAATTTGTAATTAATTTTAGCACGTATATAATATATGTGCTAATTAGATTTTATTTTATAATAATATTATTATGAATATAGAAAAATTTACTCTGAATTCCTCTACTAGGATTCAAGAAGCTCAAAATAGAGCAAATAAAGAAAAACATAATCAAATAACACCAATACACCTATTAACAGCTATGCTCGAGAGTAGTGACTCTCTTGTAAAAGATATTCTGCTCGATATGGGAGTAGATTTGCAGCTACTGAGCGCTGCCATAAAAAAAGAATTTTCAAAAATACCAAGAATAGAGTGAAACTATCAGCTAAGTTTAAGCCCAGAGCTGAATACTATTTTTATCGAGGCTGAGAAAATAGCTGACAGAAATAAGGATCAGTTTATTACCGAAGAACATCTCTTACTTGCGCTACTAGACTACAGCCCAAAAGAAATAAAAGATATATTCTCAGCATTTTCTATTACTTCTCCAAAAGTAAAAGAAGTCATAGATACGATGAGAGCAGGAGAAAAAGTAACAGATAA
>JAHDCR010000012.1:0-12691 GCA_020629795.1 Candidatus Altimarinota bacterium
ATACTGGAATAACTATTTTGTAAAACATACTATCACGGGAAATAGGTTCTTTTCGGAGAAGTTTTGAGATATAAATAATATTTTGGAGAAAGTTGGGAAATAGTAAAATACTATTAAGATAATTAACTAAAAATGGTTATATATATTACAAAGAAAAGCATAATAAATTACATACTTGTTGTATGCCTCAACTTTTCTAGCTTATTTTTTCATGGTTTTTTCTATATACTCTTTTGAGGAGTATGATTTATAGCTATCATTTCTATCATACTTGTATTTATTTTTTCATTTTCTTTATTTAAAAAATCATTATATTTTTTACGTTATTACGTCCTATGTCTGATAGTACTTCAAATTCTTATATCTTCTCTATCATTCCCTGCTTGTAGTATGAATTTTAAATTTCCGACATATAATTGTAAATGTACTTGAATCACAAAACAAACTTTTTCTTGAACACAATGCATATGAAAGATTAAGAGCTGCTATGACTATACAAATAACGACAAAAATAGTTGGGACTTATATGCAAATGATAAATTTGATTCAAGTTTCAAAGTAAGCTGTGAAGGATTCCCTGATAATATTTATAAGTAAATTATGCCATCAAAAATAATACAAGAAGCAAAGCAGATGCAAGAAGCTATGAAACTCAAATTTACCTTTAGATTTTGAGACAGGCTCAGATGAGAAAAAGAGTCTGTAGCAGCGCATAGCTGGAGCATGATGCTCGTTGCTGATTATTTACTCGAAAAGCTAGAAAATATAGCACCATGAAAATATAAGCTCGATAGAGCTAGAGTGTATCAGCTTATTAGCTATCATGATTTAATCGAGGCTGAAACTGGGGATGAGGATCTCGACCCAAATAACTCTATAAATCATGATGCAAAGTGAAATAAAGAATCACGAGCAATGAAAACTTTCCCAAATAAACTTCCAAAAGAAATTCAAAATATATTCGTTTCTGCTTATAATGAATATGAAGCAAAAAAAACACTTGAGAGTAAGTTTGTAAAAATAGTAGATATTATTGAAGCTGAGTTCTTTTGTCATGATAAATGATATCTCTTTGAAAATTGGTCTCGTGAATACCAAGAAAGCAAGAGACTTCATCACTTCTCAGATTTTCCTGAGCTATTGCATATACAAGAGGATTTAATAGAAAATGCTGATATGAATTATTATAGTAAAGATATATAAGTATGAATACCTTTAGTTTCTGAAAATACGCTGATGCTCCCTATGATATGATTTCAAGGGAATTTTCTGAAAACATAGCATTTCAAAAACAGAGTAAAAATACGCTGATAATAATATTTGTTTTAGGATTTGTTTTTTTTACAGTATTTTTTCTATTTTTTATAATAATTTCTGTTTGAATCATTCTATTATTGAAAAAAAATAAAAAAATATCAACCATCAAGAGTATTCTCTTTTATGGTATTGACTATAGTATAGTTAAAGGACTCGGAGCAACATGAAAAATACAACTCTCAAATGATTTCATCTCCCATCTAGAGAAAAAATATGATCAGATTTAGGAATAAATAAAATAACTTATTCATCTGAAAAACAAATTTTAACTAAACATACTTACCAAAAAAAATATAATATTTGAAATACTGAAAAAAATAATTCTTGAAAGAAAAAACAAACAGAAAATACGAGTACAAAAATAAAATATACCAGAAAAAAAGATATAAAAAGAAAAAGTGTATTTGATGACTACGTGTCCGTGAGGGAAAGTTTTAAAGAAATAAGAAAACGATAATGCTACAATTAAAAACATCTTCAAAAAATATTAAAATAGCAGTACTTGGCTATGGAAAAGAATGAAAATCTAGTTTAGATTTTTTGTTGTCACAAGGTTTTTCAGATATTACTATTCTAGATAAAAATAATGATATATGAGATATTCCTGAGAATATTACATATATTTTAGGCCCAGAATATCTCAGAGATTTATCAGTCTATGAAGTAATTATTAAATCTCCTTGAGTTTCTCCATACAAATCAGAACTTGCTTCATTTAGAGACAAGTTTATTTCACAAACTCAAATATTTTTTGAATACTATAGGTGAAACGTAATAGGTATCACTGGTACTAAATGAAAATCAACCGTATCCTCTCTCCTACATGCCAGTTTGCTAGAGGCTTGATATAAATCAAAGCTCGTAGGAAATATTTGATCTCCTGTTCTCGATGAAATAGATATCATTAACTGAGAAAAGCACGATTATGTGGTGTATGAACTCTCAAGTTATATGTTGGAGGATTTTTGTCCGAAACTCTATATTTGATACATAAATAACATATTTGAATGTCATCTAGACTGGCATGAAAATATGTGAAACTACTCATCTGCTAAGATGAATATCTTAATAAATGCAGAAAATACAGTGACTCATAATACGATTACATGATGAGAAATAACATTCCCATCGAAAACATGATTTGATTATGAAAATAGTTCACTTTACTATAATTGAGAAATATTTCTCACCTCTCCAGTAAAACATATATTATGAGAACACAATATGGAAAATATATGTTGAGTTTTAAGTATATTGCGCTGCATCGTAGATGATGAAAACAAACTCAAATCTACCATACAAAATACGCTTAGTAGTTTTCATTCTCTCCCTCATCGCTTAGAAAACATCTGAGTATTTCATGATATTACATTTATTGATGATTGAGCTGCTGTTACTCCTGAGGCAACAATATCTGCAATAAAGGCACTTGGACCTGATGTAGAAACCTTGCTTATATGATGAAAGGACTTACAAGCTGATTATACAAATCTAGAAAAGACAATTAGTGAAAGTAATATAAAAAATATTGTATTATTCCCAGATTCTTGATACAGATTATTTTCTATGCAACTTGATAGTAAAAAAGAAGATGAAGTATTTGAGTTTTCACTCGCTAACACTACACTCAAATGTATAAAAACAAGAAGCATGGAAAGTGCTATAAAATTTAGCTACAGATATACAAGTCCTGGAAAAATAGTACTTCTTTCGTCTGCAGCTCAAAGTTATTCCCTCTGGAAAAGTTTTGAAGAAAAATGAGATCAATTTAAAAAATTTATCAAAAAACATGAAACAGTTTAATACCTTTTACATACATAAAACCGATTATGACCTACAGGAGTGAACTGTCGTTTTTAATTATAGTTTTGATAATAAACAATATTTCAAAGAAATAATTTCGCTGGATTTACAACATCCATTCAGAGAAGACATTAACAAATCCATAGTAGAAAATATACTCTTTCATATATCCATCGCTTTTTGAATAAGTTACTACAAATTATCTCCTACTAAAAATATAGTGGTAGATTCTGGGAATTTAAACCAAGAGCAAACAGAATACTGGAAGGATTTTTATATTCAGTGACTTGGAGAGTTTTTTTATACAAACAATATTAACTTCTCAGAGCTCTGTAATTTTTCATGATCATGAATCTCACACGCAGTAGATGTAAGTTTTCCTGTTTCTGAAAAATATCTCCTCCCCATATGAGGTTGAAAAGATAGTATAGTAAGCTCACTGTTATTAAAAGAAAACAATATTTCAGCTACGAGTTTTGTATTTTGAAAGATTGATACAATAAAACAAAGTTTTCTAGATTTAGATTGAAGTCCGTTTCTAAACATACAAAGAAAATTAGATCCAAAGCTCTTGGAAATGAACAGTCAGTGATACTTTAACGGTCATGTTCCTATTACCTGACTCATATCATTTTTTCTGACATTTGTGTGCTATATTTATGACTATAAATATATAGTATTTTCAAATGAAAAGTCAGCCAATATGTGAAATACACATGTTGGTGAAACTGAAATAAATCATCAATATTCTAAAAGCTGAGATTTTGAAGAAAAACTATCTAGATATATTCATGAGTATATCTCTACAGATATATCGTATTCATCACTCCTAAGAGAATACTATGAAATTGAAATTGCAAAATTTTTTGCAGAAAAATGAAAAAAATATTTTAGCGTATTTTCAAGTTGTAATAAAAATTTTAGTATCACGAAAACTACAGATAAAAAATGGTGCAACAACTGTCCCAAGTGTTTATTTGTTTATATTATTCTCAGACCTTATATAACCAGTGATGAAACTATCCAAATTTTTTGAGAAGAGCTCTATGAGCGAAAAGACTTACAAGTCTTATTTTCAGAAATAGTTTGAATCAGTGGAATAAAACCATTTGAATGTGTCTGAGAAATTGAAGAAGCACAATTATGAGTATATTTAAGCTTATCAAGTTTAGATAATGATCTCCCTTATTTATTAGAATATTTTAAGGAACATTTTTCAAATATTTATAATCAAGAGTATTTTTTGAAACTAAGGAAAAAATATAATGTTTAAATGTAAAATAAAAACACTTCTGTATGGGGTGTTTTTTTATATACTGATTCTATGACTCTTTAATTGTATAACACGCTATCTATGTTAGAGCTCCTCAATAAATTTGCTTGGTTTCTCTCATTTGCACTATGTTTTGCTGTATCTAATCTCATATTTTGATCTGAAATATGAATGTGAGCTTTCATGATTGGAGCAGTTGCTGCTGTCATAGTAAAAGGATTTGTGTTTCCAAAAGACTATATTCTATCTAGACTTTTATTTTTTAAACGGCAAATACTTAAGTGAGAAAATATTTCTGAAAATACCTATACTCAGCAAGAAAGAGTAGAGTTGGAGTCAGATGATGAGATTGATGAACCCTATGACTCTGTTGAAGTTGAAGAAGATACTGAAAATGAAAATATCTACTTAGATACTCCAGCAGAATCTCAGAATGAAGTATATTCGGAATCTAATGAGCCAGAGAATAACCTCGTTATAGATGAAGAGTATCAGGAAGAAATAGATGTACATGAAACTCCAGCTAAAGCTCAATATGCCTATCAATCAGATAGCTCAAGTAAAAAATCTAGTGAAGTTCGAGAACTCAACATGTTTGAAAAATTCTTTGCTGAAAACCTCTTAGCAAAAGTATGAGGTATTTTTGTATTTTTAGGAGTACTCTTTCTCTTAGGACTTGTTTATACTATGATAGGACCTATAACAAAACTCATACTCTGATTTGTAGTGTGAGGAATGTGTTACATTTCTTGAGTATGGCTTGATAAAAAATGATATATAGAAGAATCAAGAATAGTACTATGAATCGCACTTCTTATTAATTATCTTGTCATACTTTGGGGGAGGTACTATCTATGAAGTGATGATACTTCGAGCTCTACTATATTATCTGTTGGAATTACGTTCTTCTTCCTCATAGTAAATACTGTTCTAGCAATTGTAACTTCACAAGTATATAACTCTCGACCACTGTTAATTTTTGCGTTTATTGTAGCCTATATAAATCCGTTCTTGCTTTGAGAGTCATCATCAGAGCCGTATACTCTTTTAGGTTATACGATGATAGTCACTCTTGGAGCTATGTTTATGGCATATAGAAATAAAGACGAAGTACTCTTTCCTCTTTCTTTTGTTTTTGCTGCAATCCTTATTCTTATAGCTCCATGGAGTGATGCATCATGATGGGTAACTAAACTCTTGTGTATCAACTCTCTTTCAGCTATCTGACTCTATGTATCAACACAGTTTAGAGAAAGGTATAAATTTGGGTTTGAAATTCTTATTTCTGGAACATTTTTCCTAATCTGATGTATGTGAGTGCTTGGATGAGAAATACTCTCTCCGGTGCAATATATTGTTATGTGAGCATCAAGCCTTTGACTCATGGGTCTGTGTTATATAGCTATGCATAGATGAGTATATCTCTATAGTATTTGAACAGTAGGGACAATACTCACTCTCACTCCTGTAATATTACAAAATTGACTCAGTGATGGCTATGGTTTATTATCTGCTCTTATAGTTATAGCTTTCTGAGTTATGAATATATGAATTACTGTATTACAACCTAAAAAGCTCCTCGGGGAAAATATCAGAAATACTATTTCAGGGCTCGTCTCTGGATCACTGTTTTTAATACTCATGGTATATGTATTGTGAAACCAATATTTCACTGCTGATATTCAAGGATTCTTATTCTTTGGTCTCTCTATTATATATGCTGGAGTAGCATATGTTCAGGCTCAAAGTGTTTGAATCAAAAATATTTCTATCAATAAGGATTATGAAAATCTTATTTATAGTATTTTCTCACTTTGAATATCTCTCTTCACACTCGCTGTAGCATTTGTCTTCGCTGAAAATAAAGCTGTAGTATCTATTGCTTGGCTTTTAGAAGCAAATGTTTTATTTTATCTCGCTGCTAGAATCAAATCTCAAAAAGTAGCTCTTTTATGAATAGTTTTACTCATCATATGAGTAGTTAAATTCATTGATTTTACTGATATCACAAATATTTTCACAAATGCTTTTACATGAAACTACGGCATGCTGATAAGTTTTGCTATAATATTTGTATCATATGTTCTCAATCTCGTATTTATTAAGGCAAAAGATACTGATAGCGATTCATATTTGAGTGAAGAATTAGCATTTTTACACCATATATTTCATATACTAGGTATGTGAACACTCCTACTATGGGGACATCAAGTTATAGGAATAACTGATAATTGGATTTCTCTGCTGTATTACTCTACATTTATTATGGTATTATGAGTAATATATGAAAAACTCATTTCACCTGGTTTACAAAAAGTACATCTAATTGCATATCTTGCATGCATGTGAATCCATATACTCCTCTTTTTTAATGATATCTGAACAGATAGATTACAAATACTCCTCTCTACTCTCATAGCTGGTATATATTCTCTCCCATTTGTGTATGACTATGTAAAAAATGAAAAGATTCAAAACGAAAATCTCTTTTACGTATTTATTTGATATATTCTTACTCTATCATCTCTCTACTTATACCATATATTTGGCATTAGCCTAGTAGTAACTTCGTACTGGGGAATAATAGTGTTTAGCTATATCTCATTTAATATAAAGAAAAATAATATAGTCAGTGAAAAATCTATTGGGATGTATATCGTTCCGATGGCTATTGTCTCTGCTTTATTTTATCAATCAGCAGAAATATGAGCGGTATTACTCTCACTTCAAGCTCTTCTATTATTCTTTTACGCTCACAATGCTAAAAATCAGAAAAACGCGATACTCTGACTCATCATTATGATATTTGGAGTGTTATTAATGAAAAATAGCCTCATGCCTATATTGAGTTATAGCTATATTATAGCAGGACTCATTATATTATTATCAATGCTTTGAAGCCTCCTGTTTACACAAAATGATTCAGAGTCATGATATCTCTCTACTGAGTTTGTATGGTCTTACAATATAGTTCATGCTGTATGAATGATAATTCTCGCGATTTGGGGACACGATGTGCTCTGAATCTCAAGTGATTGGTCATCTCTGCTCTACTATTGAGTAGTAGTAATACTTTTATGAGTCGTGTATGAAAAAATGTCTTCAATGTGACTACAAAAAATTCACCTTGCATCTTACATACTTATGATGGGAACGCATATAATGCTCTTTGCAGATACTATACAAACTGAGAGCATGAATCTCACAATATCTTCACTCGTAGTATGAATGTTTTCTCTTCCATTTATTTATGACTACTTTAAAAAGTGAACGATATGAAATAAACCTCTCTTTATAGTATTCCTGTCATACTTATTTATTCTCTCAAGTCTCTATATCTACCAAATTTTTGGAGTAACATTTATGGTAACTCTCTACTGGTGAGTACTCGCATTCGCTGTACTCTGGTTTGGTATAGCAAGAGATATACTTGCAGTAAGAACTATTGGACTCTACCTCATTACACTTACAGCTACTAAAGTCTTTCTTTATGATATTTGGATGAGCGTGGATGATACGGTATCTCGAGTTATAGCGCTTATAGTAGTATGAATCCTTATGATAGTTCTCTCAACCATGTACACTAAAAAGTTTGGAAATAATTTAAATTCTGAATTTAAATTATCAAATTTGTTTCCAAAAGATAATGAAGATTCGCATCAAAAGTATAAAACACAAAAAAAAGAAGTCACACAACAAGAAAAAGTCGAAGCTAAAAGCACTGTCCAAAAAGATATAGAAAAAATAGATGTATCTGAAATTTCTGGAGTAAAACTTACTTTTAATGGAGATGAAAAAGCTGTACAAATCAGAGCAGAAAATCTCTTAAAAATAGCTAAACTCATAACTAATACCTATAAAAAGACTGAGTTTGCACCATGAGAGCTAGAAAAAGCTTATAAACTCATAGAATCTGACTATAAATCAGAACTCTCTCCAGCACAGTACACAAAAATTAGAACATTAGTGAAACGATTTGTAGATGAGGGAGGGAGCATTGAACTTGTTAAAAAATAAACTATGAAAATATTAGGAATACATGGGAGAGCCACTAATCTCTCTGATACTACTACAACATGGCATGAGAGAATATCTTCTCTTGAAGCTTTGTGACATGAGATTTATGTGCCACAGTTGGATCCCAGTGAAGACCCAAGTTATGAATCATGGGCAAAGGATTTAGATGCAATTGATTTTACTCATTATGATGTAATTATAGCTGTATCACATGGGAGTTGAGTATTAGCAAAATATATCAAAGAAAAAAATATAAAATTTAATAGAGTCGTGTTCTGCTGTCCTGGGAGATGAAGTCATACTAATACTTGAAAAGTGTATGATTATCTTGAATCTCACGATATGAATTTAGAATGAAATATTGATCAAATTATTATAGTTCATAGTCGTGATGATGAAGTAATTCCCTACTCAGAATCACTAAAGTTTCAAGATCAAATCTGAGGCCAGCATGTTTCTCTAGATTGACTTCCACATAGACTTGATTGAGAATGAATATATTTAATAAATAAATTAGCTCTAGAATGAATTACATTTTGATAGGAATATTATGAGAATAATAGATACAAAAGAAAATGATGCCGGAATAATGACGACATTAGAAAGTGATACACACACTCGCTATGAAATAACTACTTTTGCATGAAAGTGGAGATGATGAAAGATATACTATGCGAGTAAGATTATACAAATACTTGAGTGAACATGTATACTAACATGGCAGCCTGACTGATTTGACGATGAAATTACATTAAATCCCTCAGACTGAGAATTTCATATTCCCGAATGAATACCTCATGTGTTTTATTTTCCTGAACTTACAAAAATGATAGAAACCTTTACAAGAAATACTAGAATCCAAGATTTTGAGAAGTATAGAGCAATAAAAAAATAATTTCCCTTTCTTAAAAATATTTGCTATACTACTACTCGTATAATAATTAATAAAAATACTACTATGGCTACACAAGTACGAACTGATGATGCAAAAGTGGAAGAAAACGTGTTAGTATCTAACACTCAAAAAGTAGAACTGTCTGCTGCAGATAGAACAGAAGTTGAAAATACATTTAGAGAAGCTACTGATTTTCGTCAAATAGGTGAAAAAATCACTGCTCCACTAGATAGTATAATCTCTCAAACAGCTAAAATAATTGACGCAGATCCTATCATGAAAGTTTCTGAGGAGCTATCAGAAATGAACAAAGACGTACAATCTGTATATAAAGACATTATTGATAATGACGGTGTTGTTATGAAAGTGGCAAAATCTATACCTCTAGTATCATCTCTTGCTAATCTCCTAGATTCTAAATGGGACGAAGCAAAGTTTAATATTAAATCAATGGAAGGGAAAATCGAAGCTATATTTGATGGTTTTGATCAATCTAATACTTCCCTAGATACCTCTATCGATATGCAAAAAGCATTCCTTACAGGTATCGAAGATAATCTAGGTAAAGTAGTAGCTTATAAGGAATTCCTCACTGAAAAACTTGAAGAATTCAAAGTAAAAGCAGAAGAAGTTACTGATGAGAATGAAAGATTGAAATACGATATGTTCCTGAGAAATGTTGAGTACTTCCTATCTAATCTTGTAGTACTTATTGGAAACCTTGAAATGGCTCGTAAGAGACTTCTCATGAGACTAGATAGCGCGTCTAAACTCTCACTTTCTATGAGTTCGAGTAGACCAATTTTTAAAACACTTCTATCTACTGCTCTGATTGAAACGAGTTCTCAAAAAGCACTTGACGCGAGTATGAAGGCTCTGGGTGTTATGGGTGAAACTATTGATAAAATGTCATCAGAATTAACTGACAAAGCTATCGATTCTGCAAAAAGAACAGAGGAGCTTACAAGTAAACCAGTACTCTCAGCATCAGTATTTGTAGAAAATGTTACGAAGTTAAAAAATCATTTTGATCAAATAGAAAGCTATAGATCTCAGGTTGAAATAGAAGCTAAAGCAGAACAAGAAGCATTTAGTGAAGCTAAAACACGACTTGATAGCGTTAAAGTACTTTCAAGTCAATCACAAGAAGAACTCGCAGCAGAGATTAACAAATAGTATCAAAAAGAGCCTATGGCTCTTTTTTTGTGCTATAAATCATATTATAAAAATTATTTTTAATGTGTTTTTTTTATATATACTATAACTACTTTAAAAATACATTCATGAAAATACGAACACACTGAGGAGATAATCAGCAAGCTGAAGTTATCCATATTCCAAAAAAAATTCAGGAGGATATAAACGAGAGAGGATTTCACCTCTATAAATGGATAAGCCCAGATGAAGTAAAGCTCTCTATAGAAAGAGATTTTTTATGAGTTTTAAAAGTTATATGAATTCCTCTCGCAATAATATCTGTATTACTGTGATTTTTTTCGGGACTCAATATAATAGTTTTCTTTGCAACTATATTTTTTGGAGTTGGTATAATGTTTCTCTACCTCCTCTTACTATCAATCAGGAGATCTAGATTGTTATCTAAATCTGCATTTGTTATAATGACAGATAGTAGTATTTCACTCTGATGAAATATCCATAAACTTTCTGATATATCCGGAATGAAAAAAGATTTAGATACTGTTTGAAGTACTTTTGAAGAAGAGCTTTTTTGAGAATCACGCTTACATGAATCAAAAAAATGACTAACTGGAGATGTTTTAGAGCAGCTCTTTTGATGATATAAAGCTATTTTTTCAATGGCAGAGAATAGAACATTTATCAGAAATGATAGAGATTCTGCTGGCTGAATGTTATTGATTATAGCTCTCTATACAGCATATATAGCTATTATGGCATGTGTATATTTTATTTGAGTGTTATTCTTACTTATACTGTGAAAAGTAATAACTCAGCTAAATACATGGTATCTAATGAAACGTGGAGCAAGCGTTATTAAAATAAATCATCTATTCGGTGAAATAGATATTAGTTCGGATGAAATACAGTGAAAAAAACAAGCTCTTAAAACTCTCCTACTCAGAGCAAGAGAAAATGATTGGAAAGACTGACTCTTGCTTGATATCAATGCCGGTATTGAAAGTATTAATGCTTCAGCTCAAAATGCTGTACTGCAAGTACTAGAACTCAAAAATTCGATTACAAACTCAAGATACAGTGATATGTTTCGATTTGAAGTGTATAACTCATGGATTAAAAAACAAATTTCCACTCCTCTTCAAGACATATTATCACTTCTAGAGAGTACTAGAGATACTCTTCTACTTACGCAGGAAAACATTACTGAGCAAATAGAACAAACTGAAAAATCAGAATTACAATGACCTCTCAAAATGCAACTAACCAGAATAGAAATGCAAATCAAAGAAACTGAAAATTTCATACCCAAACTACAAAATTCTATACATTCACTGAGATAATATGCTCCCAAAAAATATTTGAAAAATAGATCACTACGTAAATGATTTTTCTTGAGTCTTGCACAAATGAGTAAGTGATGCTCTGAGTACAAAAATCTCTTCTTTATCAGAAGATTTACAAGTAGTTACAGTATTATTTCCACATAGAGAGTGACTCGAACTAAGAAAAATTGGAATAGAGTTATTTAACTCCGTATGAATCTGAGAAAAATGAAAAAATAATTGATTACTGCTCCTTATTTCAACTGACGAAAAGAAAATACGAATAGTCGTTTGAAAGTGACTTGAATGGATCTTTAGTAACAACTGGTGTAGAGATATTATTGAGTGAAAGCTAAGATGACTTCTCAATAGCTGAAACTATGAATCTCTAATACATACTTGGTATGAAGAGGTTTCAAAAAGAAACCTATGAAAATCAGACACACAAAATACTACAAATCCTGATATATTTAAAATTCAATCTACAATTCTTAAAGCCTTTTCATTTTTTTTCTTTTGAGTACCAATTACATTAATTACTTCTTCAATAATTACTATTAATTATTGATTTAAAATATTAATGTTGGTTTTTTTCTTAATTGCTTTTATTTCAGGTATAATTTCAATAAAATCTAAAAAATTTAGACCAATCTTTGTATTACTACTACTAGTAATGCTTTTAGGTACCATTATAAGTAAATCAATTGAAAGCAATAGGATTTACTGCCTAGAAAATCCAAAAATATGTGAAGAGAGAAAACAAAAATCATCTTCCAGCTTTAGCTCATCCTCAAGTAGTTCGTCTAGTAGTTCATCATCAAGTAGTAGTTCATCATCTTCAGGATTTGGTTGATGATGAGGTTCTACAAATGGAGCATGATGGGGAGATTAATATAAATACATGAA
>JAHDCR010000012.1:12791-18326 GCA_020629795.1 Candidatus Altimarinota bacterium
GATGATGAGGTTCTACAAATGGAGCATGATGGGGAGATTAATATAAATACATGAAACACTTTTTAGAAAATACATACCAAGAAATAGAAGATACTCAATTACGATTAAGAAATCTAAAGTCATGACGAGTATTTGTGTTTTTTTGTTCTCCTTTTAAAAAACAGTATAGAAAATATGCTGCCCTAAAAAAGACGTTTTTATTAAATTACTCTTCCCTATATTCTGATATAAACCAGGATTATAAATCAAAAAACATAGTTTTAACTGAGATAGAAAATATTGAAAATAGTATTATCTTTATTACTGATACAACCCAGTCCTGCACGGAAGTATTTATGACACTCAAAAATAATTCCCTCAAAGAAGAAAATATCATTAAAATTGAAGAACATTTTCTCACTACTAGTATTACATCATTTCATAGAGACCTAAAAAATTGGATACAAAATCATAGTAGGGAAATCTCAAATGAAGTCTCCAGATTACAAGAAATACAAACTAAATCTACTAATATAAGTCATACATCTATTATAGAGTTACAAGTAAAAAGACTAGAACTGCAAATAGAAAACATATCAAATATCACAAAATAAAGTATAATTTATTTACAATATAGTATACTAGTACTGATTGTTAACATATGTATTATGACCCACGTACTCCACGACTTACACCATGAGCTTGAACACACTCATGACTTAGCAGTGAAATATCATTATCACAATATTAGTGAGATATGGCATGCTATGGTGTGAAAGAGTTTCAAAAAAGCGCTGAGAATGTACGCATTACAGAAAGAGCATGTCCTCATGAGCTATGCTACACTCAGATATGATATAGAAACAGATATGAGAGATCCATATAACTCAGAGGAGACAACGCATGTATCTGACTGAATTAAACATTTAACTGAGCAGATAGATGCTTGTAGTAGGCTCTTGATAAAATTACTACCCCATAGTGATTCTCAAAAAGAAATCATTGACCATGAAAAGAAATTTTTCATAAAACTGATTGGAAGTTTCCAAAACGATCTCATCGATTGGGTAGCTGCGCATGAAAAAGAAATATTCTGAGAGTCAACGATTTCTTGAGTACCTCTTTGACTAGCTCATCTCAGTAAATGACAAGAGTTGCTCAATGCTCAAAAAATAAAACTTGAAAAACATATTACTACTATATCTAAACACTAAAATGACTAAAAAAGATACATGATTCGATGCATTTTTTGATGCTGTTACTAATTCTAATGAATTTAAAAGAGTCGTAGAAAAAGACTGGAAATGAGACTTGTGAGACGCTCTCAAAAAAATGGAGGCATCAGTTGCTAAAGCCGGAGATATAACAAAGGCTTTTGAAACTACTTTTTGAACTCCTGAAGCAATACAGACTTGAAATAGCCTTACAACAAAAGACATGTCCAATGATGCATCTGATAAATCTATCAAAAATGCTTGAGAAGATGAAAGTAGAAAAATTTCAGTAGTACCGGAGTATTTTACGATGAAAAATCCTGATACTTGGGGGTTTAAATGAGTTGCTGGAATGCAAAAGCTAAAAGATGATCTGCGAGATTGATTTATTAGACCGTTACAATTTTTGTTTTTAGTCAGAGATCTTAAAGAAAAATATGAGTCTATGACTCCAGAGGAAATAGATACTCCAGAAGAAATAAAAGAAAAACGACTTGTAGACCTGTATGAGAGCTATGAAAAATTTCAAGTAGGAATTCCAACTGGAATGCTCCTATACGGACCTCCAGGAACGGGTAAGACATTTATCACAAAAAAACTCGCAGAAGAAATGTGAGCTGGTCTTATTAAAAAATCTGTTGGTGAGTTTGGATCATCATACCTACATGAAACGAGTAAAAATATCAGAGAGTTTTTTGCTCAAGCAAAAAAGGCAAGTGAATCAGGTCCTATGATACTATTTCTCGATGAAATAGATTCACTCGTGTCAAAACGAACTAATAAAGTCGATGCAAATAAGGCAGAAGAAGTATCGCAATTTCTGCAAGAATTTAACGCACTTGATGAAGCACCAAATCTCATAGTGATTGCAGCGACAAATCGTCCCGATCATCTCGACTCTGCCCTACTTCGTTCTGGGAGACTTGATAAAAAGTTTTATATTTGAGCACCAGACTTTGCAGCTCGAAAAGAATTATTTGAAATATTTATCGCAAAACAAGGCAGACCACACTGAGAACTCAATTATGAAAAACTTGCAGAGTTTACAGACTGATATGTGGCTGCTGATATAGAAGCTATAGTTGAGGAGGCAGCGAGAGACGCATCTGGAAGTATATTAGACCTCGCTCAAAAAATACGTGATCACGATGGAGATATCGCAGAAATTGAACACGCTCTTGAAAATCATGAAATCACTCAATGACTCTTAGAGATAGCAATTTCAGAGACAGTAGCAAGTATAAAACTTGTTGATATGAGTGTATTTGAAAAATGGGAAGAAACTATAGCTTAGCAGAGCTTCTGGTCAAGGAAAAATATTAACGATTTTAGAAAAATATGGTATATTAATAAGTAATATATCATATTTTTAATTTATGAAAAAAGGAATAATTGTAGATAACAAGCATAAAAATTTTACTCATATTAGAAAATCAGACTTTAGTATTAAATTTTCTGATAGTGAGTTTGGACCATATAATTACATATTTGATAGAGAAAGACTCTATTTTGATGAATTTTTAGATGAAAGATGATCTTATGACTTCCCTTTAAAAGATCCATGCTCTAATAATACTGAAATATTTATTGAAAGAAACGATATTGTTATAGCGTTGTGAACTAGATGAAGCTTTTCAGGAAATACACGAATATTTGTTGAAATAGTAAATCTATCTAACGCAAACAAGTTTAGATTTTATCCGGATGGTGTGAGTCTGATCTATAATGCAAGAAGAAGTATAGTAATCTATTACAAAAAATCCGAAGCATATAAACGTCTTGAATTAGACATTTCAACACTTGAAAAAATATCAGAAACTACGCATCACTTAAGTGCATTTTTTAAGCTATATTACAACTCTACTAATATGACTTATGGTCGTCTGATTTACAAAGCTAATTCCTCGTCACATAGAGCATGATACTTTATAGAAGAGAATATTTCTTCAAATTTATGAAAACCTAAAAAGTTTTATAGAGATAATTTTAATCTCACTTGTGAATGACATTGAGAAACCAGTATTGATGTTTGGGAAGCTTCTTTAACTTGAAAGCTCTAATACTATGATAAATATTGCATCACTCTATTATTTTACGCTCCTAAATAGACACTCAGCAAAATATAAGCGAGGACTTTCTCAAGTTCTTAAAAATATTAGTCAATATCTAGATGAAGAAGGAATTACTGTAAAAAAAACAAAAAAAACAATCTCAGGATATGAACTGATAACTTTTTCACTAGAAGATATATGATCAATACAATTATTTCATAAAGCTTCAAAGGAAAAAAAATATTACTATTATCCAAGTTTTTTTACAGACATATATATCGACAGAAAATATCTTAATAATCAAGAAAGTAAAAAAAGAGTAATTTTTTTACTTTCTAATATTTTTGAATGTTTTGATGAGTTTGATGAAAAAAATCTTCTTATTGAATTTCATAGATGAATTGAAAAGTCTTATAACAACAAAAAACATTATGAGCTCAGATATGATTTTATTAACATAAACTCACTCACTGAAATATATAGCAAAAAAGATATAGACAGTGAAATACGTCATTTTATAAAAATGAATAAAAACACCTATACTATGAGTAAAATAAAAAACGATTTCCCTGATGTGTATCGAACTCTCTTATTCTTCGTATATAATATTTTTGCGATGCAAAAAGCTTATGTTTCATGAGAAAATCAACTTACAGAAATACAGCAGTACGAAAAAAACTCCGGAGAAAACGAGCATATTTCTCTTTCAGAGCAGAGACTTAAACTGAATCAAACATCACTTAAAAAAACACTTGAACTTTATCAAACTAACTTTGAAAACTTTATAAATATTATGACATATAAAGGATAGTTATGAAACTACGAACAAGAAAAAAAGAAACTACTCAAACAGAAACTCATGTTTTACTCCTTTCATACTTTTTATTTTTTCTTATTTTCATTGGAGTATGACTATGCATCTATTTTTTATATGTAGAAACTTGAAGCATAATTTGAACCGTTCTTGCCTGATTGATCAGTATTCTCATAATCTCACTTATATTTTATTGATTATTCACTGGAGGTTTCAAAGAAAAAAAATATAGCATAAAACCTACAAAAAAGTCATTATCTACCTTTCTTACAATTCTTTCAATTATCATTGTTAGTGTTGTTACTATGACACCTTTTATACTACTCTGAATATATGAGCACAAAGCTTTTTTATTTTTTGTATTTATGCTCATATCTCCAATACTGTATGAAATGAGGAATAGGTTATTACTCCATATTAGAAAAAACACTCTCTTTCAAAAAGTTGATGATATACTCTTGGCATCAAAGTACCTAAAAAACTCAAATTTTTTGAATCATCATAATTATTTTAAAAACTATGAATTAGAAACTAATTACTCTCGATATAAAAAGATGAAAATTATAAAATTCATAGTCAGAAATATTTTTATAATTTTATTTTTAATCTGAGCTAGTTTTATTTTTCCACAATTGATGCTTGAATTTATAATATGACCCATATTGCTGTTTGTAGTCATAATTCTTCTCATCACAAAAGACAACGCTTCTAAAATGAAAGATGATTACACAGTAAAAATATATTTTAGAAGGATTCAAGCAACTGCTTTTCAAAAAATAAAAAATACAATATTTTTCTACTAAATATGAAAACAAAAATGAGAAAACATAATCAAGTTAATATCCCTAAGTTAAGATATAATATTATTTCTGACTTTTGAAGTGTTATTTTTAAATTTGCTCTAGCTGGAGTAATTTTAAACATATTATTTATCCTATTGATTATTGTATCACAACTATTTGGTTTTTTAGTAGCTTTATTATTTTTACCTATCTTCTCATATATCGTATATTATTATTGGAGCCCTGTACTCAATTTTATACATATGTTATTACATTTGGAATGACTAAAAAAACAATCATTAGTTAAAAATACTATCATAAACATATCAAAAATTCAGATTCACAATCACTATAACTACTACCCCAAAAGTTATATAGAAACACGATTTAAGATATTTAAAATAATCCAAAATTTAAAGATTATGCTTTCACTCTATTTTTTTGTTTATATTATTATATTTTTATCTATAACATGAGAGTGAAATTCTATGATACTTGGACTTAAATGGAGTAGTATAATGACAACATCTTTAGCGCTCTTTCATATTCTAAAGATTTCTAAAGCTTTGGTGAAAGAAAACAATATACCTCATAAACATTATATGTTGAGAATGAATCCAAAATACTATTCAATACTACAAGATAAAATATTTTTCTACTAAACAATGAAAATCAGAATACGAGAAACAAAACCT
>JAHDCR010000012.1:18426-22280 GCA_020629795.1 Candidatus Altimarinota bacterium
TACATATCTACAGGATGAAAGTGATTTTTAGGTATGCTAATAATTTATAGTTTTTTTATAGCTTTTATTAGATATATTTTTTTCTTAGAAAAAAATCATATCCTAAGAGAGATCGTATATAGGAAAAAAGCAAAGCAAAAATGAAAATTTAAAATACTCTTAGAAGACAGAAACTTTGAGAATCATCATAATTATTTTATATCTACAAAAAATAGTATTCACTATAAAAATAGCACTCTTAAAAAGCGTATTATAAACTTTATTATCAGTAGTTCAATCTTGCCATTTTTTATGTTTATATCTAGGATTTCAGAACTGATTTCATGAGAGATAACACTGAAATGACTTATTTGAATATCTGTTGTACTATTTCTAATAATTGTAATTTCCCGTTGAATAGCACATAGTATTAAACGTATATTTACATGAACTCATAAACAAGTAAAGATGCTGTATCAGGCAAATATGGATACCAGTCAATATATAGAATATAGAAATAAAATATTTTTTTATTAGATTATGAAAACAAAAACTCGTACATATAAAAGCAAAAATAACACTGTTTATGAGAGAGATACTGATACCTTATCTTCTTATTCTATTTCCTTCAAAGAAAGCAAAGAAATAAGTGATTCGTTAATCAAGTTTTTCCCTATACTTATAAGTTATTTCTTGTTATTTATGTTTTCTATTGTTGTGTATAGTGCAATAATAAAAAATTTATATTTTATAGCAGCAATATTTATAGGATTGTCATCAATCGTAGGAATTTTTGCAATACGTAAAATTTTCAAAAGAAAACATCCCTATACATTTTTTTGGAACCCTATGTCACTTGATACAATAAATATTCAAAATAGTCATAATTATAGAAGTGCTACTAAGCTCACTAAAATGACGAAATCAAAATTTTGGAAATTTATATATTTCAGTGATTATTATTACAAAATACTATTTTCCATATTATGATTACCCGTTATAGGAATAATAACAATTGTATTTACTATGGAATCATTTGGGACTCTTCCATCACTCCCTTTTATACTGAGTATTGTTTTTTGACCAATGATTATATCTTGTATCAAATTGTGAAAATCTCTGATAAAAATCAGGTCTCAAATATACAGTAACAAAAATAACTTTTACTATATTTCTATGAATTCTAAATCACTATGATTTACCATCAAAGAAAATATAAAATGATGAATAAATTATTACTTTCAAAAATAACATGAAATTAAAATACAAAAAATACTCTCGTCTTTCCAAATCTCAGAATAAATGGAATAAAAGAAATTCTGATAAAAACTTTTTAAACCATCACAACTATTTCCAACATAAAGATTTAAAAGTATATTTTGAAAAATATATTTTTTATAAGATGATAAAGAAATGACTCCTGATACTATGACTTTGTACTTTATGTATGTATTATCTAGATTTTAGTAATTCAACTTTAGTTTTATTTTCTTTGTTTATGTGAATATTTATCTTTTATTTTATACTTATAAGAGTTAAGTTTAAATCTAATATACTCTCTCAAAAAATACATCCTGATGTTATGTATGATACAAAGGACTTTTATATTTTTTTCTATTAATGAGTTAAAATTCTTACCTATTTCTTACAGATATCTCCGATACTGATAATAACTTATAACTAACAACAACACTATGTTTGAAATGGACGAATACCTACAAAATCTCTACGGGGCACTCAAGGACAAGGACACTGACAGACTCCAAGAGATAGGAGGTTTTTATGAAAATGACGATCAGTATGATTATGAAACGCACGATCTCAGAGAGATTAACCTCACAGTCGCTTCATATATGAACGATGGTCATGAAGCAGACAGAGAAAAGGCTATGATACTCATAGATGAGTTTGATACTGGACACAAGATAGATAAACATTCTGCAGATTATTAAAAATCCTTTTGCATTCGTAACAGTTTATATATAATGAATATATAAGCGCTAGAGCAGCTATCAACTGCGAGCTGGAGAAAGAACGGGATCTCTTCCCTACTAGACTCTCCCGAAGTCGAAATACTTCGTAAAATAAATAAATCAAGCACTCGCTTTAGGTGGTACCTTCATTGCAAAATGACCTCAAAGCACAAAATATTATTTTTTGTGCTTTTTTTATTGCTATGCTCGTTACACTCGAAAACATCACTGCAGCAAAATATCGCTTTGGAAAGGTAGTAAAAAATACTCCCTTAGAGTATAGTGAACGGCTCTCTAAAAAATATAAGGCTGAAATTTATCTTAAGCGCGAAGACCTACAAAAAGTTCGAAGCTACAAAATCAGAGGAGCGTATAACCTCATATCATCACTCAGCGAAAGTGAGAAATCTAAATGAGTTGTATGTGCCAGCGCTGGAAACCACGCACAGTGATTTGCACTCTCCTGCAAAGAACTTAAAATCAAATGAAAGGTGTATATGCCTATAACCACTCCTGAACAAAAAGTCTATAAAACTCGGCAATTTGGGTGAGAGTATATAGAAGTAGAGCTTATATGAGATACCTTTGATCAAGCACTCTCAAGTGCTAGAGAGTATGAATCTCAAACTGGAGCTAGCTTCGTACATCCATTTGACGATGAGAGGATTATTACAGGTCAAGCAACAATAGGACTCGAAATCTATGAAAAACTTGAAAATCCAGACCTCATCATAGCTCCCATTGGATGAGGATGAGTTATATCAGGGCTCTTATCTGCTCGAAATGCTCTATGAAAAAATACGCAGATACTATGAGTCGAGCCAGAGTGAGCCAGCAGCATGATGACCAGTTTACAAAACTGAGAAAATACTACGCTCAGCAGTATAGATACATTTGTAGATGGTGCTGCTGTAGCCCGAGTCTGAGAAAATAACTTTGCTATCTGCAAAGAAAATAATATAGAAGTCATTAGCTGTCCTGAGAATAGAATCTGTTCTACAATCCTTGAGTTTCTTAGAGAGGATGGAATAGTCCTCGAACCAGCAGGAGCAATAGAGTCAGACGCACTTAAATCGCTTTGAAACACAATTGAGTGAAAAACCGTAGTAGTTATCGTCTCAGGATGAAATCTCGACTTTGAGAGACTTCCCGAAATCAAAGAACGCTCACTCAGATACGAGTGAAAAAAGCGATACTATCTCGTAAAATTCCCACAAAGACCGTGAGCCCTCAAAGAGTTTCTTGAGTTTCTCGGGCCAGATGATGATATCGCGAGATTTGAATATATGAAAAAATCAAACCGAAACTCAGCTCCCGTGCTTATCTGAATCGAAGCACTGTGAGATGATAACTTTGAAATAGTAGAAACAAATATGCAAAAGTGAGGTTTTACTTTTGAAAATATTACTGATAATGATATGTATTTTAATCTTTTAGTATAAGCACAATGCAAGCAACATATACAGAGTCTGCTCCAGAACCAGTTGGTCCCTATTCTCAAGGTATTATTTCTGGAAATATGTTTTACTCCAGTGGACAAGTAGGAATCAATCCAGAAACGCTTCTCCTCAAAGAGGGATGAATACTTTGACAAACAACTCAGGTATGTGAAAATCTTGCAGCAGTGCTCGAGTCAGCAAAACTCACGTTTGAAAATGTAGTAAAAGTAAATATCTTTCTTGCTGATATACGAGATTACGAAGCTGTAAACGGAGTGTATAAAGACTATTTTTCCCACAAACCAGCTCGCTCTTGCGTTGCTGTTGCAGCTCTCCCTGCGAACGCTCTCGTAGAAATAGAAGTAATAGCAGAAATAGTATAGCTTTTCGTCCGAGATGACGATATAAACTACAACTATGGAAGGGTGGCTGAGTGGTTTAAAGCGCACGCTTGGAAAGCGTG
>JAHDCR010000013.1:0-6998 GCA_020629795.1 Candidatus Altimarinota bacterium
TCTCTTACCTTCCTCTTAACACATCTCATTATTATAAAAAGCACTTAGATATTACTCTAAGTGCTTTTCTATAAAATTCGCTTAAAAATTTTATAAATCACACTATAACGTTTTATCCTAAATATTCAAGTAATGATGAGGATTACAAAACAAAAAGAGATGTATAAAATGATAGAAAAGTATGTTCTTACTCTGCTCTTAACTGACAACAGTATACTGCTTTGCGTAAGATAAATAACTTACTACATTCTGTAGCCCCTTGCCCTTCGACTGAAGGGAAAGGATTCAGGTTAGGGATGTAAATTTAAACTCTAACTATATACAACACATGAATAATAAATTAGTATCAGTAGTATTGGTTGCAGGTATCGCTGCAACAGGTTTCGCTGGATTATCTTCGGCAAATGACTCTGTGACTGGATCAATCTTTGGAAACAAAACAGAGATAAAAGAACTCTTTGATAAAATGCAGGCTGGTGAAACACTCACGGCAGATGAGCAAGCAATCCTCGATGAAGTAAAATCTATGAGAGGTGAAAAATGAGCTAAGTTTGGTGGTAAAAGAATGGGAGGTGGAAATCTCACTGACGATGAAAAAGCAGCTCTAGAAGCTATGTCAGATGAAGAAAAACAAGCATTCTTTGAAGCTAAAAAAGCTGAAATGATAGCAGCAAAAGAAGAGAAAAAAGCTGTTATAGAAAAACTTATAAACGGTGAAACTCTTACCTCAGCAGAGGAAGCTATCAGAGGAGAAATGCTCATGAAAATAGAAGAGGATGATACTCCTAGAAGAGATGGTGGAGATATTATAGCGAAGCTTCTTGCTGGAGATGCTCTTACCGATGAGGAGCAAACTCAATTAGCTGAAATGCAAGCAAAACACGCAGAGCGTGAAGCGCAAAGAGCTATCCTGGAGCCAATTAAAGAAAAACTTAAAGCAGGAGAGGAACTTACAGATGAGGAACAAACTATTTTAGATGAAGCAAAAGCGAATAAACCAGAAGGAAAAATGGGTGGAAAATGAAAAGGAAAAGGACATAGAGGAGGTGAAAGAGCTAATCACCACGATGATTTTGAGGATGATATAGAAACTGATGAAGAAATGTAATGCGCACTTATAGATATCTGCAATAAAAAATATTAGACATATAAATAAAATATAGATATAGGTTTCAGAAATAAGACAGTTTTTAAGCCCCGCGTTTGCGGGGCTTAAATCGTAACAAGAGCTTTATTCATAGACCTCTTGAATCGTGCAATGAGTTTTACCGTCCACCACTTCTACCACTATTGTGGTAATAGGTGTTTGGGTATTTTCTGACTCCGAGTTTATACTCGAAGTACGAAACACCTCATCACAGAGATAGGTATGCGTCTCAGCTTGAGCTGCGTGAGCCAAACTAAGATAAATGAGTGCAAAATATAGTTTCCGCATAGTAGATTTCCTTTCTAGCTTCATATAAAGTTGCGAAGTGTATTGTACGTAAAAATATAATTTAATCAACTTAGAGCATCTGTATTTCTTACTTGCCTCTTACTGACTCTAAAGTATAATAAAAACATGAAAATACTAATAATAGAAGATACTCAGGATCTAGCGACAGGACTCGCGAGATATTTAAGCGTGAAAAATATTCACAGTGAACTGAGCTTTGATGGAGAAGATGGACTATATAAAGCGCTTACAAAATACTATGACGCTATAGTGCTTGATATAAATCTTCCGAAAAAAAATGGGATTGATGTGTGTCGAGAACTCAGAGAAAAAGAAAAAGAAGTCCCAATAATAATGCTCACCAGTCGAAGTAGTAATGATGATATTATAGCATGACTCGATTGTGGAGCAGATGATTATCTCGTAAAACCCTTTGATTATGATGTGCTTGTAGCGAGACTTGATGCTCTTACGCGTCGAAATCTCAAAAATAAGTCTACCAGTGAGCTTCATATTTGAGAATTTACTCTAGATTTAGAAAAAATAGAAGTGAGTAATAATTCAGGAGAGGATATTCATCTCTCTGACTTAGAGTTTAGACTCCTAAAATACTTTGCACAAAATAAATGACGAGCTATAGAGCGACAAGAGCTTTATGAAAAGGTTTGGTGAGAGTTTGATGGAGACTTTATGTTTTCAAAAACGGTTGATGTATACATAGGATACCTACGAAAAAAGCTTGGCAGAGAAATAGTAGAAACAAAAAAATGACACTGATATATAGCAAACTAAATTATGGAAAGTACTAATGTGCCACATGAGGGCAAAAATCTAGAGCATACACATAGACATCTTACTCGCGTATTTACGGGAGTAGTTTTTATTATTGTTATGGTTGTAGGGATTTCATTTCTCAGTGCAAAATATGTGACAGAAAGCAGAAACCAACAAAAGGAAATATCGCAGCAAATTAATTTGATTAATACGTGAATCCAAAATGATGAAGAATTTTTTGCTAAGTATGCAAAGCAAAAACTTATAGAAGAAATTCGTAAATTTAAACCTTGAGACATACGCAGAAATCAATCAGTAAACGGAACGAGGCTTAGTTTTTTTGTGCTTGATGAGGAAAATAACCTCATATTTAAAGAAATACTACAAGAACCAAGATTTGATGATATAAACTTTGATATTACTAAGATATATAGTGATCACGATACGTTTATATTTTCAAATAACATTGATGAAAATAAAATTGTATTTTACCAGAACATTCGCTACTCACTCAGCGATGTTGTGCAGGATATTTTATTACTGCTTTTGCTATCAAGTATTTTATCCGTTTTAGTATATTTTATAGGGTATAGATTTGTAGGAAAGGCCCTTACTCCGGTGAGAGAAAATATAAAGGATATGTCAGATTTTATACATAATGCAGGTCATGAGCTCAAAACTCCACTTGCTGTTATGAGATGAAACTTGCAAATCATGCAAGCAGAAAAAAAATATGATAGTAAACTTTTAAAATCTAGTATTGTAACTATTGATAACGCAAATATGCTTATAGAATGACTCAGGGAGCTCTCTGAGGCTGGAAAAGTTTCCGGTCAAGAAAAGATTAACCTGCCAGAATATACCAGAGGTATATTAGCAGAATTCATCCCTCAGATGAAGGAAAAAAATATAACGCTCGACATGCTGTTACCTAAAACATATTTTATTTCAGCAAATAAATCAGAGCTAGAAATTGTATTAAAAAATATCATTAAAAATGCAATTTTGTATAATAAGCAGGCAGGGAAAATAATGGTAAAAACAGAAAAAAATACTCTTACCATAATCGATACTTGAATAGGTATTGCTCCTGAAAATTTAGATAAAATATTTGATCGACTCTATAGAGAGTGAGAAGCGAGAGATGCATGAGGATATGGGATTTGACTATCCATGGTAAAAAAGATTGTTGATGCTAATGGATGGAAGATACATGTAAAGAGTGAAAAATGAAATGGAACTCGTTTTGAAATTACTTTTTAGTTTTTTGTCACTTTTCTTACAAGGACTCGTTATAGTATTTGTAGTTTAATTTTTAATACTATTATTATGAAAGGTAAAATTTTAGCATCAGCTATATTATTTATGACTGCGGTCTCAAGTGTTTGAGCTAGCTTTATGTATCAAGAAACTGATCCATATTGCAGTATTAGTGGTACGACTCATACTTCATTTCCAGGAGAAATCAGTGATACCAGCTCATGGGCTATACCAACGGCATATGAGTCAGAGTGTGATGAAACACCAGAATTATCCAACTCAGAAAAGACAAGAATTAATACTGTAATGGTTAATTTTTTTAGAGATAATGAGTTTACCGGACCTGTTTACGGATGAATAGATGACGGGAATAGTTATGGATGAGATGATAGCCTGAATCCAGAATGACAAATGTTTGTAAATAAAGTATTTTTTCCTGCAGTTGCCCAGTACATCAACAATGAGAGAAAGAAATCTAATCCAAATATGACAAATATAGCTGTATTAAATCATGCAGTAAAAACAATTGGATATGACTATTTTATAGGTCAGAACTAATAGAAAATAGTATATAATAAAACTCCCTGATGGGAGTTTTATTTATCTTTTTTTTAAAATGACAAAAGCTAAAAATATGATTCAGAGCAGTAAGACTATAGTGGCTCCAGCCGACGTGTCTAAAAAGTACGAAGCAAAGAGTCATAGTATAACAGAAAGTAGAGAGAATATAGTAGCATAAATAAATACTCACTTGAGACTATCAGAAGCTATTTTCCCAATATTTCCTGGTAATACAAGAAAGGCTCACAAGAGAAGCACTCAAAATATTTTGAGTGAAAGAGCTATGAAAATAGCAAGATAAACAAGATATCATAGATCATAGAGAGAGCTTTGTATTCCCTGACTTTTTGCAATCTCGTGAGAAAGAGTTACTCGTAACATTTTCTTACCAAAAAATACTCAGAGAATGACTCAAATAATAAGCATTCACACAAGTAAATATATATCTCTGTTATCAACAAAGAGGATGTTTCAAAATAAAAAATTAAATACATCTATTTGTAAATTTCCAAGCAGTCCTACGAGAAATATCCCTCCAGCAAGTCATATCTGAGAGAGAATTTCCTTACTCGATTCGCGAGAGGTGAGAGTATATTTTTCTAGTAGAGAGAGCAATACTACTCATATGATGGCAAAAATTACTCCAAAAACATAATAATTTCCAGAAAAGAAGAGTGATACAACAATTCATAGGAATAAAATATTTGCTATTGCGTGAGTGATATTTGGCTCTCTTCGAAGTACGACGAGACTTCCAAGTGTTCCAGATATGAGCGATACTAAAACTCAGGCAATTAAAGCGTTCCTAAAAAAATCATATGAAAGTATTTCTAACATAAATATATATTAATGAGTATGATGATGAACTGCGTGAGGCTGATGCTCATAGGGACGAAGGTATTCTCAGAAAATATTCTTGATATCAGAGTTATTGCTGAGCTCTTGCGGAGTCCCGTGACAGCAGAAATTATTTTCATGGAGACATATAAC
Source organism: Candidatus Altimarinota bacterium (assembly GCA_020629795.1). Lineage (GTDB taxonomy): Bacteria > Patescibacteriota > Gracilibacteria > BD1-5 > UBA6164 > JAACSU01. The sequence goes on from JAHDCR010000013.1 coordinate 5,021, forward strand.
TCTGGAAGAATTTTTATATACTAGGCTCAAATTATGTGAGACAAGTATTATTGCAAGGTCTGGAAAGGTTTTCTTAATTTCCGTAATATTTTTATAAAACAATTCTTCTCATATAACATCGATTCAACTCGTTGGTTCATCGAGAAGTAGTACATCAGGATTTGAGAGTAGGGCATTGAGTATCAGAACTTTCTGAAATTCTCCTCAGGAGAGATCATGGATATTTCTCTTTTGGAGTTTTACTATATCAAAGAGTTTTAAATACTGAGTTATACTTTGAGCAGATAGGTTAGCATTAAAAATATGAAAGAACTCATTAACCACAAGAGGAAAGCTCTTATCCAGCTCTAGTTTTTGAGGAATATATGATATTTTTTGGGTATGATGAATAATGTTTCCAGCATGGATTTTTTGAATTCCTGCTATTGCTTTGAGGAGACTGGATTTTCAGGTTCCGTTTTTCCCAATAATAGAGAGTATCTCTCACTCCTGCAGAGAAAAGCTTATATCCCTGAGGATAAAGCTTTTTTTATTGTCATAGGATATAGAAATATTTTGTAAGTCTAGTAGTGTTTTACTCATAGATTATTGAGATGTTATCAAGATTTTTTTGCAGGTTTTCAATGTAGCCGTTAGCTGATGGATCAGTTCCAAGTGGATCTAGTATCGCAACAGTGAGATTATACTGCTGCGCAAAGGATTGTAAATTTCCATCTGAAAATTGAGGTTCTGAGAATAGATTTTTTATACCATGTAATTCAATTTCTTTTATAAGTTCTACCATATGAGCAGTACCACTTTCATGAAGTACATTTTCAGAAAAAGGTATTTTCAGATCTGGATCTATATTCGCAGATTGCATTAGGTAGTTATAAGCATCATGAAATACTATAAACTCTGCAGCTGTTTTTCAAGTATGTGTTTCTCTAAAATCTTCATATATTTTGCTTACTTTTTCAGTAAATATTTCTGTATTTGCATTGAAAACATTTGCTTGTTCTGGCATAATCGCAACGAGCTCATTTCTGATTTTTCAAGCTATTTGGTAGATATTTTCTTCTCCAAGCCATACATGTGCGTCAACATTATGTTCATCGTGATGTTCATCTTCGTGTTCATCCTCATCATGTTGTTCTTCATCTTCGTGGTCGTCTTCATGCTCATCTTCATGAGTATCTTCGCTATGCTCTTCACCTTCATGATCGCTATGATCATGAGCTGCTGCTTCGAGGAGCTGCATTCCCTGTGCAAGTTCTACGTGCTTTTTGTCTTGAAGAGGTTTTTCCAGAAAACCATCGATTTGCTCAAGTCCCAGGAGAAAGGTTATATCACTTTTTTCTACAGCTACAGCATCTCGCGCTGAGAGATCAAATCCATGAGGAGAAACTCCTGCTGGGATAATAGTATGCACCTGGACAAACTCTCATCCAATAGCATTTATCACAGATGCTAGAGGAATAATCGATGCAGTAGTTTGAATAACTTCATTTCAAGCTTTACTTGGTTCTTCTTGTGTTGTAGTATTTTTTTCAAGATTACATGATGCCAGCAAGATACCTACAAGAAATACGAGAATATATTTTTTCATATTATATGTTTAAGAATTACAATTTTTACACGTTCACAGGATACTCAGAGAATGTTCATTTATATGAAATCCAAGCTTTGCAGCTTGCTCAAATATTTGTTTACAAATAGCATCAGAAGCAAAGCTGAGTATATCTCAACAACTATTACACTTCATATGTTCATGATGATGCTTTTTGCAACACTCGATTTCATAACTTTCTCAAGCTTCTCAGAGATTTACTCTTCGTAGCACTCAAAGCTCAGTAAAGAGTTTCAGAGTCCGAAATATACTAGCTCTTCCAATATGAGAAAATGCAGACTCCAGATCTCCAGAGGTAAATAAATGCTTACTCTCCATCCAAGAATAAAGCTCCAATCTCTCAGGAGTACAACTTTTTTTATTTTCTTT
>JAHDCR010000013.1:7098-22275 GCA_020629795.1 Candidatus Altimarinota bacterium
TGGATAGTCTCATAGTATTCCATTTTTGTTTCATCTAATCGTACACGTTTCATTTCATCAACTACTTGCATGAGAGTTGTTTCTGCTGCGAAAGTATTTCATTCTTCTATATATTTTGTTACAATTCTAAGAGTTTCAGGTTGATTATGAAGTCTAGAAGCTAGGGTTCATATTTTACTTTTTATAGGTTTTTCCAGATTATCGAAATACTCTCTTTGTCCATCGTTTAATTCAAAACCGACTGAGACAAGTCCATAGCTATGTAATGCAGTATTTGTTGTAGCAGTGTCTAAATATGTTTGGTCTTCTTCTCAAGGATAACTTGCTCCATCTAAAGGCATAATAAAATTTTTAATTAATAAATTAATTTAATTAAAACATATATTTTAATAGATAACAAATTAATGATATAAAAAATATTATTTATAATATGTCAATAAAACAAAAAAAAGAATTTGCATTGTAAAAAAAACTTTGTATAGTCCTGCTCGACACAGATTTATGGCTTTTTAGCTATGATTCTCCCGAATAGAAGAGACATATCCTTAATTATTGCACAGCGCTTAGGACATCTCTTCACTGCGAGATGTTTTACGTATTTTGTATTAAGGTTTTCATGGGTCATAATAATGACTCGCGAAAAAGTGTCTCTTTTATTTTTTTGCCAATTTTATGACAGAAACAACACAAACAGCTGAAGTAACAGCTAAAAAAACAACTTTTGCAGACCTAGGACTTTCAGATAAGCTCCTCGCTGCGATCTCAAAAAAGGGGTATGAATTCCCATCAGAAATACAGGCTGGGGTAATACCTCTCCTTCTTAACGGAGACAAAGATATTATCGGTCAAGCGCAAACTGGGACAGGGAAAACAGCTTCATTTGGTCTTCCACTTTTATCTCGACTTGATGTTAATAAAAAATGAGTACAAGCAATGATTCTTGCTCCTACTCGTGAGCTTGCTATTCAAGTAGCGAATGAAATTAGCTCTTTTGCTGAAAGAGGAGTGAAAATTACTCTTTTATACGGAGGACAAAATATTTCAGAAGAGAGAAGAGCTCTAAAAAATGGTCCACATATCGTAGTTGGAACTCCAGGACGTGTAAAAGACCACCTTATTACAAAGAGAACACTTGATCTCTCTACGATTGATTATTTTATTCTCGATGAAGCAGATGAAATGCTCAATATCGGGTTTAGAGAAGAAATCGAAGAAATCTTGCAGCATACTCCAGAAAATAAAAAAACACTTCTTTTTTCTGCAACAATGCCGAGAGAAATCCTCATGCTTGCTAAAAAATATATGCATAGTTATGATGAAGTAAAAATTGCTTCAAAAACGACTATTTCAGATAGAATCACGCAAATATACTACGATGTATCACCAAGAAATAAATTTGAAGCTCTTTCAAGAGTGGTTGATATGACAGAAGATTTTTATGGAATTATATTCTGTAAGACTAAGATGGATGTTGATGATGTAACTTCTAAGCTTATTGGAAGAGGAATCAAAGCAGAAGGAATTCACTGAGATGTTGAGCAAAAAAATAGAGAAAAAGTACTTGCGAGATTTAAAGCAAAAAAATGTACGATTCTTGTAGCAACTGACGTCGCAGCCAGAGGTATCGATGTACAAGACCTCTCTCACGTAGTAAACTACTCACTTCCTGATAATGCTGAGGTATATACTCACCGTATCGGTCGTACTGGGAGAGCTGGAAAGACTGGTCACGCAATTAATTTTGTTTCACGTTCAGACAGCAGAAAACTCTTTGGTATTGAAAGAATGCTCAAACAAAAAATGACCAGAGGTACTATTCCTGGAGCAAAAGAAGTTGTAGAACTTCAAAAGAAAAGACTTGTAGGAAATATAGCAAATCTCATGAGTGATGAAAAACTCGATAAATTTGAAACTCTAGCGAGTTCACTTCTCGAGCTTGGTGACGCTAAAACAGTACTTGCTGCGATGCTCAAGGATGCTCACGCAGATAAGTTTGAAGAAAAATCATACAACATAAACGAAGAAACCCCAAGACAAGCACCAAACGGAGAACAAAGAATCTTTATTGCAAAAGGGAAGCTTGATGGACTTAATCCTGGAAGTCTTATAAAATTTCTAGAAAATGAAACAGGAATGAAAATAGGGGATGTTGGGAAAATCGATGTACTCGAAAAATTCTCATACATGAACCTGCAACAAGCTGACGCTGACGCAGTCATGGCTCATTTTAAAAACCTAAACCCAACTCAGCCACTTGTAGTTCAAGCAAAAGCGAGAAACTCTGATGGAGGAGGCCGATCTGGATGATACCGAGGAGGTGGAAACAGAGGAGGATGAAGAGGTGGATTCTCTGGAGGAGGATCTGGAAGAGGATACCAAGGTGGTGGTTCAGGAGGACGATCATCAGGTGGAGGATACCGAGGAGGATGAGCTGGACGATCTAAATCTTCAGGAGGAGGTAGAGAATCTGGTGGAGGAAACTCATATGGTTGGAAGAAATAACATAAAAGCAAAAGCCCTGCGACGTCGTTGACGTGTGGGGCTTTTGCAATTTCACTCGAAATCCTTATAATCTGTAGTTATAATATTTCCTTATAAAATATGTATGCCAGATAATGTAATCTTATTATTGTTTCTTGGACTGATTTTCGGAGTGATATGAGGGATACTGTTTACATTACTAGCAAAATATCTTAAATGAGAAATTAGGATACGACTCGTTAAAAGAAACTATAGTTATGGAGAAAAAATAAACTGAACTTTCAAACTCCACGCAAAAAAAGAAATTATTGGACAGGAACTTGAGGTTCATTTAGTTGCATATAGGAGAGAGAGCTCATACTCAAAAGATGGGAAAAGACAAACACGAAGAGTTGAGTTTGCGAGGTATTCTCACTGTGTTGAATCCGGAGTAGTTTATGAGGCATGACTTAGGAGAGATTATGATATTAGTATTCAGGTTCCCAGCCGTGAAAACATATTTTGAACTCAAAGTGAACTAGATTTATGAGATTCGGCTCTGTGAAAAATAGCTAGTTATGCTCTCAGAAGCACGAGGAAAAATCAATTAACTTGGCAACTACAGGTAGACCTGCAAGCTGAATGATTAGATTTACACGGTAAAAAAGATATTTTTGTAACAGACTAAGTCTTGCATTTTATTCTTAAAAAGTAGTATGTTCACATACTACTTTTTTTGTTATAAAACTTTATGAATACAACACAATTTTTAGAAAATATTTCAAAAATTCATGATATATTTAATGCGCATGAAGCACATTATAATTCACTCTCTATATGAATCAATACGTCTGGAGAATACAGGGATATTTTAGATACATTTTTAGAAAGCCTGGATTTAGAAAAAAATCCTGAAACGTATTATGCAGCAGCAGCCAGAATTGGAGATAAAAAGTTTGAACCTCTGGATATTTACCTCGAAAAAATTGGAGCCAGTAGAGAAAAAAGAGACGAAGTATTTGAATCATCTTATAATTATGTAAGAAGCTATTATGAGAGACTTCAGTGAGAAATGATAGTGACAATCGAAACAGAAAAACTTCTTCCAGAATTTTATCTCAAAATATTTCAGCATACTCATAAGATAGGTGTGTTATATTCTACACTTTTTTTAAAATGGAACAGAGCACTACTATTTGAAACAAATAGAAGCCTCGAAACAAAGTTTGATAATAATCAAGATGAAATCAATGCTTTCATCGAAGAAAATAAACTCATGGACATGGGGCACAGAGGTGAGTCAGCTGATAGAACGTATTCTATTTTAGTTCAAGAAGGGGATTTATATATTTCAAAATCATATGGGGAAATATTTCCAGATGAAGTAGGAGCAATTATTGAAGCTTATGATGAATTTATAGCCGATTTAGAGCAGAGCGAAGACGATGTATTTAACAGAAAAACAGCTTATATAGAATATTTTAGAGCGATACAAACAGCTTGGAAGCAGCAAGATGTGAATCAGCTGGTAGCAGCTTGGTCTGAGGTAGATGTAAAGTGGATGGCCATAGATACACCAGTTCAGCCAGGACATCCAATAGAATATTATGAAGATAAATATCGAAGAGCTGTATCTATAGAGTTTGATATGAGGCTCGTTGATCCATCGCTCTTTGAGAGTGAAGTTGCTGCTGATATTGAAAATATGTACGAAGGTATGTATGATGAAATCGGGAGAGAAAATTTCCCTGAGAGTTATGAGTTTTCTAAAAATAATCAGAAACAAGTACAGCTGTATATTTGAGCTCCAGTTTTAGCTTATGGATCATTTCTCTGCGGAGCATACTCAGCGCAGGTAGTACCAAATGATGATGAAGTTAGTAAAATACACTGAAAGAAGATTTTTGCATTTCCAAAATATGTACTTGAGGCTCAAAGGTCAGCTCCAAAGATGAAGCTTGATAGTACTATGATTTCTGAGACTATACTGCAAAAATATAGAGAGTTTTTAGATGGACCAGATGAGCAGTACTATAAGATTTATGATATCGAAACAATAGGTCATGAGTTTGGTCATACGCTCTGGCTTACTCCAGGTAGTGAAATATCAATGTGAAAAACTGGTCTTCTTAAAAATATAGAAGAATTTAAAGCAACAGCAGGATGACTCGTAGCACATTTCCTCAAATGAGAATCAGATTTAGATGAAAAAGTCGTAGTGACACATCTGATGCGCTCTATCAAGATTATGCGTTACAGAGAAGTTGAAGATATTCTTCCATATTACTGTGAGTGTCTCATTCATCTGCATATCCTCTTTGAATCTGGAATAATCTGATATGAGAACTGAAAAATTGAACTCTATTGCAATGATCAAAATTTAGTTGCTCTGCGAGAGATGTATATTGGGGTTTATACGCAGGAAATATTTACCTATCTCAATCAAATGGATGCAGGAAATTTCCTCTTTGAGTTCGTAGTTCGAGATAATGGAGTTTTTCTCCCAAAAGATGAGCAGGTAAGAGAGTTTGTAGAAGAATATTATAAACAGTACAAGGAAATTGGTAATGAGGTAGTATAAAATTTCAGAAAAAAATGACCCACGCAGGCCTGTTGCTATGCGTGGATCGTTGTCTTAGCTCTAGCGAGCACAGTTCGCGGGCAAATCCGCGGGCTCAACTAAAGCTGAATGTTTGGCCTGCTCGGCCTTTCGTGCATCCCATTCTTCGATGGGGAACACAGGGTCAACACCCTTTGGGTGTGTCAAAAACCAGTAATGTCCACTCTCAGGGGTATATGTCGTTCCTGTTTTTGTATTGTCCGTCATTTTTAGACCTCCAAGTCATTGTGCGCTTTAGCGCTTTTATTTTTAGCCCCACCCATTGGAGCTGCTCATATCCTCTCGTTATTTTGTCGAGGGATGTCTATTAAGCTATGAAAATTTAGAGACTTGTCAAATTCTTATACTAATTTCTGTGTGATAAATTTGTACATTTATATTATTTATATTGAATAAATAGCGAAAAATCATACTATAAAAATATGAATAAAAACTTAGAAAATATCCTGCAAAACACCTTTGGACTTGAGAGTTTTAGGGAATGACAAGAGGAAATAATCAGCTCAGTGGTCGATGGAAATGATACCTTGGTCTTTATGCCAACTGGTGGATGAAAGTCATTAACCTACCAACTCCCAGGTATTGTGAGAGAGGGAATTACGATAGTAATTTCTCCTCTTATTTCACTTATGAAGGATCAAGTTGATGCAATTAGAGCTCTCTGAGTGAGAGCTGAGCTCATTAATTCGACTCTAAGCTGAGCTGAGAGAACTGAAATTATGCATGAACTGAGATATTATGATAGCAGTGATGAGCAAGCAATAAAATTTCTCTATATCGCTCCAGAACGTCTGAACTCAAACGAATTTGTAGGTCTTTTAAAAAGTACCAAAATTGCTCTGATTGCCATCGATGAAGCTCACTGTATCTCCCAGTGGGGACATGACTTCCGGCCAAGCTATATGAAAATAAAATGGTTTATAGAATCGGTTTCTGGTGAGCAGAGAGATTTTCCTGTTGTGGGACTTACTGCTACGGCAACTCCAAAAGTACGAAAAGATATCGTTGAGAGGTTAGGGCTATGAAAGTATAGGAGTTTCATAACTGGTTTTGATAGAAAAAATATTATTCTTGTCGTGAGAGAGGTATCAGCAAAAGAAGAAAAGCAGGCTAAGACGCTCGACATCATAGAAAAAACTCCCGGAACAGGAATTATCTACTGCTCAAGTCGGAAACACGTTCTAGAACTCAGTAGTTATTTAATTTCGAAATGAATCAAAACCTGAGTCTATAAGGGAGACTTGACTGCAGATGTACGTGAGAGTGAGCAAAATAAATTCATGAACGATGAGTATAAAGTGATGGTAGCTACCAATGCGTTTGGTATGGGAATAGATAAAAAAGATATTAGATTTGTTATCCACTACAATCTTCCTGGAAGTATAGAAAACTATTACCAAGAAGTTGGTCGTGCTGGTCGTGATGGTAAGATGAGTTACTGAGTGGTTCTAGCCAGTTATGGTGATACAAAAATTCAAGAATTCTTCATAGACAACACCTATCCAGAAAAGAAACAAATTCTCGATTTTTATGATTATCTCTATAAAGAGTTCAAACTTTGAGAGTGAAAAGGAAGTAGGGTGGCTAAAACATATTTTGTCATGGCAAGTGAATCATGAATCTGAAACGATATGATAGTGTGAGCTATCGTGAAAATTTTAGAAAAATATAATATTCTGCGTAGAGGACTGGAAGAAACAGATAGCGAGTCAGACTTTAGAGGGAGATGACTGACACTCCTGCAGGAAAAACGTCAACACGCGCATCTCATGATAGACTGGAAACGTCAGGATATGCTCAAAGATGAATGATACTTTAAGCTCGACCAAATTAAGAGACTCTTATTTTATCCTGGTTGTCGTAAGAAATTTATACTCGAGTATTTTGGTGATGAGGAGGATTTGAGAAATCTCAAAGCAAACTGCTGACTCTGTGATCATTGTCTTGAATCTGGAAATATCTCTGAGGATGACAAAAAGAAATTTCTCCCTGCGTCGACGTACGGTATAGTACTAGAAACAGTAAAAAAATATAATGAAAAATTTGGAGCTTCACTGCTCGCGAAAGTATTAGCTGGGAGTAGTGAAAAGCGAATTATAGATTGGCACCTTGATGATTATCAGCACTACTGAGTATTTTCTGATATGAGCCTAGAGATGGTGACAGCGCTTTTTGAAGCGCTTATAATGGAAGACTTTCTCTTTAAGACTGGTGGTCAATACCCCTGTATCTGAGTGACGGAGTATGGAGGAGCTGCGCTGTATAAAAATGTGTATATCACGCAAAACATATTGGATCTCAACTCATATGTGATGCAAAAAGTTAAGAATTCTGCAAAAAAATCATCCTCTTGAGTATCAAAATCATCTACTAAAAAGTCTCCAAAATGACAAACCTATCAAGATACTCTCACGCTATTTAATGAGTGAAAAAGTATTCTAGAAATATCAAAAGAACGCTGACTTTGAGTACAAACAATAGAAAGTCATATCGTACATTTGTATGCAATAGGTGATATATCTCTAATGAAAATTCTTAATCTCGTAAGTCTCACAAATGCGAAACTTGTTAAAGCTGTAGTTACATCAGATGCTATTTTAGAGAACACAGAGCTTAAAGCAATTAAGCAAAAACTTGAAGAGCAGGGAAATCCTTGAGTTTCATATTTTGATATTAAACTGTCTCTGGCTATGATAGAAAAATGAGATTTATAATATACTTACATAATGAAAATAATTTACTTACTTCCTCCAAGTGAGGGAAAAAATACTCAGTGAACTGATGAATCTGAGTCTCTCAGCTTTGATTTTAAGAAGCCTCTTGAGATTGCAGTTAACGCAACGCAGAAAGACTTAAAGTGCAAAGATGCGAGATATGAGCAGGGAATACAGCTCAATAAGAATATTGAGAATTCTCAAGTGCTTCCAGCTATAGAGCGTTATAGCTGAGTGATGTACAATGCTATTGATTATAAGTGAATGTCTGCGTTAGGAAAGAAATATTTTGAAGAGAACTTTATAATTCTTTCTGGTATGTACTGACTTGTGAGACCACTGGATAAAATCTGAAATTATAAACTTCCAATAGAAACAAAATGATTGTATAACTTTTGGTGAGATTCAATTTCGGAGTATTTAGATGGATTAAATGCTGACTATATTGTAGATATGCTCCCGTGATCTTATGCTAAAATGATTAACTTTAAGAAGTTAAAAACTAAAGTTATTCGTGTAAACTTTCTTCACACTAAGGATTGAGAACTCAAAAAAATCACTCATGGAGTAAAAAAGGTAAAAGGAGAATATATAAAAAATATCTGTGAACATGGGTTCACAGATATTACAAAAAGAGATACTACGTCATGAGAGATAGATATTATATCTCAGTAAATAAATGCTGCTCGCTGTATCTAATTTTTGGTCTTTTTGCATAGTCATCATCACTATGTCTGTATCCAACAGGAAGCACAAGTACACTTGATAGATTTTTCTCATCAAGATTTAGGATTTCGTCATATTTTTCTTTTATAAATCATTCCATCGGACAAGCATCTATCTCCATCATAGCGAGAGAGGTCATGATATTTCCAAGCGCTATGTATATTTGTTTATCTGCCCAAGTTTCTAGTTGATGTTGATCCATATTTTTGAGAAAACCTTTCATCATTCCTTCATATCAAGCTAAATCTTCGCGACTAGCTCAAGTTTTTTCTACCATATCTTCTAAATAGTCATCAACGAGTGAATCATCCAGCTTACCAACTCTACAAAGCACAATCACATGACTAGCATCAGTAACCTGAGCTTGATTCCACGAATGTTCAAGCAAGGCATTTTTTGTATCTTGATCTGAAATTATTACGAATTTCCACGGTTGGAGTCAAAAGCTAGATGGTGTAAGTTTAAGTATTGTTTCAATATCAGAAATTTGCTCTCAGGAGAGCTTTTTATCACTATCAAATTTTTTAGTAGCATACCTCCACTCTAGAGCCGAAATTATATCTTTCATTATATATTTTTAGTAAATTAAATTAGCCAGTTTCATCTATATTTGTATCATACAAATATATCCTATTTAGTATAAACACAAATGTATGAAAGGTGTAAAAAAAATATATAAAAAGTGAGTTAAATCTATCTTAAATAAACTGAAATTTATAAGAAATTATATATTTTCTTGGAGATTTGTAATTTTTCTTTGGGTGCTTTTTGTTGGTATATGCTTGTGTTATGTACTTTTATTTTTTTCAGCTTCCAGAATAGAAACGCTTATGACATTTCCTGGAAGGGATATCAATCTCAAGGAAATAACAAATCACCCAGCTTGATTATTGATTTCGGAAAAGGTTAGTTATGAGTCTCCATCTGGAAACACTATAACAGGACTATATATTGATAATAATTCTGAGAAAGTTGTTTATTATTTTCACGGAAATGGTGCTCCTATGGAATACTTTTATTCAGATATACAGTTTATTTCTGACTTATGATATTCAGTAATGGCTCACGAATACCCTTGATATTGAGAGGCAACTTGAATGCCATACTTACAAGAAAATAAAGCATTTTCAAAGACATTCTATGATAATATGAAACAAATCTTAGAGTTTCAAGATAGTGATGTTATTATTTGGTGATACAGTGTATGAACAGCCCTCGCAGTAGATTTTGCTGCACAAAGAGATTTTGATTCATTAATATTATTTTCTCCTCTCACTTCTCGATATGATATGGGAGCAAAGCTGCTATGATTTCCTTTGCAAAAACTATTTTTTCTCGACAACTCGTATATCACTAGTGAAGTCATAAAAACTATAGAGGAGCCTACACTCATAGTGCATGGAAATAGAGATAAAGTGGTCCCATTTGAACAGGGAAAAATAATATTTAACAATTCTGCTGCTGAAAAAAAGAAATTTATAGAGATTGATTGATTTGGACATAGTTTGATTCCTGAGAGATATGGTCAAGTTTTGAGCGAATATATCATTAATTTTTTAGAAGACTGAGATACTTTAGATCAAAATGATGAGGTTTTTCTAAATCAAGACCTAGCTATGAGTCTGTTAGAAAAGTATCAAAAAGAATTAAGAATTAAAAATTTAGATTTTATTTCTGATGATTCATATACTAAATATGTTGATCCAAATATTTCTTTTACAGAAAAATGATATATACCAAATGATATGAGAAAGCTAGAAAGAGACTATATTATTGATACAAAATGAAATGCCCAGATGAGACAAATAGCAGCCGAGAGATTTGAACAAATGGCTGAGGCATTTTACAAGCAATTTAATGAAAAAATGGTAGTGGTAAGTAGCTATAGGAGCTACGCATATCAAGCAGGTATTAAAGCGTGATGATGTCCAGATAATCTGTGTGCAAAGGCAGGTCACTCAGAGCATCAGTCATGATTAACGGCCGATTTATGGTCTGCTTCTAGCCAAAGCTACTGGAATAGCTCTCAAAGACTTACAGAGTTTTACGAGTGGTTAGATGCTAATGCTCATAATTATGGATATCATAACTGATATAAAAACGGTGTTGATATAGATGGCTACGATATAGAGCCGTGGCACTGGAGATATGTTGGTCAAGAATTTGCTACATATCTGAAAGAAAACAATATTACTTTTGCTCAGCATTACTATCAAAATAGTAGATGATAAGTATCAAAAAAATATTTCCAGAGATGGAAATATTTTTTATGTGAGAGATGATTCGGATTCAATTTCAACTTCTTTTTCTACTTCGTCTTCGATTTCTTTTTGGAGCAAAATCTGAGTGAGAAGCTTCTTTTTAGACTGCTTAGATCGTTTTTCTATAGAATATTCATGCGTGATAATCGCGCTAGGAATGATGACAAATATCAAACTAATTAGCCCAATAAACATAATTATAATAAAAACAATATCTACATATCATAACGAAGATAAGTGAGGTACGCTTTGGAGTACCTCACTGGATGTCTTATATGTATAGCTAAATCCAATCATTTTTTATTCTACGGAAATTAATTCTCATGTGAGTACGAGTCTGTTGAGGGTAGTACCTATTGGCCAACACGTCATAAGAGTCAGCTTTGATTTATCTCCAGCTACTTCTTTTTGTAATATAGAGACATCACCTGGTGAGATTACGTTTTTTGTTCTGATTTTGTATGTATGTTTTTCTTGCCCATAATATACTACGACTTCATCATCAAAGGTAACTTTGTCTAGGAGTGCGAAAACATCATTATACTCTCATTCCATCCAAGGAAAGTTAGATGAGTGTCCAAATATAAATGAATTTCCAGCATCTCCAGGTTTTGCGCTTCCAGGATATCTGATAACTCCATTTTCAAGTTCTTTCATGAAAATATCATTCAGTTCATCAACTCATTCAACTTTTTTTTGCGTAATATCTATGAGAGGAATATTTTTCCCGATTGTTGGGATGATTATTCTATTTTCATAAGGTGTAATCTCAATCCCTAAATCTACTCAACTTTGTGATGGATGCGTAGTTAGGTGCGACATAGAATGCATACTTTTTGTCTTTTTTTGAGTTGTACTTTCTTCTGTAGTTACATTTCTAAATGTGTTTACTTTTGATGAATCTGAAGCTTTTTCTTCTATATTACTTGCTGCAACTGATTCAATCAGTGAGTTTTTTGTTACCTGCATTTCTTCTGCATAAATGATACTGTATGCGAGATTCCAATAAGCCGAATAGTTTGCTCCAACCATCAGAATTCAAAAAATACATATTGAAGTAGAAAAATATTTTACGAGAAATACAAAACTATCTTTGGATTTTTTTGTAAATGTTTTTTTAGATTGAACAATTGGACTCGCGAGTTCACTTGAGTTTTCAACTAGGGGAGTTGGGACTAAAATATCTTCTTCTTGTATCTGTGTATCAGTACTCCTGAGTGATTCTACTTCTAGAGACGAAGAAGTAGTTTTTTCTTCTTGAATAAAAATAACTTCGTCGATATTTGTATCTTCAACGATATCAAAAGCTGATAATATATCATCATTATTTTGCATAGGTATGTTTTTTGTTTGTATTTTTGTTTTTGCAGTATAATATTAGCATATATTTTATTGTGGTGCAAAAAAATGTAACTTGCTTTACGTTACAATATGTGTAAAATTGATTTAATTACATATTGGCACCAGTAAACACAAATTATGGCTCGAAAATACGAAAAATCGTCGGGCTGAGTGGTATACAGAATCAAAGATGGAAAGCCGCAAATACTTCTCCTACGTTGGCTTAATTCTCGAAAACAAGAAGAGCTCGTAATTCCAAAAGGAAAAATTGAAAAAGGAGAAGTAGCAAAGGATACAGCTGTGAGAGAAATCTCAGAAGAAGCTGGTATTCCTGAGAGCGACCTTGAAATTATAAAATTTGTTACAAAACTCAGCTACACATATACTGCAGGATACCTCAAAGATAATCCTGTAATTGATAAAGATGTATATCTTTTCATTGTAAAATACCATGGAACTCAGACTCCAGTCGTTCGTAAAGAAGAACGATTTACCTGATATGAATGGGTTGATATTGAAAAAGTAAAAAAACTTTCTATTCGCTTTGATCTCTCTGGAATTATCTATAGAAATAAACCGTTTTTTATATAAAAGCTCTCTCAATTCTCTTTTTATAAAGAAGAAATGAGACTATAAATACATTTAATAAACATATTATGATTGAAATAAGTTACAAGAAACCAAATATTCTCTGTGTTAAAAATGCTGATAAAAAAGAAATCACTTTTGATACTGAGCTTCGTACAGTGATGATGGATGATTTTAATGTGACCTATCAAGGAGAATACGAAAAATCTGGAAATCTTTTAGAGGTAAAGGAATATACTGATTTACTTTTCTATAAATTTCTTATAGATGGGAAACACATGTGTATTATTTATTCGGATAGTTTTGAACTCAAAGAAGAAATTGTAAGTTTTTTCTGAGATGTTGATATTTTAATAATTATAGGGACTAAAGACGCAGTTAAAATATTTGAAAATATTGAAGCGAAAGTAGTAGTTCCTTATGGAGAAGGAAAAGATATCTTTCTCAATACAGTAGGACAGCATCCTGAGGCTGTAAAGACTTTTAAAGTTTGAGCTGATCTTGATGGAGATAGAACCGAGTTTGTAAATCTAGAAGGGTAATAATGTTTCGATTTTTAATCTCACAATTTTTTTCACGAGATAAAGCACTTGAGATGCTTGGAGAAAATAAAGATAAAATCAATAAGATAACTCAAAAAAATAAGTATCTAAGCTCAGCAGTAAAAACAGGCTTCAAACTTTGGTCGATATGGAAGCTAATGCTTATTTTGTGGTATTGATTTTTGTTTTTGCTATTAATTTGATGAGTATCCTTGTTATATATTGTTATTTCAAAATTTATATAATTTAAAAACACTAGAACTAATTCTAGTGTTTTTAGTTGTTTATATGGTTCGGGATGTAGGGATCGAACCTACGATGAGGGATTCAGAGTCCCTTGCCTTACCACTTGGCGAATCCCGATAATTGACAATTTATATTTATTTGTATAATAATATATGTAAATACTCAAAGATTATATATTTTTTTAAATGTTCATCAAGATTTTATGTCTCTTTCTAGAAGTTACGAAATATCTTATCAGGCATGGCAAAAATTTTATGCTAGGGTAGTAGAACAACCTGAGTGACTTGCATGGAAAGAACATATTAAATATTTTCAAGATATTGCGGCTTGTGTCATTGATTCTGATTTTGACTTAGATAAGCTATGAAAATCCATGTATCGTCAACCACAAGCAGGTTTTTATAGATGGAATATATTAGATGGAGTTTCGAATAATACTGTTTTTGATGCAAAGTTTCATGTATTTCCTGATAGATCGAGAACCTATATTCATGCTCATGGATATGAATGATTTTCTCATGTGTTAGATGGGAGCTTAAAAGTTGTGAATTTCTTACCACAACGTGTTTCAAAAGAGTTAGATGAGTTATTGAAGATATTTTCAAGTAATGCTTTTTATCATGTTTGAGATATCACTTGATCATGAATTTCTTGAATGTTACCTGAATGAATGAATCTGCAAGACTATGTAGATGCTAGTCACTCACAAATCTGACAAGCTGATGAACTAAATGTTTTAAATAGAAAATATGGAATTACTAATATTAAAGCATTTAAAAAAATGCAAAGGATGATACACGATGATCCTCAATTAATATCTCAAATTCATGAGGAACTATATTATATTTTAATATGAGAACAATCTGACTATAGTGAAGTGATATGATTTTTAGTGCATGTAGTGCTATGATTTGAATCAGTCCAAGAGTTTTCAAAGAATATGCTTCATTGAGATTTAGGATATCAGATGGAACATCAGGAACCAAAGTTAGTATTCTCATCAGATACTCATAATGTATGAATAAATGAGGCTCATAGTGTTGAGGTATTAGATCCTGGTACGAGCACATTATTTCTAACAAGAAAAAATAGAGTAAGAATGATAACAGATGCAAGTGAATGAGAGTATAAATTATTTTCTAAAAATAGAAAAAATACAGAACGTTACGGTCAAGATATAGATAAATCGAGAAAAATAATTATAGATAAACTAAAGCAAATTTTTCCAGAACACTAAAAAACTCAGGATATTCCCGAGTTTTTTATATTAAATAATCAATTATTTAAGTTCAACAGAAGCTCCAGCTTCTTCAAGTTTAGCTTTGATTTCTTCAGCTTCATCTTTAGCAGCTTTTTCTTTTACAGTCCCACCGTTATCAACGATGTCTTTAGCTTCTTTAAGACCAAGACCAGTAATTTCTTTAACTACTTTAATTACAGCAATTTTTTGAGCACCAGCAGAAGTAAGTACTACATCGAATGCAGAAGGTCCTTCGTCTTCACCACCAGCAGCAGCACCAGCCATCATAACAGGAGCAGCAGCAGATACACCAAATTCTTCTTCCATAGCAGTTACAAGATCGTTAAGCTCAACGATTGTAAGTTCTTTTACTAGATCCATGATCTTAGCAGCGTTTTTTGATAATTCAGCCATTTTTGGGAAATTATAAAAATAAAAA
>JAHDCR010000014.1:0-7928 GCA_020629795.1 Candidatus Altimarinota bacterium
TATATCTTAGCCCACGGTCTTAAACAAAATATGAATGTACACAGATTATATGAAAAATTTTATAGAGTCAAATAATTTTGAAAATCTTTATCAGGTAGTTTTACGAGTTTAGAATCATTTGCTAGAGGAGTGCCAGTTATTTCTTTTCCATACCAATCTGGTGCTTTAAAATCTAATGCCTCCTGTCTTGATATAAATTCAACTTCTATTCTTATGAGTCAGTGGTGTAATCACTGATAGACTTTTAGGCTTGTTTCAGGATTTTTGCTGAGTTCATAACTACATCGAAGTATAGTACCTATAGATTTTTCTTTTAAAGTATCAAATACTTCTGGTGATATTTCTTTTTTTTCTTTTTTATATTCTATATCAGAGAGTTTAGTTTTTGTTTCTTTTTCATATCTTTCTCACTTTTTTTGAATTCGTACTTCTCTGTCAGAAGATATTTCCAAAAAGTGACGTTCATATTGTATCTTAGAAATATCTTCTAAATCGGGAAGCTTTTTCACTAAGAATTTTCTCTCAATTTCTTGCATCTATAGATTAAATAAATTATATTCTACTAAGTATATAAAGTTTTGTACAAATAAAAAACCTCAAGAACAAATTCCTGAGGTTTTTATAATGAAATGATTATTTTTTCTTTTTTGCCATTTCTTCCATTTTCTTTTGTCTAGCGTAGAATTTATCAACTGCACCAGTTTTAAGAATACGTTTTTCACCAGTGTAGAATGGGTGACATTTAGCACATATTTCTACTCTTATTTCATCATCTTTTACAGTAGATTGAATTGGGTATGTATTACCACATGAACAAACTACTTGTACTTCCTTAGATTCTGGATGTATACCTGTTTTCATAACTCTTTGTTTTACTTGCCCGCTAAATACGGTACAAAAAATATTAAATTTTGGAATTGGTGCCCAGGGCGAGACTCGAACTCGCACGCGTTAAGCACTGGTTTCTAAGACCAGCGTGTCTACCAGTTCCACCACCTGGGCGAATAGACAAAATTATGGTGGGCAGTGAGGGATTCGAACCCCCGAAGGCGTAGCCAGGGGATTTACAGTCCCCCCCATTTGACCGCTCTGGTAACTGCCCAAAATTTAGAAAACCTCAACTTTGAGTCCTCGCATCTCGCGAAAGATTTTAAGCTGAGGGTTTCTATTTTAGTATCAATGGAGCCACTTGTCGGACTTGAACCGACGACCATTCGCTTACAAGGCGAGTGCTCTACCAACTGAGCTAAAGTGGCAAGTTGCGTTTAAGCGAGACAGATATTATTGAGCTTAGAGCTAAAGTCAAATTTTTTTGCAGTATTTTCTTCTTATAATATACTGAACATTAATTAGTTCCCTAAATGTTGCAAATGTCATATATTCAAAGAGTGCAAAAATTTCTAGAAAAACCAAGTGATAAGCAAAAGCTTATTGTGATTTATGGGCCAACAGGTTCAGGGAAAACATCAATGAGTATTGATATTGCAAAGTACTTAAACACTGAAATCATATCTACAGATAGTAGGCAGATATTTAAATATATGGATATAGGAACAGGGAAAATAACCCCCGAAGAAAAACAATGAGTCCCACATCATATGCTAGATATATTGAATCCAGATGAGACATTTTCCATGTGAGATTTTGTAAGACAATCACAAGTGATTATGAATAATTTATGGGAAAAAAACAAAATCCCGATGTTGGTCTGAGGAACAGGACTTTATATAGATAGTCTTATTTTTGAGAGAAATGCTGCTCAAGTTTGATCAGATCCAGATTTACGAAGTAAGTTAGATAAGCTATCTGATCAAGAACTGTATCAAAAATTGCAAGATATTGATCCTGAATATGCTCAAGAGTTGCATCCTAATAATAGACCATATGTAGAAAGAGGTATAGAGATAAAGATGCTGACAGGAAAATCTAAAATGGAGTTTAGGGCTCCTAAAAAATTACTCTATGATGTGTTGTTTTTAACTCCAGAAGCTCCTAAGTGAACAGTATATAGACAGTGGCTTTATGATAGAATTAATAGAAGAGTAGAAATGATGTTTGATGCATGAGCCCTAAAAGAAGTTGAATGATTAATAGAAAGATGATATGTTTTTTGAGATTTCTGAATGAACTCAATAGGATACTGAGAATTTGAAAAATATTTTTCAGGAGAAATAAGTAGGGAAGAACTAATAGCTCAAATTCAACAAAACTCTAGAAATTATGCGAAACGTCAACTCACATGGTTTAAAAAATATCAAAATTTTTTGTAGTATTAAAATATTATTAATTATTTTATTATAAACATAGAAAGTCAATCGTAGTTTGCTTTTAATTATTGTATGTAAGAAAAATGTATGATATTCTAAATGAGTCAGCCTTTATAGAAAGAAATTCTTTGATTTTTGCTTGCTGGAACATATACTAATGAAAAGTTATTCTTCATTGTAAATATGAACCCAAAACTCGCAGCATTATTTGAGCAACATAATTTTTCTAAAAAAGATATTTATGATTTTATGCAGATTTATAATCTCATGCCAGATTATAAAAAAGTTAGAGCTATAGAAAATTTTGAAACCATAGCACATAATATATCTATTTTACAGAAAGAAGTACTCAGTGAACATGAAATACTTTTCTGAAAAACTTTAGAAAATATTGAAACACGTATCTTAGCAAATAAAAAGAAGTCTCTTGTGGAATCTACTCACGCTCAAATGCAAGCTCTAAAAAGCATTATGTAAACATTGTTACAAAAATAAAAATACAAATTAAAACCTTTTTATGACAGTAAGCTCTGGTCTCCAAAAATACTTTGATGCGCAACAAAAAAAGAAATCTGCGCAAGATATGAAAAAACGATTTGCCGATTTAGAGTGAAAAGTAGATCCAGCATTTATGCAGAGCTTTGTAAATTTTCATGATAAAATTATGGATATTGTAGATGAAAATCCAGACTCAGCTGAAATAGCTCTAGAAGAAGTGAATGAACTTACAAAAGAAGTAGAGAGAACCCATAGGGTTCATGAGCTTAAAAAAGCGCAAGCGATTATAGAGTCAAGCGAAGAAGCATAGTACAAAAAACATAAAAAAAGGAGTTTTGAAAAAGACTCTTTTTTTTATGTATCTAGATTTTTATCCTTATAGCTACAAGCTTTAAATATTGGGCAAGTAGAGCACTTTGGACTTCTTGCGGTACAATGATATCGTCAAAATAAGACAAGCGCATTATGCATGTAAGCTATATCCTCTTGTTTAAAAATTTTTGTGGCTTTTTTATCTGTTTCTAGAGGAGATTTTGTTTTTACGATTCAAATTCGATTGAGTACTCTATGTACATGAGTGTCAACTCATAAAAACGGAGCATTTTCCGTTACAGAAAGAAATACTTTTGCTGTTTTAATTCAGACTCATGGCAGGGCTGTGAGCTCAGGGATAGTTTTTGGAGGAAGAGAGTTGTGATGCTCAATAAGGAGCTCACAAGTTTTAAAGATATTTTTAGCTTTATTGTTAAAAAATGAGACAGAATTTATAAAATCAGTAATCTCTTCAACTCACATTTCCACTCAATCTTGTGGAGTTTTGAGATGCTCGAAAAAATTTCTATTAATTATATTTACTTGCTTATCAGTAGCTTGAGCAGACATCAGGATTGCAATAAGGAGCTGAAACTCATTGTTATGATACAGCTCAGTTTCTGCATCAGGAAATAGCTGATTCACTGTTTTTCAAAGTATATCGATTTTTTCTTGTCTTTTCATGGTGAGCTCTTTTGTAATAGGAGAGTATTTTTTTATAATCTGATATATTCTAATTATAAAATATGTATCACAAAGATTTTTATATTACAAAAGCAGTATGAAACAATGCTTTTTCGTATGATTCAAGACCACATAAACAGCTCTATGTTCCTACATTAAAAAAAATAAGTAGTATTAATGAAATTAAGCTCCTTCAAAAAAATGAAGAAAAAATTACTTTTGAGGAATACGATTTCAATGATAAAATGCAGACCTGTTTTGGTTTAGAAAATCTCTATGAGATGACTTGGCAGTGAAAAGCTTTATATCTCGTTGATAATCATAATCATGTTTATTATTTTTGGTATCTTACTCGAAGTCAGTGAATCATATCTGATAATACACTTTTGTATCATATAGACGAACACGCTGACACGCGAGATCCGTGAGAGTATTTACTGAAAACAGAATCATATGATTTACAAAAAGTATTTGAGTATACGAACTTTACTCTCAACGTAGGGAATTATATCGTTCCAGCAGAAAAAGAATGACTCATTTGAGATACTGTGCAAATCAGAGGGCAGGATGCATTAGAGAAATACAATTCTCGATATTATAGTGATTTAGAAACGGCAGGTAGAAAAATAATTTTAAATCTTGATCTAGATTTTTTTGAACCAGAGCTCGATTTCATAGATTATGATTTAAAGAAACAAGTCATACTTGATATTGCAAAAAAAGCAGACCTTATTACAGTCTGCACTTCACCATACTTCATAAAACAAGAAAGGGCTATCGAGGTTTTTAGAGATATTTTTGCTAGGCACTAATCTCTGGAGTGAGTATAATTAATGAATTTAGAACCTCTTGTATATCTAAAGGTGATAAAAGAGTGATAGATGCTTCGGAGATTTGATTGTATCATTCAACCCCACTTGAGTAAGTAATTTCTATCTCATCTCAAAAGCTTATTGAAATTTTTGTATTTCAGACTTCTTCTTTGAAAGAGTTTTTATGGGTCATATTAAAATCAATTCTAAAAGCCTCTCGATTATCAACAAACTCTCTCTTGTTATTTACAATATTTATATCATAAGGCTCTTGATAATTTTTGGCCACATCTAAATTTTGCAGTTCATTAACTACGTTGAAGAAAAAATCATCAAGTCATCATTCTCCTACAGCTTGTGCTTTTTCATCTAGTAATCTATCTGCTTCTCTTTGTATTCTTTCTGATTCAGTTTCATTTTTTTCTGGTACAGAATTAATTAATTCATCAGGTGTAGGAAAAGAGTATTCAGCTTGGTGTAAACCTTCCATTTTTGATAATAAAAAAATATATAGTAAAAGTTTACTATATATTTCTGTTTAATTCAAATAATTACTCACTAGGGATTACAGCTTCTATAGCCCCAAACGTCGCTTCTTTACCAGCTGGTACCAAGATACTGACACTGTCACCAATTTCACATTTAAAGTGTGTTACTGCTGCAGTAAGTACATCATATGGTACTCCGTCTGAAACTACTTGGTATTTTCATTTGTCTTGAGTCAGGAGTCCGATTTTTGTCTCCCTTTCAATTTGTTTGATTTGCTTGTAGAGCATTTTCCCAGAACCTTCTATTGTTAGCTTCATTCTATCTCATTGTACGAGTTTTGATTTACTTGCGTAGTTTACGGGTACGAGATAACTGTTGTTGTCTACTCAAAGCATTTCCTCTCCAGTAAAGACTCACTCTATGATTTTACTTTCACCACTTTCATACTTAGAAAGCCCTTTTGTATCTAAATCTAGATTTGCTGATAGATCAATATTTTCATCTTTGAGAACTTCTCAAAGTAATTTTTTAGCATTTTTGAGAGACTTTTCAGCTGTGTCAATAAAGTCTCTGATTGCAGCAATTCTTTTTTTAGTCATGTGTTTGTATATGTATTTTTAAAACCTTACTCTTAAGTGTATCGAAAAATCACTTTTTTGTAAATAAATAAGACTTTACATTATTTTAGAAATACTGCTGCAATAAACTTTGAATCTGAGGTGTAAAAAATAGTATTGCAAGATATCAGCTCGCAATGAATGGTCCAAAAGGAATTTGATGATTAAAATTAGATTTGAGGCCAGATATGAATTTAAATCTGATAATTAGTATAATTCCTATTATACTGCCAATAATATAACAAATCATCCATCCTGCAAATGCGAGACTAACTCAGCATAGGAGTCACATAAGTATTCCAATTCTTAGATCTCATGCTCCCATAGCTCGTCATCCAGAGAGTAAAATTTGCAGAAAAAAACTTATAAATACTCATAGTGCAGCAACGCTTCCAGATAAGAGCGCGGAGTCTGCAAGCAAGCCATTAAATCATCCAGTGAGATAGATATATCAAGATACAAGTGCTATACATCATCAAACAATCACAACATCATAGATTTCTTTCAGTCCTGCAATCATTACATAATAAAGTAGGGAAATAACAGAAAAAGAAACAATAATTGTAGGAAGTAGGGGAACATTATAATCAAAAGGTCCAGATCAAAAATGTTCTATGAATATGTATCACATATCTTGACTCAGCAGCGCTATAAATACTCATATATTTGCAATAAGTAATACGCTCTCAGGAATTTCTAGGTATAATATATCGTAAAAAACATAAATAATAGTAAGAAACATGAGACTACAAAAAAACAACAATCTTATCCACTCAAATATATTTCAGGCAAAAATAAGCTCTGGAGATATGAGAAACATTCATACTGCTGCAAATAATATTCCCGTAGAGATTTCGAGAATAGGATAAATACAGGATATTTTATTTTTACATCATGCACATTTTCATCCCTGAAATAACCAAGAAAATATTGGAACAAGCTCAAGAGCTCAGAGGTTTCTTTCACAGGTTTTACAATGACTTCTACCAGTCATTATTCAACCTTCACCACTTCTGATTCTGTAAATAATCACAGAAGCAAAGCTTCCAAACATGGTTCAAAAAATAAACAAAAAGATATATAAGAATAAATTCATAAAGTATGATTGAGAAGTATTTCTTGCATTATAGAGAAATATTTGACTCAGTAAATACATTCTAGATTTGTTCATTGATATTTTTTCAGGAGAGTATATATTATAACATTATCAACCTAGAGTATTTTTGCTTTTAGAAAAAATAATTACAATACATACTCATAATATTCAATATAAAAAAAAGATGAAATACAACACTCTAATACTGGGAAAGAGATGATTCACATTAGTTGAGTTAATAGTAGTAATTACAATAGTGTGAATACTGTCTACTATATGATTTGTGAGTTATTCTGGATATCTGACATCTGCAAGAGATTCAAATAGATTATCTCAACTTACGAAACTTTCAGATTCGCTTCAAACATATGCAGCATCAAAGTCATTACCACTCCCTGATGATTATAGAGAAATAAGCTCAAGCTGATCTCGAATTGCATACCAAGGAGTAGCTGGAGTAGATGTTTTAGAAACTATAGATTATACTAATGGTTGAAAAGACCCAAAAGATGATGATTATTATATTTATGCAATTTCTTCAGACAGAAAAAAAATCCAACTCCTTACATTTTTAGAAGACTCAGTAGCTATTTTGCCATGAACTACTCAGTCATATGCTGCTGACTATATAGATAGATTTCCGGCAAGTTATGGGAGCAAGATAGGTATTATACTTCAGGAGAGTGACTATACTCCTATAAATTTATTGTCTGATAGCGTCTGGGATCAACCAATAGAAGATATTACTCAGGAAATGAGGGTCTATTTTAAAACAGACTATGCTGTTACGGGTACATGAGCTCAAATCGAAAGAGCTATAGCATACAACCAAGCTGATTTTTCTAATCCAGTAGTATTAGATGAGTGAGAATATATATGTAATCCAGACAGGCCAGTAGAGTGATTCGTAGTTGATTTGATTAACAGTTCAAAAGATTATATTAATCTTAATATTGATGCTGGTACCGCAGGAATATTAGTTGATAATTCAATTAGCTATGGAATTTCAGGGATAGATTATTCAAATTCAGAATTTAGTTGAAGATTATTTTTTCGATGTACCATGAATGATGAATTTGGTAATATAAGATTTGATGTAATTGAGTCCGATTGAAATATCAAAACTATAAGTGCAGCAGCTAGATAATAAGTT
>JAHDCR010000014.1:8028-22042 GCA_020629795.1 Candidatus Altimarinota bacterium
TAATAAGTTACTTGAGAATTATTTACTCCTTTTACACCTTTCACTACAGTATAAAACTTCTTCAAAATTATTCTTCCACTTTTTGCGGATGGTAAATGGTTTGTTACAAATCTTGCAAATTTTAGCCTCTTTGTATTGTCATCTATCTAAGATTTTCATGATTGCTCTTCGTATTTAGCATAAGATGCTTTATAAATTTCTCGAGCTTTTTTAGTCTCAATTGTATGATCGACAATAGGTTTCGCATATCATAGGTTGTTTTCTAGTGGATTATGAAGCTGCTTTCCCATAAAGTTTTCCAGCTGTGGAAGATATTTTTTTATATATTTTCACTCACTATCAAATTTTTCACTTTGCAAGATTGGATTAAAAATCCTAAGTGGTTTCGGGTCAGCTCAAACGCTCGCTCACCACTGCCAGTTTCACAGATTTACTGCTTCGTCATAATCTAGGAGCATTTTTTTAAAATACTGCTCTCACAGCCTCCAATCTACGTGCATATCTTTGGTTAAAAAACTAGCGACTATCATCCTCGCTCGTCCATGCATCCAGTTTGTAGTGTTGAGCTGACGCATGGCTGCATCAACTATAGGGTATCAGGTTTCTCATCTGCACCATTTTTGAAATTTGTATTCATCAGTTTCCCAATCTAAATACCTGTATTTTTCTAAAAATTCTTCCTCTTTCGTATTTGGAAAGTTATAAAGTATCTGCCACCAAAACTCTCTCCACGCGAGCTCGCTTACATAACTCTCACTTGTATATTTTGCTTTATTATATATTTGTCTGATTGAAAATACTCAGTGCCTCAAATATGGTGAGAGTCTTGAAGTGCCGTCTATATCTAAATCATTACGAGTTTCGTTATAAGACTTTTTGATATGCTCATCAAAACGCTCTTTTCAAAAGTCCATGGTAAAATATGGATGTTTTACTGTGGAAACAAAGTCTTTAGCTTCTGTTTGCTCTGATGTTTTAAGCTGAGTAAAACTCGTAAGTTCGAGCTCATTAAAATCAAAATCGAGTTTTTGCCAGAGTTTATAGTAGGGAGTAAATACCTTTCTTTGCTCTATCTCGTGGGGCTCTGCTAAAAGATAATCTTTGTGAGATTCAAAATTGCAGCCGAGGTGTTTAATCTTTTCAGCTACAGTTTCATCTCTATTTTTCCCATATGTTCCGTAAGAAGTATTGGTATATACACACTCAATTTCATATGTATGAACGAGACTTGGGATAATATCTTCTGGTTTTCACTTTAAAACTATTATCTTATCTCATCATATTTCTTGCAAGTCATTTGATGCGTATTCTAGAGCTTCTCTGAGAAATCCGAACTTTTGATCCTCAAGTCATCAAAAATTGTCTGTTATATTTTCGTCAAATATAAAAATAGGAAGTACCTGTTGAGAGTTTGAAACAGCCTCGAATAATCATGTATTATCCTGGATTCTGATGTCTTGTCGAAACCAAAATATTGTTTTTTTGTATTGTTTCATACTATCTTTGTCCTAAAAATATTTGAGATTCTAAATTACTTGTGTAAGTATTATTTCCTGCACTGTAAGATATTCAGTCTTGAGAAATAATAAAGGTTCCCTTAGCTGTCGTTGAAATTCTATATGTTTCTCCAGAACTTGATATAGTATCTGAATCAACATCAATAGTAATATTTCATGCTGAATTAACTGCCCCTGATCCAATTTGAACACCGTTAGAGTTAAAAATAGTGATAGTTCCTGACTCACTCAGTGATGAGATTTGAAATGTAATAGATTCTAAAACAGTAGAAAATATATTTCCATTATCATTATTGTTTCCGACACTTGGAGTTATTATGATGTTCGCAGTTGAAACATATTTTTCAAATTCAATTTCACTACTTACCACAACATCTGCTGGAACTATGTTAAAGTTTCGTGACTCTTGATTATAGGTTCTATCTGAGATTGAATCTCCGGTGATAGTTCAAGTATTATTTTTAAAGGTAGTACTTACGACTCTCACGTTACTGAGTGTTTTTCATATTTCTTCTTTTCCTATAGTTTGTGTTACGAGCTCTAGTTGAATATTACTAGTTTGAGTCCCTATGATAAAGTCATGTATATTATCTATGGTTAAAACAGTACCTCTTGCATCCGACTGAGAAGATTCTCATACAAGTATTCCATCATGATAGAGTCTTCCAACCAGACCAATATTATCAATATTTTCATTAAATCTAAACTCTACTGTTTCTGACTTGATATCTTCTAAATTAGCTCTCACTCGCAAGTTTAGGATTCACTTTGCGCTTCAAGCTAAAATATTTTTATCTACTTCATTCAAATCTTCTGTATCTAAATCAGCTCTATACTCATTTTGTAACTGTGTGTTATTAGAGTTAGAGGTATCATCCATGTCAGAGTCTGGATCAGTTTCAGTTTCTTTGTTTGGATTTTCATCTACTGGAGCTGTATTATAATGAGGAAAATCATTTCAATATATAACGTGAGATAGAATCTGACTATCAGAGAGGATACTTTGTGTATCGAGCTTATGCTCTGCAATGAGGTCTATCATTTCAAATACTGAGTAAATTTCAGAATTTACATCAAATTGAGATTCGTATAAGTCTATTTTGTTTTGGAGTGTTTCATATGCTTGAGTTTGTTTCTCCTCATCATATTTTCCAATAGTCCTTAAAAAATTTGCGAGTCTTTTTTCGACTTTTGCTTTAGTAGAAACACTAATATTAGTATACATATTTGTAGTATTGTTGGCTTGAACCTGCGATAATCAAGAGATCAATACTGTTCATACTATAATTGAGCTGGCAATTTTTATTATATTTTTGTTATACATAATTTTTTATTAAATGTTTTAAAGTTTTTGTTTCTCCACTTTGAAGTGGAAGACCGTCACGGAGAATCTCAGATGTGCCGGTTTCTGTATCTTTGAGTAATATAAAGTTTTTCCATTTTCGCGCTAAGCAAACCTTATCCCAAACATGAATTAAATTTACTCTATCTTTTTTAGTAATTTCCAGAAATTTATTTTTCATAGCTCGCTCATATTTTCACCTTTCAAGCCTATTGAGGTGATGTCCAACTGCTCTGGATCCTATATTGCTTCAAGATTTTTTTCATCAAATGAGATTATCTATATGTTCGATTTTTATTTTTGTCACTCTAATAGTGTAAAAAAGTAATAAAGTATATATAATACCTTATAAGTACATTATAATTATTTATTAAGAACTTTGTATGAAAAATGATAATAAAATCTTACTCCCTTTATGGATAATTGTTGTTTGACTCTGATTTGTGGTTCTATATCTTTGAAAAAGCATATTTGTAACATTGGTATTTACGACTTTATTACTCATATTATTTTCATGAATCTTTCAATTTTTTCATAAAAAAACATGATACAACAGTCTTTCGGCTCTGCTAACTTGAGGTATATTTTTGTGATTTTTCTTTCTGATTGGATTTATTATATCATCACAAATAGACAGTTTTGTTGAAAATTTCGATAAATTTTGAGAATGATTCTCTGCTTTATTGTGAAAATTAGGATTTGTAGGTGATGCTCTATGAGGATTTGATTACAAAAAAATATTTGAAAGTGTAGATTTTAAAACTCTAGGGAGTAACGCACTTGGAACATTCAGTAGTATTGCATGATGATTATCAACAGTTGGCTTATTACTCATATTTATACTCCTTGAAAAAGATATGTTTATCAAAAAGTTAGATATATTGACGAGTAAAAAAACAGAAAAAAAAGTTCATTCAATTTACGGTCAAATCTATGAAGATCTCAATGTATTTATTCTCTCTAAGTTTTTTGTAGCATCTATTAATGGTTTAGTGAGTTTTATAGTAATGTTTGCCTTTGGTATAGAATATGCGCTTTTGTTCGCACTTTTTGTATTTTTACTCGATTTTATACCTGCAATTTGAGGTATAATAGCATTATCTCTTCCATTTCTGTATAGTTTTGTTGAGTTTGATACTGTGTGATTGTCTTTTGCCTTTCTTGCTTGTCTTTTAATTCCACAGTTTATAACCTGAAATATTATAGAGCCAAAACTTATGTGAAAGAGACTTAATTTAAGTGGTTTTATAATTCTTATTTCACTTATATTTTGGTCAAGTATTTGGTGAATTGCTGGTGCATTTTTAGCAGTCCCACTCATGGCTAGTCTCAATATAATATTTGCTCGATTTCAGCTGACGAAACCTATTTCTGTTATTCTCTCTCAAGATGGGGAAGTGTAGTTTATATCAATTTTCTTACAATAACACAGTATCATAACTGTGTTATTTTATTTATATAACTATTTCAATTATGTGATATTGAGTTTTAGGAATAATACACCTTATAGTATTTATCTGGGCTTTACTACAAATATTAGGTTCAAGTATGCCATTAGTTAACAAAATTATTTGGCTTCTCGTAGTTGGTTTATTACCAGTTGTAGGGCTCATAATCTATCTTCTTATCTGAAGAAAAGCGTAAAAATATATACATATTTCTTACAGAGTAAGTATATACTAGAATCACTTTAATATATAATAATTACATTATGAATTGGGATATAATATCAGGAAATTGGGATCAAGCTAAGGGACATATTAAAAAGAAATTTGCAGAATTAACAGACGATGAAATTGCTGAGGCAAAAGCAGATGGAGAAATCCTTGCTGGTAAAATCCAAGAAAAATATGGATATACAAAAGACGAAGCACATGAAAAAGTAGCTGAAATCGAAGCTGAAATGAGAGATATGAAATAATTTTCATCATTTCAAGTACTCTCACACAAGTGAGAGTACTTTTTTTACCAAAAAATTATGAAAAAAAAATACAAACAACTTGAAAAACTTTATAAAAATAATCTGCGGTGTGCAGAGTATTTTGGCATGGAGTATTGTGAAAGTGTAGAATGATGGTACGAGAGAGTATGAAAGCCATGAAAATTTGTCTATATAGATGATGCGTGAAATACTATTAAAGACAAGAAAATATTGAAATATATAGAAGAACTAGTGATTCCACCTGCGTGGAAAAAAACTTATATTTCCCTGAGTCCTAAAACGCACATATTGGCTCAGTGAGAGGATAATAAAGGTCGGAAACAATACATCTATCATGAGAAATGGACACAAGCAAGAAGACTTATAAACTCCTATACTCTGATATTGTTTTGAGAAATTCTCTGAGAAATTAGGGCTTCTTATAAAAAATTACTAAAATCAGATACAAACTCTTTTGAGTTTGCTCTTTGAACAGCATTACTCCTGTTAGACGAAACTGTCATTAGAGTAGGAAATAGACACTATTTTGATGAAAATGGTACAATATGAATTTCTACGCTTCGATGTGAGAACTTAATCTTAAAATCTCATAGATTATATTTAGAGTTTCCATGAAAGTCAGGAAAGGATCATAGTATACATATCAGACACAAAAAATTAAAAAATTGCTTACTTGAATTATGTGCACAAGATGCTGAGTTTATATTTTCTTATACGCAGGACAGGCAAACAAAAGAGATTACACCTGAAAATATTAATCAGTATTTGAGAGAGCTTGGGTGTGATGTTATATCAGCCAAAGATTTTAGATCCTGGCATGCGAGTATGATAGTTTTTGAAACTTTTATAGATGAAGTGTATCCTAAAACTTCTAACAAAAAAAGAAAGAAAATTATACTAGAGTCTTTTGATACTGCGAGTGAAAAACTATGAAATACACGAACAATGATAAAAGAAAGCTACGCGCATGAGGATACGGTAGAAAGTGTTAGAAACCAAAAATTTAGAAAATACTACAACGCGACTAAAAATTCTAAAAAACTGAGAAACTTATCTCAAAATGAGTCAGATTTTTTATCATTTTTAAAAAGGTTATATGATGAAAACGAAGCATTTTCATAAAATAAAAAACACTTCTAGTTGAAGTGTTTTTTTATGGTCAGATGTATTATCCTTTATTACAAAGACTTCTCAGCATCCAAGCATCTTTTTCATGTTTTTGAATCAAACCAGTAAGAAAATCCTCTGTTCCCATATCATCAGTTTCTGCAATTTTTAAAATATCTGTTCTCATTTCTCTAATAATTGTTTCATTATCACTGAGAAGTTGCTCTAACATTTTGTCAGAATCCATTCTGATATCTTTTTCTTCTGGTACATACGTCATTTTTACGTATTCCTCCATACTTGCGTGTGTATGATGCCCGAGCATTCTGATCCTTTCTGCTATTTCATCTGCATATTCAGCTCATGTATCATACATTTTTTCAAAAAATTCATGTAAGTCGTTGAAATGGATTCCTACAACGTTCCAATGAAAATTTCTAATTTTTAAGTTCAAAACTATTTCAGTTGCTAGATGCTTATGGAGAATATCTACTGTAGAGTCCATATTCTCATTTTTTATTCCGAGATTTGTCATAAATTTTATTTACTAATAATGTATGAATATAATATACGGAGAATGTAAGAATTTAGTAATTATTTTTTCTTGGACTTCCAGGTTCATCAATACTTATAAAAATTTCATTTTTTTGACTTGAGGCAGCACTTTCAACAAACAAATATCCATAGTTTTCACTGAGTAACTTTAATTCTATATGCGTGAGATATTTCACAATTACAGATACTGCAATTTTTAGTTTTCATAGCCATTAAAATAAAGTTATTTGGTTTTCATTTTGAAGGTTTTTTGTGGGAGTTTTCTTTTTTCTTCTATCTCAGTGAAATACTCTACTGGCATGTTTTTTAATGATTTTATCTTTATCTGATTTTAATACATTTCATTTTGTAGTCCAGAGGAGATCTTTTGCTATTTTATTTGCTGATTTTATATCTATAATCGGCTGAGGATAGTCTAGGGTTTCAAATCATTCCCAAAGATGTGGTTCGTGTATAAACTCTATAGGCACATTTTTCAGTTCGGGCATAAAGTGGTAAATAAATTTTCACTCAGGATCTTTTTGTTGTCAGTTATAAACTGGATTATAAATTCGCACGGTGTTAATGCCGGTTGTTGCTGCTTGCATTTGAAATTGTGGATAATGGATTCCAGGTTCGTAGTCAGTAAAGAGGGCTGCAACTCTTGGAGCGATTGCCTGCCATGGCTGCTGACATGTATTACAAATAAAGCTCACGAGCAGTGCTCTAGACCTAAAGTTACACCAACCAGTTTGCTGAAGCTGACGAATTACTGCATCTATATATGGAATACCTGACTTGCTAGAAAAGACTCTTTCAATTAATTCAGTATTTATTTCCTGACGAATAGTGTCAAAATCTCTGTTAAGGTTTCTAAACTGCATTTCTGGCTCATCCTCTAGTTTCTGTATAAAGTGAGATTGCCAATGGAGTCTAGAGATAAAATATTGTAGTGATTTTCTATGATTTTTAGCTGCTTGTGATCAAATATTTTTCAGTTCTTGTCTTTTTTGTTCAGTAGCCTGAAGAACCGACTTGAGTGAGAGACATCAATATGTAATATAGGGAGAAAGACGAGAACACCAAGTTTGCGATTCAAAGGGTTTTGAAATATTATACATATATTTCATGCTCCTATTTTCGAGGAAATTTTCTAGAACTTTCATTCCCTGAGATTCTCATCAGCTTTGTAGGTTATTGT
The DNA here is from genome assembly GCA_020629795.1 of Candidatus Altimarinota bacterium. GTDB lineage: Bacteria > Patescibacteriota > Gracilibacteria > BD1-5 > UBA6164 > JAACSU01. Next base: position 15,672 of record JAHDCR010000014.1, read on the forward strand.
TTCGATAAGTCTTAAAATATTCTAAATACTGTGTCTTAGTTTGCTTTGAAATATCACATAGCTTAGTTGGGATTTTTATAGTATTGAGAACAACTTTTGCTGTGAAAATATTCTTACTCATCCTCTGAGTCCATATTTTTTGCCAATGATCTCTATTTTTTAATATTCTCACTACTCAATTAGTAGGATACTCAGTTATATTTATTGCAGATCTCTTACAATAGGAGAGTACTTTTATGTCACGCTGAAAAGTTTCCCAGTTTCCAGTCTCTTCATGTGCTGAGATATGTAATATGTCAAAATACTCAGAGAGTTTTTTAAATCATTCTTCTGCGTCAAAGGGGAGAAGTAAAAGTGGAATTCAAAGTTCAAGATATGACTTTTGTAGTTCTATTAAAGATTCAAAGGTAAATTGCAAATGAAAATCTGAATAATCAGGAAGACTCATAATTTTCGGCTCAAAAAAATATACTCAGAGCGTTGGGACTTCTGGGTTTATATTTTCTAAAATCTCATTATCATAGACTCTGAGATTCTTTTTACACCAAATAATATTAATTTTTTGCTTCATGTCGGATAACTCTTTATGCCAAATAGTATTATATAATCAACTCTGAGAGCAGTATTTATATACAGATTATACTCACTTTTTATATATTCACAATATTTGAAAAATAAATTTTCAGGGGAGGGAGTTGCAATTAAATACTCATAGCAAAATTATCGACTATGCCGGATGAAAACATCTTATCGAGAGTTTGAAAGAGCAGTGAAAGACTGCAGAGTTTCTTATTGAAGAAAGTTTTATTTCCTGAATTAAAAAATACTCACAACAACATAATATCTCAGAGTTTGTACTCATAAATCCAGTAGAAGATTATGTATTTAAAAATTTTCAAAAAATACAAAAACAGCTCAGAAAATATGATATAAAGCTGACTTTTACACAGGATTCTCAATCATTCTTTCTCTCTCATGATGATTTTAAAAAGCAGTATAAAAAGCCACCTATTATGGAGTATTTTTACAGATTTATGAGAAAACGTGAAAATATTCTCATAACTGATGACGGAAAACCAGAAGGCTGAGAATGGAACTATGACAAGGAAAATAGAAAATATGATAGAAAACATGAGAGAAGCTGGAGTTTTGAATTAGAAAAAAATAAATACTGGCAAGAGGCAGAGGAGTATTATCAATTTGAATCTAAATTTACTTATCCTACAAATAGAAAAGAATCACTTAAGCTTATAGATTATTTTCTAGAGCATCATCTTGATAATTTCGGGAGACTAGAGGACGCGATGTATGAGGATGATGCCTATGTACATCACTCACTACTCTCAAGTTCTATAAATTATGGATTGCTTACTCCTCGTGAAGTCGTAAAAGCTGTAGAACAGAGAGATACGGCTATGAACAACAAAGAGTGATTTATCAGGCAAGTACTCTGATGGAGAGAGTATATGTATCATTTTTTTCACTCGTATAAAGATACCATTTATACAGAAAATTTTCTGGGTCACACAAGACCTCTCCCAGAATATTTTTGGAAGAATCCTGAAAATTGCCCCATTAATTCACTCAAAGTTACACTTCAGCAAGTACATAGTGAAAATATGTCTCATCACATACAGAGGCTCATGATAATCGGGAACTTTGCTCTGCTCTGTAATCTCGATCCCCATGAGCTTAACCATTGGTTTTTTGAGTACTATACCGATGCCTTTGAATGGGTCGTGACTCCAAATGTATTATGAATGAGTCAATTTGCTGATGGTTGAAAACTCGCTACAAAGCCCTATGTAGCTTCAGCCAACTATATTCAAAAGATGTCGGATTATTACAAAAACTCTCAGCACAATCCCAAAGAAAAATACACTGACGATGCTTGCCCGTTTAATTATCTCTACTGGTGTTTTGTCGCAGATAACAAAGAAACCTTCGAAAAATGAAGGCAACAGTTTGTAGTAAAAAATCTAGAAAAAGTAGATATTAAGAGGTGTAGGGAACTGAAAGAAAAATTTCTCAAAGAACAGTATTAAAATACAATACTTAAAATATTTACTAAAATTAAACCTATGGACATCACAACATTGCAAAACATATTTCTCTGATTTCTCCTCTCAGGAGCACTCTGAGCTCTTATCGGTATAGATAAGGATATTGGAAAGCATAAAAAAACGTTTGTAGACAAGATAAAAAATACTCCTACAGATATTGAGTTTGGATCTGTTCGTACTTTTGCGCTGATAGCTATTTTTTGAGCACTGATGACGTGGTTGGATGCCTATCTCGTAACAGACTATATTTTTATTATCGTAGGACTTATACTTATAACAATTCTGGTGAGTATTTATTTCTCATATAGCGTGTTTAAAGAAAAGGCTCTTTCTCCAGCAACTGAGATTGTTTCATTTCTCACGTATTTTGTATGAGTATTAGTATTTCTCGGTTACGCGCAGATTGCAATCATTTTTGCTATACTGCTCACGTTTCTCCTCTCATCAAAAGATATGTTTGAGTGACTAGGAAAATATATTTCAAAAGATGAGCTACGAACAACGCTGAAGTTTTGAGCTATAGCTTTTGTAATACTTCCATTACTTCCTGATACGAGATTTTCAATTTCGGATATTTCTAGCTTTCTATTTGGGAGAGAATTAGATTTTGCGCTGACAAGCTTTGCTTTTTTTAATCCATACTCTATTTGGTTTTTTGTAGTAATTATGTCATGAGTTTCGTATCTCTGATACATACTCACAAAATTTGTAGGTTCAAACTCATCTATTATGCTCTCATCACTCCTCGGGGGAATGGTATCCTCAACGGCTACGACTGCGAGCATGACGCAAAAATCTACTGAAGATCCGAAGAATATTAACTCATATGTTATTGGAACCCTTCTTGCGAGTTGTATCATGTTTGTGAGAGTTTTTATCGTTGTATTGTTTTTCTCAGCGTCACTTTTTGGTGCTATCATAATCCCTGGGGGGATAATGTTTGTAACATTTTTAGCTTGTACTGGATATTTTTATCTCAAAAGTAAAAATGAAAATGTAAAAAAATCTGTTAGTAGTGAAAATATCAGAAGTCCATTCAGAATAGCTCCAGCTCTTCAATTTGCAACTGTTATAGTGCTAATAAAATTTATTTCAGGAGTCGGTATAGTTTACAAAGATATCTGGGGAGAATGACTGTTTTACTCAGCACTTGGTATCATCTCAGGACTCGCTGACGTAGATGCTATCACGCAAACTATGGCAGTAGATTCTAGTGCTGGGAATATTACTTTTGCTGTAGCTGCGAGCACTGTATTACTTGCAGTTATGTCTAATAATTTCGTAAAGGGAACTATAGCTTGGAGACTCGGGAGTCCGGAATTCGGAAAAAAAGTAATGTGAAGCTTTATACTCTCAATCATTGCAGGACTCATAGTTATTGGAGTACAAAATTTCATATAATATCATACAAAATACATACTAATATTTCGTATAAATAATATATTATATTATAAAATATTATTATGAAAAAATTACTTGCTTTTGCTGCAATAGGATATCTCCTGTATAATTTGAATGACTGAGAGAAAGTATCAAAAGAACAAGAAAAAATAGAGGATGAACTGAAAGAATACTTTAATGAGAATGCATAATGGCTCGTCCAAAGTTTGATTATAGTCTCGATTATAAAAACCTTGATCTGAGAAAACACCCTGAGCTCTACCGTGTCGGTAAGTGAGAGCAGGGTGTTTTGGTGGTTGAACCATACAAATCAGAAATTCTCCCTAACTGGAGATTTAAAAATCCAGAAATAGCGACTAAATCCAGTGAAGCTATTTATGAGCAGTTTTTACAGTACAAAAAAAATAATGATTTTATTGGAATGGATATGGCACGAAAATTTCTCCAAATGGGCTACACACGTTCTCGGAGATATGCAAATCACGCATCAGGAAAAAAATACTCAAATGAAAATTTAGAAAAACCAAAGGCAATTTGAGAAATCCCTAAAGAATTCAACCAGCGCAATCAGCAGCACTACGTAAATACAAAAACTAAAAAAATACTTCCACAAGAAACAGATGCTCTCACAAATGAAAAAGCTCAGTCAGCGAGAATATTTTATGGAAAATATTTACAAGCGAGAGAAGACGAAGATTATAAAAAGCTAAAAAAACAGTGGCAAGAAAAGTATTGATAAGTTTTATATCAATTTCCTTACATATTGCGAATAATATATTTTTAAGTTTTATTATGTAATTTAAAAATTATGGAATTTGATTTTCAATCCTTTGAGTTTGTACGTATGTTTCTATGAGAGGCTGATATGCTATTTCTCTTAGAGATTGTAGTTCGAGTTATTATAATATTTGTATTTGCTGTAGTACTCCTGAGAGTTGTAAGTAATAAAGGACTCAAAGAAATGAGCTTTTTTGATTATTTCCTCGTTATTGCTTTAGGGAGTGCGTCTGGTGATCCGATGTTTTATCCATCAGTCCCACTTATATATTGACTCGTGGCAATAGCAGCTGTAATATTTCTCAAAGAAGGGCTCTCGGTTCTGACTATGAAAAGTGATTACTTTCTCAATATGTCAGTTCCAGACCCAATAGTGCTTATAGAAAATGGGAGTATTCATGAAAAGATTTTAGCAAAGAAGCGAATTCCTAAAAAAGCACTTTTTAGTAAACTTAGGCTCCAATGAATCAAAGAAACCTGAACAATTTCTCGGTGTTATTTAGAACCTAACGGTCAGTTAAGCATATTTCAGAGAAATGATGGAAAACTCTACAAGGTATCTCATAGTGTTTTTCCACCTAAAGATGTAGATGACGATGATGATATATTATGAAAATAATAAAAGAAGCTTTTAAAGCTTCTTTTATTATATGTAAATGCTATTGAGCCAAGATACCAGTGGCTTGATTGCCTTAAGTCTTTTTTTGTATTCTTTTTGTCAGTTTTCACTTTCTAAGTCTTCGTCAGAAATATAGCTGCGAGCTGAAAAGCTTTTATATTTGAGAAGCTCTATATATTTATGATCTTTTGGATATCACTTTGGACCCGTTTTAAGCTTGTTGTTTTGATTTAATTCTCAGAAGTATTTTATAAACTTTTTATCAGTTATAATAGCTTCAAGCTCATGACCATGAGTTGCGATTCGCTCTCTGATTTTAGCAAGGTACTCTTTGCTTGGAGAATAATTTCCTCCTCAGATAAAGCTATCAAATGGTTTTACTCGTATATAATAACAGGCTCGAAACTCTATATTAGCCTTTGATCCTGGAGCGATGTATCAGCTCATATGAGACTTGTATGGCTGCTTGTTTTTTGAAAATCTGACGTCTCTATTGATTCGAAACATATGTCTCTCAGCGAGTCAGTCAGTGAGATTTGGATCAATCTTTACTGCTATTTCAGTAAATCTATCAAGCTCCTGCACAAAGTCCTGTCTCGCGAATTCATACTGAGCTCTATGCTCCTTGAACCAGAGTCTATCATTGTGCATTGATAACTCAGAGAGGAACTCAAGTGTTTGAGGTTTTAGCATAAACAAAAAAATAATAGTATACTTTGAAATATACTATTATTTTTAGGTATGAGAAGTGTAAAAATCTGTTATCTAGTTATTATTGTTCATTTAATAACTTTAGAATTAAAAAAGAGATTTAATTGGATTCTTTTTTAATCAGTTTGTATCATCTTCACCATACTGTTTCAATTTCATAAGGGCAATCCTCACTCAGCTTAGTTCTAACTTTACATATAATTACATCGACTAATTTTTCTTCTGTATCTGTTTCTTCAATAGCGTTGTGTAATATTTGTTTATCTACAACTTTTCAATTATAGAGTTTCAATACTCTAAGCACATTCTGTTCTTGTTTTGAAAAATTTCACTTAATATCTTCAATATCTGTTCTATGGTTTCACTGTTGTATCAATTGAGCAACTTGATCTCACATTTGACTTACTGTCTTTTTTGCAAGAGAGAATTTAGGGATAAATTTATCTTTAATAGCAAAAATTTCTGACTCACTTAAATCTAGTTTTCACATGATATCATTTCTTTCTACATCACTACATTCTTCTAAAACTTTTAATAGTTCTATCTTTCTATCTTTGGTCCATCTCACATTAGTTAAGACTGGATATTTTCATTCTACAGTGCTTTGAGCATTAACCATATAATTATAGTAAAAAAATACATATTATATTTATAATTATTTTAAATAATATGTCAATATGTTTATGTTTTTACTATCTTTAAATATTCCTCAAAAATATACATATCTCTTTTTGCCTCAAACTTAGCTTTGGGGATTCGAGCCTGAGTATTTTTCATGATATCTAAAACATCATCTCTAT
>JAHDCR010000004.1 GCA_020629795.1 Candidatus Altimarinota bacterium
ATACAAAATAATACCCTTACTGCAAGTGATCTTGCTGAAAATAGTGTTGGTAATAGTGAATTAAATAATGCTGCAGTATTTGAAGTAGGAGAATTGATAGCTTGAAATTGAAATGGTTCTGTAGCACTCACTATCAATGATGGTCAATGAAATGCAAATCTAACTTTTAACCATAAAGACGGGACTCCTGACCAAAATGGTAATGCTGCTCGTATAGTAGTAAATACTGATAGCTCCTCTAATGCAAGTATGGTTTTTGAAGTAAAAAGTGGTGTTACGGGTGGTAGCTCAGTGAATACTACAGAGTATTTTAGAATCAATGAATCGTGAATTGATGTTAATGGGGATGCTATAGCAGATGCTTTTGTTTATAGCTCTGACAAGCGATTAAAAACAAATTTTCTACCGTACAGTAATTGAAAAAGTGTTCTTTCTTGATTACGAACTTATTCATATGACTGGAAAGACCAAGCAAAAGGAAGTGATGTTTGAGTTATAGCGCAGGATGTACTAAAAGTATTCCCAGAGGCTGTGGTTGAAAGAGAAGACTGATACCTTGCTGTAGATTATGCAAAATTAGTTGTACCTCTTATACAAACAGTACAAGAACAACAAAAACAAATTGATGAACTTAAAAAACAAGTTGAGTTACTTCTAAAATAATACTTCTTTCAGAATGAAAAATAATAATTTAAAAATATCAATAAGCTTACTATTAAGCACTATTTTTATAGTGCCTTTTAGTGTTTGGGCAATAAATACAGTGAGTACTGGGTATCAGACAACTACTACAGATACAGAGATTGATGCACATAGTACGTGTCAAAATGTTAGGCATACAGGAAGTAATTCATACTTTGTACCAACTAAGACAAGTTCTGAGTGGTTAGCATTTAGGAATAATGTACCTAGTGATGTTGCATTAAGTGATTGTGACTGATGATGATATACTTTACCCCCTGATCTAGCTGACGTATTTGATCCAACTGAACCATTTGATGATTATTGGACAGTTAATAGTTGTAATCCATCAGGTATATCAGTGGTAGAAGTGTATCCTTGAATAGATACATTACCAACTACGATATCTGCAAACACAGTTTATCACTTTAATACATGAGATTATATTTTAACTTCTTGAGCTTTTTCATGATGATGACTAGCTAAATATACAATGTATCTTAACTCCTCATGTACTGCATTTGTGTGAGCTTGAGATGTTAATATATATATTAGCAGTGTTCCTACAACATACAATTATGCCTCAATTTTCTATTCTTGATTTTCTTCTTCTTTGCAAAATAATATCTTTGCATGAATCAACTTGTATCTTGATCAGGATTGATCATGATGAACTCATGCAAAGGCTTCAGCATTGTGATTTAGTATTAAAGACTCAACAATTAGAGATGTTGTTATTAGCTGAACGGAGAATTGAATATGAATTACAAGAAATAATATGACTCTTGAAAATATAATTGCATACAATAATAGTAATAATGCTATTTCTCTACAAGGTGACTTTCATATGGTTAATAATATCATTTCTTTTAATAACACAACAAGCGCTATATGAGCAACATTTACAGAATGAACCACTATTAATAATGTATTAGCGTATAACAATACAAGATGACCAAAAATAGGATTAAATAACAGTATTAATAATGCGATTTCATTTAATAATCAGTATGAATGAATCTGATATTCATATGCTACAACATCAAGATTTTTAAATAATATCGCATCTTATAAGAATTCAGCTCAGTGAGTAGATATGGCCTGAGGTATATCTAATAACATTAGGTTATATAGTAATGGTCATTCTTGGAATCTGTTCCTTAGAGATGAAAATCTTACGCACTATTGAGAAACACTTATTTATGATAATACTAACATATATACCCCTTCATTACATGTTCAGTGAATAGATTGATTCCTTTGAATGAGTAATGGTTCAGTAACTAATTCAATGACTTTTGACGCTTCACAGGTTGTTATTCCATCTGTTTCTTGATGGGACTTTAATAATCAATGAATACAAACATGAACATATGATGAAAACATAACCTACACTTATGGTTCTAACATACCTAATCAATCTCAACCGATACGATATAATACAGCAACAAATACATTTGAACTTTATGGTGTAGATGGAGTGGATTATGATAGCAGCAAGAAAATATGAGAATGGTAATTATATAATAATAAAATCCCTCAGAGAATTCTCTGAGGGATTTTATTATTATATTTTATTTTCTCACTAATTTTTTAATACTTGCTTTTATAACTTGATTTTGATCTAGAAACGTAATATCTTCATTTGCTACCCAGAGTATTTGAGAATATATATCTCCCTCAAAAGTATTTATATCTGCTACATTGTTTCAGAGCTCATCGATATATTGATAGTTTTCGTTTGTAGCACCAGTATATATTTCAAATTTATTATCTCAAGGTGCTGTGGCTCTGTTCTTATGAACATAAAATAATTCATTTTCTTGTAGTCCTGATGTATCAAGATCTTTTACTACATTGGTAAGATTTTGTTTTAAAACCTGTATTCGATTTGTTTCATTGTACTTAGCAGTTACATCAGTGCTAAATATTAAAATATTTACTATTCAGAGCATTACAAATGCTAAAATAAATACTCATACAATAATTCAAACAAATGACTCGGCTTTCGTAGATTGTATCATTTTGATAAAAGTTAGTTTCGTATATAATAAATATTATATTAAGAGTAAGTTTTTTCACGTAAATTGCAAGCAGCATGAAGTACATATCTCTAGACAAAAATCTAATTGCTTTTACCATTGTTGAGCTTATGGTCTCTATTACTATATCGGTTATTTTGCTTTGATGAATATTTTACTTTATGGGTGATACTATTCTGGGTATTTCTCGATCATCTTCTCAAGCAAATTTTTTAAAAAATTTTTATGGTTTTACTACTATCCTAGATACTGGAGATTTAGAAGTACTTCATGATTATTCAGATATATGATTTGATGTTGCTATTCTTCGTGCTCCAGATGGCCAAAGTTGAGTATTAATTTGAGTTACAGACAAAGAAACATTACGTTTATCACCAGTCTCTCAGTGAGATATTTATCATAATAGTGTTTTATGATACAGGGCATTATCATCAGTTGAAATGTCTAATATCGATTCTGATAGTACTATAGTCTATGATTATGATTTTTTTCCAGATAAATTATTTGATACTTTTAACCTACGAGATTTTCAATTAGAAAGTTTTAATACAGGATCAACCGTTGAAATGACATTAGATATTTTTCCATATTATAATCCTAATTTTAAGTGACAAAATTGGAATACTCTTCCAAGAGACGAAATATTTACTTATTCACTCGTATTTTAATGCAGTATATTAAATCTTTAAGAGCTACGGTTCTTGTCTATACTATGGTACTTGTAGTAATTTGAGTTTTTATGGCTACTGTAGTTCTCAATATCGCAGTTCAGCTATCTGTAGAATATGATAATAGAAATATAGAGGTATCTATGGCTAGTATTATTAAGACAAAAGGTGATCTTTCTATTAAATATTCAAATGACCTTAATGCTACTTGAAGTGGGTATGTAGATATTTTATCTTGCCCTACAGGTATAACTATGAGTTGAACTACAGTATCTCCTTGAGTAGTAGATACAACAATTCGATATTTGGATAACTCAATAGTATGTCATGCTTCTGCAGCGCATAATGGAATAGATCTTAATATTTTTTTTAACAGTGATTATAATGATCTTGAGTTTGCTCAGTTTGATGGTTCTCAAATAGGTGTGAATTCGGGGAGTTTAGTGTGAGTTTTCTCGGACTCAGATTCGACAACAATTACTATTCCAAACACTTGATATTATTCGTCTGACATGATAGATGATAACTTTGATAGTGACAACTTTAGTACTTCCTCTACCTGAGGGACTCTATATCCTGATGGGTATTATGATAATGATAATGACGCAAAACTCATGACATATGGATACATATTAGAATGATCATGACTCTACAACGCTTTTTGGTCCAACACAAAAATAAAACAATATATTCAAGCTAATCCTAATAATTTAAACGGTATTCATCAAACTTTATGATCTACGTGATCATGATATTTAAAAGTAGATATAAATGGTGATCATGCTATGTTTTTATATGAAATAGATAGAGATATATATAATGATTCTAATGAAATGGTAGTTAATAGTGTATTAACCGGGACCTGACAATCAGGTGGAGTATGATATTTACAAGATGATTTATCTATAGCTACAGGAACAGGAAGTGCTTATAATTTTAATTTTATTGAAAATGATTATGCACTTTTTATAGAAAATACTGGTTCTTGAGCACTACTCTATCAAATTCGCTGAGAATCTTCTGTGACTTGAAGTTGAATATATATTAATCCGATTGATGATACAGATGAATCCGTATTATCTTATCTATGATCTCATGTATTGGTAGATGATCAGTGAAAACTTATATGAGATATGTTTGAGGTTTTCTGACTCAAGTAGGACTTTACATCGTGAGAAAAACTATATAATATCCTCATTATTCATTACTAACTATTATGGACCCCTCGCAGTACTTACTGTTCCTTGCTTTATTTATTCTCTCAGGTTTCTTTTCAGGAACTGAAATAGCTCTTATGAGTCTCCCGTCTCATAAAATAGACACCCTCCTAAAACAAAAACTCTTTTGAGCTAAGGCTCTTGCGAGTATCAAATCTAACACAGATAGACTCCTGATTGCTATCTTAGTGTGAAACAATCTAGTGAATGTATATGCAGCAGCACTTGCAACACAAATTTCTATTACATTTGCGAGAAACTCTGGTATGGAAGAAGCTTTTGCAGTGGGTATAGCCACGTGAGCTATTACTTTTCTCATACTTGTTTTTTGAGAAATTGTTCCGAAAAGTTTTGCCTCAAAAAATGCAGAGAGAATTTCTCTTCTTGTCGCATATCCATATAAGATACTGATAACTCTTATGTTTCCGATAGTATTTATTTTGGAAAAAATGATACGACTTTTTACATGAAAATGAGTACAAACTGGAATTACGGAAGCTGAAATCCAAACTTTTATCGATTTAGGTAAAGATGCAGGGACGCTCGAGGATGATGAACATATGCTTTTGAAAAATACTCTAGAGTTTTCAGATACTTTGGTAGAGGAAATAATGGTCCCGAGAGTAAAAATTGATGCTCTTTCTGATGAAGTTACTATCGAAGATGCATTAGAGTATTATCTTACTCACACTCATAGTCGTATTCCTGTGTATCACGATCAAATTGATAATATTATTTGAATTATTACCATAAGAGATATTCTCAGAGAACGGAAAGCTGGGAGAAATAGTAATCTATTAAAAACTCTACATTTCAAAAAGTTTTTGAAAGTGCCTATTAATCAACCAATTGATAATCTTTTAGATACCTTTAAAACTACGAGGCAACATATAGCTGTGGTTATGGATGAGTACGGATGAGTCGCTGGTATAACGACTATAGAGGATATTATCGAAGAAATATTTGGTGAGATCCATGATGAAACAGATTTTGAAACTGATGAAATTGTAGAAAAAGGAAAGAATACATATATTATTGACTCAACTATACTCTTGCATGATATAGTTGATGAATTTGCGCTAGAACTCGAGGATTTAGGAATGGATGAGAAAGAGTTTTGAAGTGAAACAGTGAGTTATATGATTACTCATAAGCTTGAAAGGTTTCCTGAAAAAGATGAAGAAATCTGTTTTCCAATATACGATGAGGAGTGACAAGAAATAGAACATCAACTTTGTTTCAAGGTTTTAGAAATAGAAGATACAGCTATTTGAAAAGTCGAAGTTAAGAGGAAATAATACTGTCTCTGATTTCTTTTCTTCTGTCTTTATTATGAAACTTGAGCATATCATCAGATATAATTACTCCAAAGGGTTTTCAAAGCTTTTGAAAGCTCTTTTTTGTTCGTGAAAAAAATACTCATTTTATGAGTTTTTCACAAAAATCTCAACAAAATGTTAACAAAAATGATGTTTTTAACAAAGGATGTTCAACTATTTTCTGATCTATTTCTTTGTTTTTCCCTAATAATTCAGCATTTTCGTTATAAAAGACGGAAAATATATTTTTTCTATTAATAATTGGTTTTAAATTATCAATCCAATACGCAAGATATATATCATCTCTTATTGCTATATTTTCAAAATTTAGAGCATCTTCTGTGATAAAGAAAGAGAGGCAAAATTTTCCTGCATGATTTTTAGAAGTTTTTCTTTCTCATGTAAGAGTTAAAAAAATAGTCATTAAAATCCTGACTGTCCAAAGCCTATTGTTTTTAGTGATAATAAATAAATCTATGTCTGAATCTTTATGAGCACTATTCATAGCCAAAGAGTTACATACCGCAATTCATAATATTCAGGGAATTTTTGAAAAATAATAATTATACTGTGATACTTTTTCCCAGAGAAGTATTTCATACTCTGCTGGTTCAGGTTTTACTCCTATATATTCTTCGAGATGTTTTTTATTTTTTTCTGAGTAAAAATGCATAAAAAATTTGATTATTTTACTTTCTTGACGTAGTATAAGGGCATATACTAAAATACTGAAATGTATTTATAACTTTATAGCTATGAGATTTCTTTGCGTGAATTGTTGACACATATATGATGAAGCACTCTGAGAAATAGACGATGGTATTGAGCCTGGGACAGGTATAGATGAAATTTCTCAGGAGGTACATTGCCCAAGTTGTGATGGAAGTTTTGAAGATTTTTCTGTAATAGAAGATGAGGTAATTTATGCAGAAAATATGGATAAACTCACACATATAGAGCGAGAACATATGCCGAGAATTATCCACCTGGATATGGACAAAGTAGAAGTTTGTGTTGGAGAAGAGGAAGAAATGCATCCAAGTGGGGAAGATCATAGAGTAACAGCTATATACCTTATTGATGATGAGGGGCATATAGTAGAAGAAGTTTTTATAATGATGGATGAAGACCCTGTAGCAGAATTTGATATATCTGGACTTGATGATTTTGAAATTAGAGCAAGTTGTAGCCAACACGGGCTGTGGGGAACAGGACTAATAAATGTTGAAGAATACCATAGAGAACATCCTGAAGATGATAACGAATTTGAAGTGTAAATTTACTTCACATTTATTTAAAAATATGCTATACTAATAGCATATTTTTTATTATAGGCATGCAAAAAAAGATACTCGAAATACTTGTTGATAAGCAAAATGAGAAGTGACCAGCAGTTTTTAACGAAATTCTGGTTATTTTACACAGGGCTTATGGTGGTAAAAACGCATGAGAATCTTTCAGTTTTGAAATAACAAAAGTAGGGAACAGAATACGTTTTTTTCTTATTTGCCCGCAAAAATATGTATCATTTCTCGTAAATCAGATATATGCACATTTTTCTAATGTTGAGATATCTGCTGTTTGAGATTATTTAGAGCAGATACCAAATGATAAAATAATGGTATGAAAAATAACTACAAAGAAACATTTTTTCTATAGTTTGAAAACTTTTGAAGACCCTGGAGTCTCAGTAGGGAAATGACTAGATATAGATCCATTTTCATCTCTTACAGGAGCTCTCTCAAAAACATGAATCTACACGCTTAATACCTTTCAAGTAAATTTTCGTCCTGTAACATCTAATTCTTGGAAAAAAGACGCGAAGAGAATTATTCAAGTTCTGACATCAAGCTCTCCTAATCTAATAAAAAAAATTAAACTTCACCCAAGTTTTAAAATATTAAAACTCGTATTTCTACCAATTTTACTTTTGGGGAAACTTATTTCAATGATAGTACCAAAACCAGAAACAGTAGATATAAAACCTCTTGAAGCTGATGAGAGAGTGACAGCTGATAAAACTAAGGATATCTTGGAAAATCCTGATAAAATAGATCCAAAATTTCTCACCAAATTATCTAGTGAAGCATATGATGTTGACATAAATATTATATCAGCAGGAGAAAATGATCTAGAGGTGAGAAGCGCTATTACTGAGATTGCATCAACTCTGTCAGTCTATACTCAATTTTGACAAAATGGACTAAAGTTAGAGCATATTTCTAAAGATGAGAGTGATATACAGTGAGCTAAAAAGAGAGATATAATTTCTAAAACTATACTTTCTACTCCAGAGTTATCTTGATTTGTACATCTACCAACAAGCTATGTTAAAACTCCATATATAAATTGGGTGAGTAGTAGAGCATTTGAACCACCATCTAATCTTCCGATTATTGATCCGGATCTCAGTGATGATGTGAGCCCAGAAACGTATCTTACACCAATTTGAAAGACGAATTTCAGAGGAACGGATATGAGTTTTGGTATGTGACCAGATGATAGACGTAGACATATGTATATCATTTGAAAAACAGGTATGGGAAAATCTGTGCTGCTAGAAAATATGATACTTGATGACATAAATAAATGAAGATGAGTTGCTGTTATAGATCCTCATGGAGATCTCGCAGAAGCTGTCATTGGTCATATTCCTAAAAAGAGAACAAATCAAACTATAATCTTTGACCCTTCGGATAAAGACTGGCCGATTGCATTTAATATGCTGGAAAATATTGCTGATGACCAAAGGTCTTTCGTGGCATCTGGATTAGTTGGAATTTTTAAAAGAATTTTTTGAGATTCTTGGGGGCCGAGACTTGAGCATACACTCAGGAATACTATCATGGCTCTTATGGAGTATCCTAACACGACACTTATCTCAATACCTCTTATGCTTACAAGTGAGGTATACAGAAATAAGGTCGTGAATAAAATCACTGATCCTGTTGTAAAAAAATTCTGGACTCATGAATACTGAAAGCTAACTCCCCAGCAAAGAAATGAAACTGCTGGACCTATACTTAATAAAGTTGGTCAATTTCTCTCTTCTACGATTTTAAGAAATGTTTTAGGACAACCTAAAAATTCATTTTCTATGAGATGGGCTATGGATAATAAAAAAATTATCATAGTAAATCTCTCAAAATGAAAAATTGGTGAGGATGCATCAAGTCTACTTTGAGCTATGATGGTTACAAAATTTCAGCTAGATGCGATGAGTCGGGCTGACATTGCTGAGTCTGAAAGAAAGGATTTTTATCTCTATGTTGATGAGTTCCAAAACTTTGCGACTGATAGTTTTTCTACTATTCTCTCAGAAGCACGTAAATATAAACTCAACCTCGTAATGGCTAATCAGTATATAGATCAAATGACAGAAGAGGTTCGTGGAGCCGTATTTTGAAATGTTGGAACGCTCGTTTCTTTCCAAGTAGGTCATCATGATTCTTCGATATTAGCAGAAGCATTTTCTTGAGATATAGAACCAGAAGATCTCATGAATCAAAAGAAGTATACAATCTATCTCAAGCAGCTGATTGATGGTATGCCATCCCCGATATTTTCAGCTGGAACATTTCCTCCACATCCCAAAGATGAGCAAGAATTTGCAGAGCGATATCAAAAAATACTCCAAGTTTCCAGGGAAAGATATTGTAAAAAACGATCTATAGTCGAAGAAAAGATTAATAAATCTATGACAGAAATAGAAAAATTAGAAGAGCAGTGGGAAAATAAGAAAGAAGAATACAAGCAGAAAAAGGAAGATGAGAAACGTAAAAAACAACAAGAACGTATGGAGGCTAATAAAAAGGCAAAAGAGCAAGAGCAAGGGAAGTAGTTTCCTTGCTCTTTTCTCTCATATTTGTATGCTATAGCATATATGAGTCATTTAAATCAGTACAATGAAAATAGATAATCTTACTCTGAGCTTCAAAAATAAAGTAGTCCTCAGGGATATTAATTTAGATATAAAACCAGGAGAATTTGTGTTTTTTATTGGATATTCATGATCAGGTAAGACAACTCTTATTCGTTCACTTATTTGAGATTTTAAGCCCGAACGTGGAGACATAGTTTTAGATAATGGTGGATTTTTATATCGAAATCTTACTGAAAAACTTCTGCTGGATTATAGAAAATCAATAGGGGTAATTTTTCAAGATTATAAACTCATGGAATCAAAAACAGTCTATGAAAATGTAGCTTTTGCAATGGAGGTATGTTGATACAAGGATAAACAAATAGAAAAAAAAGTCCCACAAGCATTAGAGCAAGTAGGACTCCTTATAAAAAAAGACACCCACGTACAAGAGCTTTCTGGTGGTGAAAAACAAAGAGTTTCTATAGCCAGAGCCCTAGTGCATGATCCAAGCATTATTATCTGAGATGAACCAACTGGAAATCTTGATCCTGTTACAGCCTGAGAGATTATGGAAATTTTTGAGGATTTAAATAAGGATGGTAAAACGGTTATTATTGCAACGCATGATAAAAACATAGTAAATCATATGAAACGTCGAGTTATTACTTTCTCAGATAAGTGAGTTATGAGTGATAGGCAGGAAGCTGAGTATAACTTGGAGAAATAAAAAAATGAAGTTAAAACTTCATTTTTTATTTAAAATCTTCTATTTACTCATTATATGAAATACTCTCGCGTAGCTACTTCTCATATTTGCGTAGCTACTTTTTAGTGCTCTATCTAGTTCTGATGACACGAGTCCAGACTCTTGCTCTGCAATATAACTAAATGTTTTTCCTGTGTAGTATACGAAATTTTCATATGATTTGATAAGGTCTTGCATTTCATAGTATGAGATTTCTCATGCTCTATATTTTGACATAAATACAGTTTTTAACTGAGCATCAACTACGAGAAATTCATCATAGGTTCTTTGTAGGTTTGGATTCTGAAAATTAACTGCTTCAAGTTTTACTAGTCAGAGAGAGTATTCTTCTACTCCGTTATATAAATCAAAGAGCTCAATAATTTTTCCATCATTTGCACTGACATGAAAAGCATTTGATATTAGGACAATGCTTATTATAATAGTAGCTATAATTTTCTTCATATAAAAAGAGAATTAAGAAGTAATTAAATATATTTATATATTAAAATAATTAAAAGTCAAATAATATGGCACAGAATTTATATGATACTTTATGAGTGAGTAAAACAGCTACCCAGGATGAAATAAAAAAAGCATACAGAAAGCAAGCTATGAAATATCATCCAGATAAGAATAAGGGTGACGCAACTGCTGAAAAGAAATTCAAAGAGGCAAATACAGCATATCAAACTCTTTCTGATGAGTGAAAAAGAAAACAGTATGATATGTTTTGAAGTGCCGGATGATCTGGAGGAAATCCGTTTGCTTGATGAGGAAATCCATTTTGAGGTTGAGCAAGTACTTGATGATTTTCTTGATTTGAAGATATTTTTTGAGGTATGTGATGATCGTCGAGAGGACAAAATGTAGAATTTGATTTCTGAGATTTATTTTGAGGTGGTATGTGATCACAGGGAAGAACTCGCAGCTCGTCTGCATATGATACTCGTAGAGAACCACCAAAACCTGAAACATTAGACTTTGAAAAAACATATGAGATACCTGTGTTTGATATGATACTATGATGTAAGATAGAAGTTACTGGTGTATATGGCCAAAAAGCAAAGCTTACTATACCAGCTGGAACTAAATCAGGAGCAAAATTTCGAGTCAAAGAGTACTGAAAATCTGAAGGCTCAAAAAAATGAAATCTTATTATCAAAGCAGTAGCAAAAATGCCTAAGAGTATTTCTGATACAGATAGGAGGCTTCTTGAGCAGATTCGTGACAATATAGGGTATTAAAAAAACACCTAGAGCAACAGCTCTAGGTGTTTTAAGCTTTCCTGTGGAATAGCTCATAATCTCAGTATATCTGAGTATTTTGTAGCATGAATAAATTTAAGTATTTTTGCAGTAGTTTCGTTTTTATGTGTTGCTCAGAGTTCTCAAAGAGATGAAACAATCTTTAAATAAGTAAGAATGTATTTTTGGGAGTTTTGAGAGTTGGAAATTGGTATATAAAGATACAGTATATCAAATATTTCATAATGTGGACTCCCTGTTGGGAGATTTTTTTTAATATATCATAGTAGTTTTAAAAATGATTCTATTTTATTATACGCTGTATCTTTTGTTTCAAAGTAGGATATTATTTTTATATTTCCAATTGTATGAATCGAATCTTTTTGTTTTGTTATAACTTCACAGCTAATAAGATATCCTATATCAATGGGCTTTTCTCTTGCTTTTTTTTTCTTTGCTACTGTGAGAATCCCGTAATCACGAAAAAATATTTTATAGTATAAGCTATTTTCGCTGTATTTTCATACCTGTAATACTACTCATTGTGTCTTAAAAATAGCCATAAAACTGTAAAAAAAATTGTATTTACTAAAAATTACATATAATTTTATAGAAATTTAAATTTTAGCAAACATATCATGGCAGATGGTCAAATATCAGAAGTAGAAGTTGATAAAATAGTACTAAGCCTTTTAAAACTCCACTCTGAAAGTGTACAGGTAGAACCTGAAACTTTTATGGACTTACTCAAACACTCACTTTCTTTGAATACTATGGAAAAAAAGAGAGTAGTTGATGCAGTTCCTACACTTTCTCAATTTCAATTTGATGAACTAACTAAGGTATTTACAGAAGAGAGAGAAAAGTTTAGAGAACTTGCAAAAGACCATCCAGAAGATATTAAAAAACTCCTAGTAAAACAACAAACTGAGTGGATACACTTATGAGACCTCTATAAATCAGAACTTGAAAATAAAGGAAAACAAGCTGAAGACAAAGCAAAAGAAGATGAAATAAAGAAATCTCTTGGATTATAAATATAAAAATGAATTACAATTTTTGCGTTAATATAGAAAAAAAACAAAGAGTTGATATGTATATATCAGCTCTTTTTCCACAGCTCTCTAGAAGTTATGTACAAAAACTTATTGATACAGGCTGCGTTTTGGTAAATGGAAAGAAAATAAAGAAAAATCTGAAATTAGAACCAAAAAGTGAAATCTCTATTGATGAAATCACTACTTCTGTTGAGATACTTCCAGAAAATATACCACTTGATATTATTTTTGAAGATGATAACATTTGCGTGATAAATAAAGATCCTCAGATAAATGTTCACCCAACTCCGTGAATAGAATGAAAAAAATGAACACTCGTAAATGCGCTTTTGCATCACTGTAGAGATAAGCTTCCTGTTATATCATGAGAAGAACGTCCAGGAATAGTTCATCGTCTAGATAAAGACACTTCTTGAGTTATCCTAACAGCGAAAAACGATACTTACATGAAAGATATTTCAGCAAAAATCAAAAATAGAGAAGTAAAAAAATATTATATTTCTATAGTTTGAGGAGTATTGACGCAAGAAAAATTTACTATAACTTCAGATATCGGAAGACATAGAACAGATCGAACTAAAATGACCGTAAGTGATAGCGTGAATCCTAAAAATGCTATTACTCATGGAGAAGTTCTCTGATACATAGACGAAGAATATACGGTTATAAAAGTTGATCTGGAAACGGGAAGAACTCATCAAATACGTGTTCATCTTGCAAGTATTGGATATCCGATTATTTGAGATGCAACATATTGAAATCCAAAGGTAAATAAACGAGCTGCTACACTCTATCAGGTTCACAGGCAAATGCTCCATGCACTAGAATTTCATATTGATTTATATGGAAAAAAACAGCTATTCAGAGCTCCATTAAAAGATGATATGAAAAGTATTATCCCGGAGGATATTGAAATATAAAAATATTGTATTTTCATTAAAAACTCCTAGTATATTACTATATATTAGCCAATTATTGATAGCTATGGTAAAACTTTTTTGAACTCGTGATGATGAAGAAACATCAATAAAAATTCAAAATATTGAACACGACTATGATGATGAGGATTTTGTTGAAGAAGTAGAGGTATGACAAATAGCACTTGATGTCTTAGAAAATCATGAGAGCGTTTATATATTAGCTCCTGTAGCTGGTGTTGAGCTAGCTGATATTGACATAGCAGTTCATGAAACTACCCTTACCATATCATGAGTACGAAACAAACCGGAAGAGTTTTATAAACATGAAATGCAAATTAAAAATAGTGAGTGTTTTTGGGGGAAATTTCTAAGAAATGTGATACTTTCTGAAAATATGGATTTTTCTCAAATAAAAGCTGTAATGGAAAATAATCTTTTGGTTATTTATATACCCAAAATCCGTTTTGATAGTCAAAATATTAAAATTAATAGAATATCATCATAATACTACAACATGATTTTTAGAAGAAGTAAAAAAACCGTAAAGAAAAGTATGTGAAAAATGGATAGACTTGTTACAGGTATCGTTATTTGATGAGCTGCAGCAGGTATATTTGGTTTATCTAGAACTCGTAAATGAAAAAAAATTTGGGAAAAATGAATTTCAAAATGAGAGGTATATACTAAAAAATGAGTGAGTATTTTAGGGAAAACAACAGCTGGAATTATTTCATTTTTTTCAAAAAAATAATATTACAATGAAAAGAAGCATTCTATACATTCCTATAATTTTATGATTTTATGCATTTTCATATAATTCTTATGCAGATGAGCTTATCAGCTGTGAATATGCATGAAAGTTTCAGCAGTGTAAAGTAGCAAATCAAAACGGTTCCAGTAGAACTATAAAAGATTTTGTGTGTATATCTTCTACTAAGGATGAAGATATACTTGATCAGATTATACTAGATGTAGAGTTTAAGAAAATAGATGACCAAGTTGAATCTTTTCTTGATAAACTAAAAAATGATAAAGAAGCTTCAGCAGTTGATTCTAACACCGTAATAGATGATATAGCAAAAAATCTTCTTCCAGAAGGAATATTTTACAGGCAATATAAAAGCTTATGTAACTGATGAATATTAGCTAAAAGAGCTGAATGTACTGGTTGAAAAGTGCCAAATATTGCAGCCTGAGAATGGATAGATCCTCTTTGATGAGAGTCTGAATGTATGTCGCTTGTAAAAAATAAATTAAATATTTATTCTCAGGTTGCATATGATACTATGAAAATAAATAAAGCAGATGTTAGGGAAGATAGACTCCAAGAATGAGTAGTACAGCAGCTAAGAACTAAATATGATAAACTCATAGATCTCATGGTAGCAATCATATGAAATATTTGAAGACTTGCGAGATGAATAACTCATTGGACTCCTGATCCATATTAATAATAAAAAACACTCATATGAGTGTTTTTTATTATTAATAGACTATATCTACTTTGCAGCTGACTTTCGGGTTGTACTTGTTTTCTTTTTTGTAGTTTTAGCTGTAGATACTTTAGTTTTTGCGGGAGTTTTTTGAGTCTTTTTAATAACTTTTTTAGTAGGAGTAGTAACAGTTCATAGTTCTTTTTGTTTTTCAAAAGCTCTATGTTTTCGCTTATTTTGTATAGCCCTGCAGTGGGGACATGTCTTCCAATGAGATTTAATCTTTTCATCACAATTCCAACATTTATTCTCTTTAAAGAGTATTATCCACCATCTGATTGCTCCTAGAGTGAGCAGTATAGCTGCTAGTATGAGTAAGAGTCATACTATAATATATGGATTAATTGAAACGACTTGCTCTATGTATTGAACTGTAAATGTTTTGGAAGTATTAAACTCTATAGGATTTCACTCCTCATCATAATAAACTAGCTCAATGTCAGCCGTAATATCTTTATGTGTTCTGTTTTCAGATACTCTTTCCCAAAACATGAGAAAACCAGCATCTTCTTTATTTTTTTGAGTATAGTATTCAGATGGACTCCAATAATTTACAATAGGGTTTCACTCATCATCAAACGTCTTATAAGGAAATCATTCCCAGCTAGATTCAAATACTCTCTTTGTACCAGGAAGAATATTTCATCACTGATCATTGATAGGTACATAATCAACAATTTTTTGATCTATAATAGCTCCTCTATCATTTGCTATAACTTCTCTTCAAATAGCTTTAATGATTCCATTTTCATCCTTTAGTACTATTTTTCAAGTAGGTTTAATATGGGTATTTCAGGTGTTTTTGATTGGGAACTGAAACTTTACTTCAAACTCATCTTCAAATAAGATTCATTCTCACAAGTCATTTGGTATCCCGTTATCTGAAAATAGATCTGGATCTGTGGTTCAGAAACATTTTTTATCATATTTGCTTGTTGTAAAATCTCACAGAGGACATTCGTCAGGATATATGATGACTGGATTTCACTGAGGGTCAGTTCCTAGATACCATCAATCATTAGATGAATCATCAGTATTTTCATTATTATTAACATTATTGTCTGAATTATCATCTCATCAAATATTTCAGTCAGTCGTTTCTCAACTTCAAGAATTACTATTATTATTTCAGTATCATCCAGTTCATCATCCAGAAATAATAGGATCCTCTATCTCTACTTCTGTAATCACGTCACCAGAAACGTTCACTAGTATTATGATTCAATAATCAACATTTATAGAAATATTTCCTCCTCAAGTTTCACTTCCAGGGTTTCTAAACAGCACAGCTCAATAGTGTCATCCTGGAGTCGCAGTAGTGGGTACATCGATAGTAAAATTTATCGTTCATTCTTGTCAGGGTGCAACTGTAACGCTTTCAGATCACAGGGTAATCCAAGAAGATAGTTCTTGATCTGGAAAGACGAGTTCAGATTTACGTACTAAACTAGGTACTCCGTTTGGTCCACTTGATTGAAAATCTGATGTTGTTGTAGGTAATGTAACGGTCTCATCACCATTATTTCTGATACTAGCAGGTAGAGATATAGATTCTCATGGTTGAAGCTCTAGCTCATATCTAATAGGTGTAACACTATAGTTTATAGCTGCGTAGGTAGACTGAATTGTAACTAATACAAAACAAAAAAGGCTAATAAATAAAAAACGAAAAATATTCATAAAATGTATAATAATGTAATGTGTAGCTTTATAATAGGCAAAAAAACAAGAAATAAAAAAAGTCTACTGACTTGTCAGTAGACTTTTTTATGAATTAATTTTTAGATTAATTAGAAGTTACCAGTAACAGTAAATGTTACTCTATCTTCATAGTCACCAGCTGGTGTTTCAACAGTCGAAGTAGCTGATACATCAAATGTTACATCATCAATAGTTCCAGAAGTAGATTCTGGTCTATTTGTTGTATAAACGTTATATTCAGTAGCATTTTCTGTAATTTCTTTAGCTGAATCAAGACCATTAGCACCAGTATTTACAGCAGTATATGCTGCATAACTAGAATCATCAGTTCCGTTGATTGTAGATGCCCAAGTATAGTTTTCAGCAACTCCATCAGCAGTGAGAGAATTAATTTGTACTGCATTATCTGCAACATTCGTAAGACCACCACTTTGTGATCTTGCTGTGATAGAAACACCGTTTACAGCGTTTGTACCAACTTCAATAGCGAGATTACCAGTAGAGGCAACTCCAGCAACAAGAACCCCTAGATCAATTTCTTCAGCAGAAATTGCCATGTTTAGAGTAGGGTTTACTCTAGCTTTAATAAGAATATCAGAAACAGATCCTGACGCAGTACCAGGGAAAGAATCATCCCAGTTAATCACGCTGTCAAAAGCAGGATTTCCATCTACTGAACCTGTACCAATTTGGGATGCTGATACAGCACCAAAGTTAGATGTTGCAATTGCCATAAGAGCAACAGCAGCAAATACTTTTTGTATTTGTGTTTTTGTCATAACTATAAGAGTTATAAAAAATAAAATATCGCTATAGAAGAGAGTGCACTCTATTAGCTGATATAATCATACCATATAATTTAATGATGTGTCAAAAAAAAGACTTGTCAAAAGACAAGTTTTTTAATATAAAATTAAGTTTTAATGAATTAATATTTTAATAAGTCAAATTAATGCCAAAGTCCAAGTTTCACATATAGTCTCAAGCAGCTTGCTCTAAATCTATCAGTGCTCATATCTGAATATCATAAGTATACGTGTTTTTATTTCCATTCGTATTTATGAGAGCAGCTTGCGTTGCAATATTTTGATTTGTTAAAATACTAGAAATATCTCAAGCATATGGAGTTTGTTGATATCCATATCATAAAGTTCCATTATAACTTGGAATTTCTTCTACTCATTGAGTAAATTCAGATGATCTATCCATCGTAACATCAAATGCGGCTCAAACAGTTTTAACGGTAATAGTTACAGTATCTGAGAATGTATTAGATAGGGAAGAGAGAGAGCCAATATCAATTGAACCACTACCTACTAAGAATTCAGGTTCATCTATGTAAAAATCATGTACATACACGACAGGATTTCCATCATTATCAGAGATACTAAACCTATATTGATATTTCCCAAAAGTGAGATTATTTGTTGAATAACTTGCGCTGCTTGTTGAAGCAGAGTTAAATGTTATCCCAGATCATGCAATATCTGATCCATAAGCTGAAACTCAATCCCATTTATATAACTGCATAATAGTTGATGAACTGTCTATACCAGAGTCAGCATCACTATAATTGATAATGATATCATGATTTCACCCAGGGAGGAGTGATCCACTTGCAAAATTAGTTGAGTCAATTGTTGGTGGTGTAGTGTCTGTTGCAGTACTTGTAAATGTAATATCATCAATAAATGCAGAATCTAATCCAGCAGCTGTATTTCAATTTTTTATATAACACCATCTATAGAGATGACTTCCTGCTGAAACACTAGCTGAAGTATATTGAGTCCATGGTACTGTTCCTGACCAACCAGCTCATTGTTCAACATTATCTATATAGAACCTAAGAAAATCTCATCCGGCTTGTGAAGAAACATTATAGTAAAAATCTATACTTCACTCTGTACTTGAGTTATGAGTGACTTCAAAACATGCTTGGGTGTTATTGATACCTGCTATATCACTTTCAAAAGAGTGAGTTCCAGTATGAGGATTTGTTGTGCTACGTAGCCAGTTACCAGAAGTAACAGTATATTTATAATCATTTAAGATATTCTCAAAATCAATACTAGTGCTTACTCATTCTCATATATTATTGATAGAAACAGTAAATATTTTTTGATAGACTCAGCCATTTCCATCGTTAGTTTGTATTCTTAATGAATATGAGTTTTTAATTTCATAATCAGGAGAGTGAATCAGTCTTAGGGTATTTCCACTTATTGTGAAAAATGTATTATCTGTATCACCAATACCCGAAACTAAGGAGTAAGTATGAGTATCCAAAAAGTCTGCATCTGTAGTTGATAAGGTTCCGATAACTGAATTTGCAGCAACATTTTCATTTATATTATTGTTTGAAAGGGTAATATTTGTAGGAATGTTATTAGTTGATGCTAGGGTAGCAATTGTGAAAATTTGATTATCATTTATATTTACTCCAGCTGCTCTCCATAAATTTCATCATAGATTAGTCATAACTGTGGGTGTTTCATCAGCTAGATTTCCATTATTATTACTATCTTGTATAAAATAGTAATTAGTACCTGTGCTTGGAATAGGGATATCAAAGTCTGTATTTGCTATGTCAAAGTCTAAGTTTATGCTTCCAACTTCTCATGTTTCTTGTGCTTTCCATCTTCGTGATAGTGTAAAGAATCCAATTGGCACATCAACAGATGACCAAGTGTTTGAATCTCCATTGTTTCATATTGTTAAGAATTCTTTATCACTTATATCTATAAAACTTGGTGCTATATTTGTTCACTCTCCAACTGCTTGTATTGTAATGACACTTTCTTCATTTACTGATTTTGACTGTACTTGAGTAAGTCCTTGGAGTATATCTCTCCCTATACCAAATATATCTTTATTAAAGGAACCTGCATTTGTCGCATTCCACATAATAGTAGCTCAATCTGAGGCTATATAGTCTTGCGTTCCATTTTTTAGGGTAATACCGTATTTAAGTGATAAATATGATTCTATTTTAATTCTGTTTGCATCACTGAGTCTATTGTTGAAATTTATTACCTCTGCAATTTTCCCGTTAAAATAAAATGGATACGTTGCATCAAGCGAGCTTCAGAGACTATAATTTGTATTAGTAACTGATTGATAGGTATTAAAGGTGAAATTATCTAATTGTACTCCTTTTTCATATATATTAGTTTTTGTTCCTGCTGCATCTTCGTTCATCATAACGAGCATTGGTTTTCAGGCTGAATATGAATCTGAACCAGTTTCAGCGGATCTATAGTTGGCAGATGAACCAAGTCAGTGAGTAATTACCTCATCTGGTATGGTAGCTGTAAAAGCTCATAGAACCATTCAACCAAACGGTAGTCCACAAGTGCCTGGAGTAACAGTAGTATTAAGACAATGGAGTCCAAATGGTACTCAACCTGCTGCTGTACCGTCTACTGTATTTGTAGGTACAACTACCGCAAAATAACTTTTAGAACTCATTCCTCATGTCGTATTTCTCATTGATTGGTTGCTACCATTAAAATTAACTGTAGGATAAAAGTTAAGATTATCAGTCGTATTATTTCTAAAAGTAGGAGCTGTTACAGCTGTTGCATTTTTACCGTTTCAAGATTGGTCATTCCAAGTAGTGAGATTTGCATTATTAGTTGTAGTACTTGTCCCAGCATTAGATTTAAGCCAAAGATTTAAATCAGTTGATACTCAACCAGGAGCAATTGGTCAAACAGGTGCTGCTGCTGTAGTTATTTCAGGTATAGTTGAATAACTATCTAACAGTGTCCCGTCTGATTCGACTATTCTAAAACAGTAACTCGTGTTATCAGGAGCAGAATTATCAATAAGAGAAAAATCCCATTTTCAATTTTGATCTTCTAATATAGGAGCTACAGAATTAGTGAAATTGTTGAGTTCTTGATATGTTTGATTTACAGTTGTAAATCCATTTGTAGGATCATTTGCATTTGCCGTAAGATTTGTTTCATCAGCTACTGAAGCGTTATTATTGAATGCAATTGCACTAGATGCTGTTACATCACTATATGTTTCACCAGTAAAACTGATATCACAAGTACCACTTTTAAGTGCAAATTGTAGTTTGAAATCTTTCTCATTTTGTCTCAACTTATTTTGAGTAATACTCATGAGAGTTCTTAACCTGAAAGCATCTCCATCACTTGCAAGTGTTGCTGCAGTATTCTGCGCGGCTAGAACAGTTCCAACATCAGTACTATCAATATTTGAAAAGAATCTATAGGCTGACTGGTCTGACTCAGGAGCCACGAATGTATCTAGATTAAGTGCAAAAAAACCAAGAGTACCTGGCTGCGTTCTATCATTTCCTCCTGCCTCTCATCATGCTAATGGATCAGTACTAACTCATATAGTTGATCATGGTCATGATGTAGTATATATTCCTGCAGGTTGAAATCACATAGCAAATGTATCAGTTGTTGCCTGATTTCAACGAGAGTAGTTTCAATGTTTTCAAACTGTTTGTTTTACCCCATCAATAGTTATCGAACCATATGATGTTTGTCTCTGTCCTGATGCTATATTATTTCTTGCTGTCCATATATTGGCCCATGAAAATATATCTGCTGGATTTGTAACATTTACAAGAGAATCACTATTTTTAGTAAAACTTAGTGAATCACTTATATTTACATCACGAGCAATATTGAGAGTTTGTGCAGTAGTTATATCTTGTAATCCAACGGAATCTTCGGATCGAAACACTTCGAGATAATCAGGCATTTCTAAAATAATCATTTGTCCATTACCATCTGTAATCATATTACCATCTTGATCAGCTCCACCATCGTCTGCAGCAACTCACGGACCTCTGAATACTTCAGCTTGAACAGAAATATCAGCAGTATTTGTTTCTATGACATCCATTGATCCCAGACCACAATATTCATTTGCAGCATTTCTCTGATAACAATATGCTCGAGTTGAAAGTGAGTCTACATTATCATATTCTAGATGTCCTATACGTTGAGATCTTCACGCACCTGAATTAAAAGATACAGACCAAGCAACTAAATATTTTTTATTATCACCTTTGAGAGTAATTGTATCTCACGCAGTATTTCATTCTATTGCAGAAATATCTGATTGACTTACTACACTGTCTATATCAATGGTATTAGGAGTAGTTCCTCAATAGGCATTTCATGTTCCACCAATTCCATATATACCATAGTTTGATTGGCTCAGTCGTATTACTTGTACATCTGATGCGTTTACGATGCTTCCTGATGTAGGTGCATCTGTATCACGACGTTTTTGGACTTGAATTTGAGAGTTTGCAGAAGCTCAAATAATAACACTGACAGCACGAGTCCAAGACTCGTCCTCAGAATTATCTCTCGAATATCATGAGTAATGTGATGTGAAAATATCTCACGTTCCAGCAGTTTGATCTACCCGAAGCTGAGAATTATAACGTCAATTTGAATCATCATTATCATGAGTTGTTGCAATAACTAGATAATCTCCAGCTTCATTTAATTGAATAGTACCATCGTTAGGTTTCGTATATATACCATCATTTCTTAGTTCTGTATCAAATTCAAAAGCTCCAAAACCCGTTCCTGGTATCTGTCCTCATACACTGTCCCTCCAGTGACCGATATCACCTATTGCTGCATGTACTACAGAAATATTTAGAATAGAAGATAAAAACCATAATACTAAGATTATAGTTGATATGTATCTTTTCCTTGCTGTATACACGCTGGAGAGTTAAGTTTTATTTTATAAGATTAAATAAATTTTAGCATATACATATATAGCAATGAATAATAGTGAGCTTTTTCGTCTCTAAAATGTCTTTACAAAATAGCTTTTGTTTTATGATATATTAACTTTTGATTTTAAAAAAATACGTATTTGTAAATTTTTAACTAAATCGTAAAAAATAATTATATTATTAATATTAATATTTTATAGTCAATACTTATAAATGTACGAAGTTTAAAGAATATGCTACCCTAAAGTTATATAATTACTTAATACCTTGTAGGGAAAAAATTGAGAACAGTATTCATCCGTAGTTTGGTAATTACACTGATATTGCAAATATCTGGATTTTTTTCTATGACTTCGTTTGTGTTAGATTTTTTCGATGTAGATATAGCGAGAGCGCAGTCCCCATGAGTTCCTATTTACACAGTGTACCGTGATGCAGCTGGAGGAGAAAATATTACCACTACTCCACAATCACTCTCTTGGGATACGCAAGTATCAGAAAATATAGAGATTCAGGCAGATGGATCAAATACAAATTTCGATTTAAGTGTTTGAGGTCATTATCTTGTTATGTATTCTGTGCCTGTCCGTAGTACGGGAGGGAATAATAGAAGTGAAATACAATCTTGGCTTGAAATCAATGGTTCTAATGCATCTGCTTATTCATACTCAAGTAGTTATATTAGACGAGCAGATGATGATTTCGAGTGATACAATGAAGCTGCTGCAATTATAAACGTAAATTCAGGTGATGATATTAATATACAAATACAAAAGACAGATTCTAACTCTGCTACTATGCAGCGAACCCCAAATCGTTCTTGAATTAATATTTTAAAGCTCGATGATACTTGGGATTATGCGAGACTCAGACCAGCTGCTGCTCAAGCTATCACTACTTCTTGGTCAGAAGTAGATTTAGGTGCAGTAGATGAGCTAGATGCATGAAATTTTAGTGTATCTGGAAATGATATTACTCTCCAAGCTGCTGGTAAATACTTAGTGACCTATAATGTTTGAACAGTTATAACTGGAACAGATAGAACGAATAATGAAATGCGTTTAACACTAGATGGGGTAGAAGTAGAAGCCACGAGAAGTACTGCCTATGCAAGAGCGCAAAATGGTTCATTTACGGGTATTGCAAGCTATGTAGGGATTATAGAAGTATGATGAACTAATCAGGTCCTAAATCTAGAAGTCATGAGAGAGTCAAGTTTGCAATGAACTACG
This sequence comes from Candidatus Altimarinota bacterium, assembly GCA_020629795.1. Taxonomy (GTDB): domain Bacteria; phylum Patescibacteriota; class Gracilibacteria; order BD1-5; family UBA6164; genus JAACSU01. Next base: position 23,932 of record JAHDCR010000004.1, read on the forward strand.
AATAACACTGTTCCAGGGAAAACAGGTATTACTATTACAAAACTTCCAGATAGTGCAGATTACTTGAGAGTGTGAGAAGCATGATGAGGTCAAGATATGAGTACAGCAAAGACTCCAGTTACTTTTGATACTACTATAGAGCAGGGAACGAACCTGCAACATGATTCTATAAATACTTCTGAAATAGATATTCTTAGTGCAGGTGATTATATGTTATTTCACTCTATTTATAATTCTCGAAGTGATACATCTAATACAAATAGAGAAAACCCATTTTTGCAGTGGGAAATTTGAGGTATTCCTATAGGATATGGTGTATCCGGATCATATAATAGACATTCAAACGATGGAGATGGTATTACGAACTCTTCTCATTCATCTGCTTGACTGATACTTCCAGGACTGTCTTCTAGTGATACGCTTGAATTAACTCAAGTTAATGAGGCTAGAAATGGTACCAGTACTTATACTGCTGGGAGGATGTGAATCCAGTGAGTAAGTCTCACGAGTCTTTTTTCAGGGAGCGCGTATTTATCTCAACCAAGTTATAGATGGAGAGATGATAGTAGTGATTTTGATACAAATGCTTGATGGCTTGCAAATGAAAATGCAGCTATTAATGATGTAGAAAAAAATGAAACTCTAAGGCTTAGAATGAAGGTAGAAAATCCAGGAAATAGTGCTTACCTAAACAGTACTCAGTTTGAATTGCAATGGGCAGAAGCAAATTGAATTTGTAATTGAGGACTTTCTTGGAATAGCATTTCCAGCTCTTGAGATGCTTGGGAAATGATTGACAGCGCATATATTTCCCCTAATGGAGAAACCTCCAGTACTGTTTTATTGGATAACTCTGGAGGAAATACACATATACAAAGTGAATGATATCATGCCCCAAATGGTCTTACAAATTCTAGCTCAGGAGGAATATTTACAAGTGGAAGCCAAAAAGAATATGAATTCTCGATACAATCTACTATATATTTAAAGCAAGAAAGTATCTACTGTTTTAGACTCTATGACTCACTGCAAAACCAAGCATTGAGTGTAAATAATTTCCCAAGTTTAGAAACAGCGAGTACTCCAGTTATTCTCAATAATGTGTGGGGAGAGGCTGGAAGTATTTCAGCACCTGCTGATGGATGATGGACGACTGTTACTTTTGCAGGAGGCCCATATACTACTCCAGTTATAGTTGGTCGTAGCAATACTCATAATGATCCTGCTGAGGCTCTTGTATTTGAATCTCGAAATTTGACGAGTACTACAGCGCAGGTGAGACTCTGTGATTCTCAGGCATCAAACGCAACTGATTGTGATACTCACGGGGTTGAAACAATATGATATATAGTAGTGGACGCAGCTCAAACGAGTAGTGTAGATTGAGTGGAAGCTGGAGTATTTTCTGCTGATGAATCATTTGATACGGTCGGATGATCAATTACAACAAGCTATGGAGAATCTTTTTCTCAAATACCTTATGTGTTTACATCTATTCAATCTACAAACGGAAGTAGTCCTATAGTAACGAGAGTGAGTGCCTCGAGTATTTCAAATTTTACAGGATGAATATGTCAGCAACAATGATCAGAAGATGCTTGTAATGGGACTCATCCCACAGAAACCTTTGGGTGGATTGCAGTTGATCCAAGCGTAAATCCATTTTTTAGACAAATGGATATCGGGACCTGAGTTTCTACTACACCATCTGATGTATGGTCTACAGCTGTTTTCTCAACGAGTTTTGTCACTACACCAATTGCTATTTCTCAGACAGTAACAAATAATTGAGGTCAGGATGCACAGATTGATGAAATACAGAGTATTACTACTTCAGGGATGGAGTTTAGGTCATGTGAGCTTGATAACGATGATGATTGTGATACTCATGCAATAGATGATATTAGATGGATGGCTATAGAGCAGGGAGTTTTTGCAGATGAATATGTTCTGGATAAAACGCATTATAGATGGTATGAAAATAATAATGCTAACACTCCAATCACTCCTTTAGCAGCTGAGAATTCTAAGCTTAATATTATTCCGTGAAATAGGCAAGTTCGTCTCAGGATGCTAATACAAAATGGAGAACCAGAAGTTCCTGCCTGAGTACTGAGCTTAAAACTCCAATACGCAAACTCAGCGACATGTGAAACTGCCCCTAGTTGGACGGATGTATGAAGTCTCTGATGAGGAGAAGATTGGCTCATGTATGATAATGTATGAGTTACGGATTGAGCAACGCTTACAAATTCTCTCTTGTTTGGATGAGGACACATACTCCAATCGTATAATGAATCTATCCCAACTATAAGTAATCCAAATGCAATACCTGTGAATCAATGGGCAGAGTGGGATTTCTCACTCCGTAGAAACACTTTAGCATCAGGAAATCAGTATTGTTTTCGAGTGGTAACTGATAATGATAGCGAAATTGAGTATTCGAGTTATGCTATTATTGATACTACTGATACAGTGGTTCCTGTTATAAATTCTTATACTCCAGATACAGATAGTCTTATCCCAATTTGAAATTTTGAAATAACTTATAATTATAGCGATGTAGACTCTGGTATTGATACAGATAGTGATATTATAACACTCCAAAGATGGGATGGAGCTACATGGTGAGCTAATATCGCAGGAACATATATATCACTTGATAATATATCCTCAACAGATGCTCTCTATAATGTTACAGGATTACCTTATGGACGTTATCAAGTAGGATTTCAAATATCAGATAATGCATGAAATTCTGCTTTTGAGATTCATGAACTCTATGTGGATGAAGTCGAATTTATAATCTCTCAGGCAGAAGTAGAAATAGATACTATTTTTACTGATAACACAAAATACACAAGCGACGATACTCTCACAGTTACGGTAAAAACTGTCGGTGCAGCATTTGATGTCGTTATGGAGCAAACAAGTGATATGAGTAATGCAGGGGAGATAATTCCAGACTGGGATTGAAGCAAAGGATTTTGATATGAAGAAGCTCCATTTGGTAGTGTAAATTCATTTGGATCTGGAGTTACTATTGCTAGTGAAGTGAGAGATTTGAATATAAACGGAGAAAAATATAGCTATACTTATGACTTAAAATATTCAATTCTTTTAGATATGTTCGAGAGTTATGGAGCATGAGACTATCAGGCAAATTTAGATTTTCATATAGAGCTAGATTACAACTAGAAATTGATAATTTTCCTAAAAAACATACACTGCAAGTATATAGTTTATTAGGAAAAAAATGAGTTTAGAAATCATACAAAAATATAAAATTCTGGCAAAGAAATCACTTGGTCAGAATTTTTTAGTGAACAGTGAGATTATAGATGAAACAGTAAATATTATACCAGTTGCATGAAATAATATCATTGAAGTATGACCAGGGTATTGAGCTCTCACAGAAAAGTTATTAGAGCAAAAGCCAGCTTCACTTCATCTTGTTGAGCTTGATCGAGATATGATAGAAATCCTAGAAGATAGATTGCATTTATGAGAATTAAAATCTTGAGATGTAGATTTTAAAATTCATAATCAAGATGTTTTAGATTTTATCCCTCAGTTTTGAGGGTATTCGGTGATAGCGAATATTCCATATTATATAACTTCACCAATTCTTAGGCATTTTCTCTATGACTTGGAAAATAAGCCTGAAAATATGATAATCCTCATGCAAAAAGATGTAGGAGATAAGATACTAGGAAAATGAAAAAATAAATCATCGGTCCTGAGTTTAATGATAGAGAAAAAATGTAGCGTATCTGAAGAAATATTTGTCGCAAAAGAAAATTTCATACCGGCTCCAAAAATAGAATCTTCAGTATTACTATTTGAAACTCATGAAAAATATAAAAATATTGATGATGAAAAATTTTTAGACATAATCAAGAAATGATTCCTTGCTCCTAGAAAAAAACTTATAAAAAATCTAGTGTCTTGATGATTTGATAGGTCTAAAATAGAAGAATATTTTTGTCAACAATGATATGATGAAAATTTAAGAGGGGAGGATTTAAATATTTTTCAGTGGTGTGAATTAGTTAAGAATCTCTATTAAGGTTTATTTTTGATATATCACCTAATTAAAAGTAAAATTTAATGTCAATAAAGACAAAGATATTATAATTATAGACAGATAAGAATTACAAATATTCTATAATAGACAGATTAAAAGTATGTCAAATATAATAAAAAATAACCCAAAGATATCAGTAATTATGCCTGTCTATAATACTGATAAATTTGTATGAGAGGCTATTGAAAGTATATTAAAGCAAAGCTTTAAAGATTTTGAATTTATTATAATTGATGATTGTTCTACAGACCAATCATATCAAGTTTGTAACGAGTATGCAAAAAATGAATCGAGAATTAGACTGTATAGAAATAAAGAAAATATATGAATTAGTGAAACAAGAAATAAATTAATAGAATTATGTAAAGGTGAATTTATTGCTACTCAAGATAGTGATGATATATCAGTAAATAATAGATTAAAATTAAGTTTCGATTTTCTCATACAGAACCATGACTATGCAGTAGTTTCTGGCAATAATATAATAGTAAACCAAGTATGAAAAACTATAGGGGCCAGAATATATAGTAACAATATAAAAAAAACTATACTTAAAAAATCCCCTGTTTCGCAACCATCAAGTATGTTTGTGAAAAATGTTTTTATTCAAGTTGGTTGATACGATAGGAGTATAAATTATGGAGAAGATTATGATCTATGGTTAAAAATATATTCAGTTGGATATAAAATAAAGAACTTAGATAAATTTTTAATTAAATACAGACTGCATGGTAATCAAACCAAATCTACTAAGTTAAGGCAAACATTAAAAAATACAATATTTATTCAAAAGAGAGCTATTAATAAATATAAAATAAAAGCGAGTTTATCTGATTATATCTATCTTTTCTTGGAAAAGTGTTTATTATTTTTACCAGAAAAATTTGTTTTATTCTTTTTTAAAAAAACAGCGTATAAAAATGCAAAATAAAGAACTTAAGCTATCAATTCTTATTACAACAATAAATGAGTGAATTTTTAGGGTTAAAAATGATTTACTTCCTCAATTGTTAGATGTAGATGAAATTATAATTTCTCATCAGATTACAAATAAATCTATGAAATCTCAAAAAATAATATTTTGAGATAATACAAAGTACTATTCCATGTTTAAATCAGGATTGTCTAAAAATAGAAATAATGCTTTAAGACATGCAACGTGAGATATTTGCTACATTTGCGATGATGATCTCACAATTATGCCCAATTTTGCAGAGAATATTAGAAAAATTTTCCAGGATATAAATATAGACGTAGCAACATTTCAAGCAGTAGATGAATTGAATAACAAGCATTTTGAAGTTAATGAATGAAGGCATAATAACTTATCTATTTTAAAAGTATGGAGTTGGGGTATTACTTTTAGAAGAAAAGTGGTTACTAGTAAGTGAATAAAATTTAATGAGAATTTTTGACTTTGAACCAAATACCCAGTTTGAGAAGAGAATATATTTTTATCTTATTGTTTGAAAAAATGATTGTCTGTAATTCATACTGATAAGGTAATTGTTTTACATCCAAGGGAAAGTAGTAGTATCAGATATTCGAAAAATCTTATAATTTGAAGAATTCAATTGTGGAAAGAATTATTTTGAGTATTTGGATGAATATTCGCTATTTTTTATTTTACTCTAAGTCATCATAAGTACTATAAAAATGAATTTACGGTACTTAATTTTTTCTTTTTAAGTTGTAGCTGACTAAAGAATATATAAAATAGACAGGGAAACATTATTTTTAAAAATATAGAACTTTATATGGATACACTCGTTAGCAAAAGATATAAATATGATGGAAAGATTCCTTTTTATTTTTCTAAAAAAAGAAAAAATAAGATTCGAGAATTTGAAGAAAAAAATTCATTAAGAAATAAAGACACGCAAGCTTGTTATGTGTGCTGATGAGAAAATTTTACTAAGTTGTGAGAAAAGGATAAGTATTGATTTTACTATCCTGTTGTTATTTGTCATACTTGTACCTTAGTGCAAACAAATCCATACTATTCTTGAGAAGAAGTAAATATTTTTTACTCAGATTACTTTAGGGAAGTATACATGTGAGTTCCACGAACTCAGAAATATATTTTTGAAAATAATATTAAGAGAGGTGAAAAGGTAATTAATTTTATACAGAAAAATACTTGATTAAATGTGTCATCAAAAAAAGTGCTGGACATTTGATGTGGTAACTGATGAATTCTAAAGGCATTTCAAAATAACTCTAATTTTTGTCTTTGAATCGATTTATGAAGTACGTATTTTAATCTATGAGTTGAACAGTGATTAGATTTACGTCAATCTTCATTAAAATGACTTTTGGATTCATGATATAAGGAGCAATTTGATATTGTTGTTTTTTCACATAATTTAGAACATTTAATCAATCCAAAAGAGGAATTACAACTCCTAAAGAAAATTATACATAAAGACTCTATAGTTTTTATATCTGTTCCATGACTCTTTTTTATGGAAAATAATAACTTTGATTATGTTGGAGAATATTTTCAAAATGCTCATAAATCTCATTTTACACTTTCAACACTTCAATACTTAATGAAATATGAGTGATATAAGCTTATTCATTGAGATGAAGAGATTCAATCAATATTTATGCTCGGTGATGATGTGCAAAAAGTCCTGACGAAATCAAGTGATGAAATTATTACTAGAATTAAGGACGTTGAATCTATTTATGTAGAGAGGTATAAGAAACTAATGTTTATAAAAATCGTATATTTTATTTTAGATAAACTATGATTACGAATATTTACTCTTGCAGTGTTTAGAAAATTATGAATTACAAAATTTTTTAGAACTTTTCTTCTTTGAAAAGATGTATTATAAAACAATAGCATATTTAATTCAAGCCCACGGAAATCCTTCTCATCTTTTAAAGCTTGTTACAAAGCTACAAAGTTTAGAAGTCGACTTTTTTATTCATGTAGATAAAAAAACTAATATAGTTCCTTTTGAAGAAGAGCTTAAAGGTATTGATAATGTTTTTTTTGTTTCTGAACGTGTTTCTGTTGTTTGGAAATGATTTTCACAAGTTTTAGCTAGCCTTAACCTTATTACTTTAGCTTTGAATTCAAAGTATGAATACAAGTACTTTACTTTAATAAGTGGTGTAGACTATCCTATTATTTCTTCTCAGGATATTGTAGATTTTTTTGATTCTCAAACATATAATTTCTTAGAATATGAAGAAATAAAAGAATCTAAAAGCTACATAGATTATTTTAAGAATAAACAACTCTGGTTTAAAATTTCGAAATGGCATTACTATGACACTCTTAAAATTAACTGGTGATGTAATCAGTGAAGTTTTAAACATATGCTATATAGAGGATATATTTTTTTAAATATTTGTATTTTAAACATCTTTAGTAAGAAAAAAAATATTGATACAACTAAGAAATATTATTTTTGATCATCATGGTGGAGTTTAACAAAAGAATCTATAGGGTATGTTTTGGATTACTCTAAAAAAAATCCAGAATTTAATATGTTTATGAAGTATTGTGATGCTTCTGATGAAATATATTTTCAAACTATCCTTTTAAACTCTCCATATAAAGATATTTGTGTGAATGATAACTTACGATACATAAATTGGAGTAAGGATAGAGAAGGCCCTGCTATATTAGTTGAAGATGACTTTGAGGAAATAACGAAATCTTGAAAAATTTTCGCAAGAAAATTTTCTTCCGTAAGTAGAAAATTAATAGAAAGATTAAATAATCAATAAAAATTTATCTATAGATTACTAGTTTATTTATTATTGATATAATTTTCTTTGGAATTATTTTATAGACTATATATATAAGTAAGTCTTTTTGGTTGATGTGTGGTTTTTTTATTGGGATAGAAAGTTCATTTACATACTTCCAAAATTTTTTTTGATAGTTTTTATGTATAATTGCTGGAGATATATAGAATAACTTTCCTCTTGATGCGTAATGATGTATAAAAGCGTTTTCGTCATATTTTTCATTCACAATAGAATTAAATTTATCTGAAATATATAATGTAGAAGAATTATAAGCTATATTTAATGCATCTTGATCAGCGAATATGTATTCATATTTTTTAAATACCTCGATGACATCAGACATAAGGGATCCTCGTATTTTTTTGAGGTTAACTATAAGTACTCATGCATTTATATATGATTTTTTTTGCAATCAGAGATCACGTTCTTTTTTTCTTGAAAATGGAATGTATGGATCTAAAACTCATGCTATTGAATAACCGCTTATGTCAGTATTTATATAATCTTCATAAAAATTTCTATGGATAATAGTATCAGTATCTAAATAAAGTAAATTTTCGACTGAAGTAGGTAATAGTTCACCAAAAAACAATCGTAAAAAAGTTCATGGATTCGCAGGAATACTTTTACTCATCATAAAACTCAAGTTTCTTTCTAATCTTTCAGGGAAAAATATAAAAGTTATTTCAGTTTTATACTCTTTTACGATATTTTTAATAAATTCTAGATTTTCGGGATGAATTCTATAAATTATTATATATATGAGAATATTATTATTTGAGTGATTACGCAACAAAGAAGTAAGAGATATTCATAAGAGAGATATCTGTTCTTTATTATGTAAACTCTTGTTGTCATTGAAACAATATACTATGTTCATGAGAGTCTATCTTTAATTTTTTTAATTTTTTCTATTTTTTCTTCCTCAAAATTAAGAGCTGATATTTTCCAGTCTATATTTTTAATTCATAACATATATTGAATATTAAAATATATTTTGAGAAATACTGTGTATAATAAATCTCAAATAGTGAAACCGTACCGAACATTGATATTTAGTAGTGGAATTTTGCTAAGTGTAGGACTTTTTCTTAAAAGGCCTAAGTGTCTTCTGCTCCAATGCACATAAGGGTGGATATCAATAAATCTTTGTTTTAAGCGCTTATTGTTTTCTCAAAACATAATAACTGGTATTCACATAGCAATACACGGCATAGCACAATGAAATCTACTTGTAACTACTAATTTTGCATTATTTTTATAGTATTCTAAAATATCCTTAGAAATAGAGAATTTAGTCTCATTAGATATAAATGGTCAATGCGAAATTACATGACTTAAATACTCGTAGTCTTTGGTTTTTTCTGGAGTAGGTGTATACTTATCAACATCTACTAATATAATTTTTTTTGCATTTTTTTCTTGTTCTAATGTTCTTCTTTTTAATAAGAGAGTGATACATTCATTATTGATAGCTTGAATTCAATGTTTTATAAAGATAGCTTCTGTATCTGCATCACGACAACCAATAGGTTCAAATTTTTTGAAATAGTCTATATTTTTTTTTGTAAAAAATTTTTCTTCGACTTTTTTACTTTTTCAATAATCAAGCTCAAGGTGGAAATTATAAAATATTGGGGTTATACTTTTATGAAATGGAAAATTTTTCTCAAAATTATTATCTTCAAAACAAAAGAATCAATTTATAAATACTGTAATATTTTTTCATATTCCTTTATGTAGTTGATTTTGATCTATATTAGAAACTGAATATCATAAGTCTTCTAGTATTTCTTTTGTTACGTATGATTGTATATTATCACCAATATTGTTTGAATGATCATATCAGATAGTGTATATTTTTTTCATTATTTTTTTGTTAGAGAAAGGATAATTTTTTTATTGAGAAAAAAGTATATTCAGAACCATATTAATCATATTCAGCTAATGAACAAAAATACTATTAGACGATTTTCTAAAAGTAAATATGGAGTTATGAATAAATGTATTAAAAATCAAAGAATTCAAAATAATCATATATGTTTTCCTAGAGATGAATAGTTTAATCATACTCGCATTTTCTCTCAGACATAAATTTCTGATAATACCCACATTATTATCCAAGATAATCATGTCATAATTGCAGCACCATATACTCATAAATATTGTATGAGTATATAGTTCCCAATTACATTTATAAATATTGTAAATATTATTATATAAAGCCTATTTTTTATCTTTCAAATCGTAGCTAAAATATTAAAATTGATTTGTAGTAAAAAATTAAATGTAAGTAATAGGATTGAATATTTTAGAATTTCTCAGGAGAGTAAAAAATTTTCTCAAAATAAAACATATGCAATATAAGTTGCAAATACAAAAAAGAATATGTTTAGAGAAATTCATAAACTACATGTAAAATCTTGTAGATTTTTCTTAATTTTAATTATATCTCTACTCTCTTTATTCTTAGAATATAGTTCAGAAAATACTGGTAATAAAAAAGCAAAAATAGGTGCTATGAGTATAAATGGTATACCAATAATACTAAGGTAATTTGTATAGTATCAAGCACTTTCTGTACCTAACAATACAATTATCATCTGCATATCAATTTGTGAGAGTATAGTTGAGGCTTGAGCTCATAAAAATACTATAAATGCATAAATAAATATATTTTTAAATTCATCGAAATCTATCATAATTCTTTCAGACTTCAGGTAAATCTTATAATATTTATGATAGAAAATTATTCAGGATAATAAAAGTCAAATATACAATCAAATTATCCATGCGTAGCTAAACTGGATAATAGTTCATTCACTAAAAAATAAAATTATTATTACTGAAAATAGTATAAAACATGATCTTACAAATTCCATAGATTTCTGTAAAAAAGTATTTTGTACTGACAAGAAGAAATTATTTATTAATTGAAATGTGTTAATTCATAAAAAAAACATAGAAAATACTTTTATTATTTGTCATGAGATATTATTTTCAAAGTAGTGTTCTCATAGTATTTCTGATCAAAAAAAGAATATGCATGCAAGTGTTATACTAGTAAATCATTGTATGATAAAAGCTAATAAGAGAAGAGATTTTATTCTTGCGAATTCTTTTTTGTTGTAATATTTGGGTAGATAGAACAATAAGCTTTCTCTTATACCAAAGTCAGAAAATGAAGAGAGAAGAGTGATAAGACTTATTATTCCATATATAAGTCATATGTCTCATACGCTTAAATTTCCCGATAGTATAATTTTTACTATATATCCAATCGGAGCAATAATAAAACTGAATAAATAGAGCCAAAAACCCTTTTTTAAAAATTTTTCTCAGAGAGATGCATGTTGATCAATCAAAATATGATATTTATCTATTAATTGGAATTTAGTATATACAAAAAAATATCTTCCAAAAGAGGAAGATATTTTTTTATGTGTAAAACTTATGCAATACTCTGAGCAATTAAACCTGCTATTCAATCTTCAAATGGTCATGGAATGATTTTTTCTGGACTTGGATTTTCAACTGCAGCTGCTAAAGCCTGAGCAGCAGATATTTTCATATCATCAGTTATTGCATTCACTCAAGCTGCGAGTGCTCATTTAAATATTCATGGAAATACGAGAACGTTGTTAATTTGATTCGGATAGTCTGATCTCCCGGTAGCTACAATTTTAGCACCAGCTTCATACGCAAGCTCAGGCATGATTTCAGGATCAGGATTAGCCATTGCAAATATAATAGCATCTGTATTCATAGACTTTACCATATCTTGAGAAAGTGATTTTGGTGCAGATACTCACAGGAATACATCAGCTGAAGCTATAGCTTCACTGAGAGTTCCAGAAATATTATTGGGATTTGTGATGTTAAGTATTTTTTGTTTTTCATTATTTAAATCTGTCCTGGATTTTGATACGACTCATTTACTATCGCATGCGATGATATCTGTTACACCATAGAGAAGTAAGAGTTTTATAATAGCTGTGCCAGCAGCTCATAGCCCATTGACCACTACTTTAATATCTGATTTATTTTTCCCAGTTATTTTCAGGGCATTGATAAGTCCAGCTAAACATACGATAGCAGTTCCGTGTTGATCATCGTGAAATACTGGTATATCTAGCTCTGCTTTGAGTCTCTCTTCTATCTCAAAACATCTAGGTGCTGAAATATCTTCAAGATTAATTCATCAAAAAGTTGGAGCAATATTTTTAATAGTTGAGATTATCTCCTGCGTATCTTGAGTATCAAGTACGATTGGAAACGCGTTTACTCAAGCAAATTCTTTAAATAGAGCACATTTTCACTCCATAACTGGAAGGCTCGCTTCAGGTCCTATGTTTCAAAGTCATAGTACCGCAGATCCATCTGAAATAACAGCAACAGTATTGCCTTTGAGAGTATATTTTTTTGCGAGTTTAGTGTCTTTGGCAATTTCCATACATGGGGCAGCAACTCATGGAGAGTATACTGTTGCTAAATCTTCTTTACTTGTAATAGGAGTTTTTAATTTTGTTTCAATTTTTCACTGAAATTTTTCGTGTAGTTCTAACGATAATCTGTTGTAATCCATAATGTAAATTATAATTTTAAATTTGTGACAATATTATAAATAGCTTTTTGTAAAAAGCTAAAATATTATAGAGAATAAACTATAAAAAACCTTAATAAATGTAAAGTTAAGTTCAGAACTTAATTTTTACAATATAGAGAAACTCCTTATTGTAAGCCTTAATATTTATATATTATTTTTTATGAAAAATTACCTTTCTCTCTGAATTCTGTGGACTATATGAATTCTTGTTATGTTTTTTTACTATATTTGATATCCATTTCACGGAGAAACAAAAGATGTGTTTTTTTATTTATATGTACTACTCGTTTGAATTATATATGGTTGATATAAAATCTTACAAAACTTTAACTCGCTAGGGTATATAACTATTAAACCATCTTATTTAATATGAGGATTCTTGGTTCAATATTTTTTAGTTTGTATTTATTTCTTTGTAGTTTCTTGACCACAAGCAGGTCTGTGAATTATCTTATTTACTAAGAGTATTCTATATATTTTAGTTGCAGCTACTATATGGATGAGTTTTTATTGTCTTTGAAAAAAAATATTATCTCTACATGAAAATATTCATATCAAGGATCCAAATATAGAATCCTTGGTCTCTCTTGGTCTTTGATTTATAACTACTATGTTTTTTATATTCATAGCTGCTAGTATGTGAAGATATGACTTTATCACTATACTTATTATATTTTGAATCAGTATAGGAATATCATTTTCTCAGTGGAATACTATTTTTTACAATTTTATAAATTATAAAAAAGAATATCTCAGATCACCAAATCAATTTTTATGAAACACATCTTTAATAATAGATGAATTATTATTTCTATTTATTACATTTTTACTTTCTGTTAATTTTTTATCTGTTTTTAGACCATTTCCAATTGGTTGGGATGATTTAGGAGCATATATGAATTATCCTAAATTACTATCAGGAGCAGGGGAGCATATTGCAATAGGGAAAATGTATCTCTGGGAATTATATACTTGAATTTGATTTCTTGCGGGAAGCCAAACATTTGCGTTTTATCTCAATTCTTTTGCCTGAGTGATTGCTGTAATTGCAATTTATCTTTCCATTAATACTTTTACGAGATTTACCAAACAAAAGTATAACTTTTGACTCTTAGCATCGAGTATATTTCTTATGATGCCTATGGTTGTGTTTCAGGTAGCAAAAGATATGAAAATAGATGTGGGGCTTTTTTCATTGAGCGCAATTGCTCTGAGTCTTTTATATTATTTACTCTTTTCAAATAGTAAAAAGAGCTATATTCTTTATGGAATTTTAGGTCTTTTAGTATGAGCTGCTTTTGCTATAAAAGTTACTTCATTACTCCTTTTGCTCTGAATAATAGCAGCAGTATTTTATCATACATATAAAATACGAGGATTTATAGTATTTGTTCTCCTATTTATAGGAATATTCTCGATAGCAAATTTGTGGTGACTCATGAATGTGGTCATTCCATGATCTGGAAATGGTTTAATGCAACTTGGTTTTTTATGCAGTTGACTCTCAGTTGCTTGATTTGCAGTATTGTTATTTTGAAAACAATCAGGCTCAAGTGAAAAATCTTGAAATATATTTGTAGCTCAACTGCTGAGCCTACTCTTATGATTTATAATTGCGTTAACTCCATGGATGTTAAAGCATATTTCAGAAATCCCTAGTGATTTTACTCCTGGTGTCACAACACTTATATCATGAATCTCAGATAAGTATGATATTGATTATTCTACTATTTATAAACAGGACGAGTTAGAACTAATTCAATGAGTATTAGAGTCTTGAATTAGTGCTTCTTGAACAACATCAAATGAAGATTGGGGGAGATATTTTTGATATGAGAAAGGTATAAATAATTTTCTCAAACTTCCATGGAACTTAACATTTCAAACGAATCAAAAAGGAGAATTTACAGATATTACATTTTTGTTCTTAGCGCTAATCCCAGGAACATTTTTATTTTTACCATATAGAAGAGAAGAATATAAATATCCGGTCATCGCAGCAATAGTTTTATGAATGTTATATTATGTGCCTTCTCCGATTTCTTGATTATTTACGAATGTTTTTTCTACTATAAATTTACCTAGCTGATACGGTATTATTATTTGATTATTTTTATTACCAATATTGTACTTTTCATGGGCTTTAAATAAAGAAAAGAAAGCTACAAATTTCTTTCTTGTAAATCTCTCTTTCCTTACTGTCTATATGTGACTTTGGGCAATATCATCATATGGAGTTGTTTGGTATGGTATAGTTATGTATTTTGTACTTATACTATTAATAGTTATATGTATTTTTTCTTCAGCTGAGAATGAAGAAACTCACAGATATGTAAGTTATAGTGTGTTGTTATTTGTTTTTATATATGCTTTTGGTTCAGCTATACCACACGGTATTTCAAATATCAAAGCTGCTGCATATACAGAGTATAAAGTATGAAATTTCAATGAAGAAGTCTCTTTGATGAGTTATCATCCTGAATATTTTTCAATAATGTATGAAATTAATGTATCAGATGATAATAAACAAGAGTTATTTATAGACTACAGAAAACGTCTGCTTGTGGCACTAAGTTCTACAGATGATTTTGAGCAAGTATTGCCTCAAATACAAGCATACACGTCTATGAATGAGTTACACAAACTTATAGTGGAACTTGCAAAAGTTGATTTTCCAGGTGAGAATATTGACGCAGCAATCACTCAATTACGTCAAGAATTATACGACTTGGTAATCTATACTCCTAAGGAATTTAAAAATACTAAAAATATATATAGAGTCTGAACATTCTTAAAATATTTTATATCAGAAAACAATACTAGACTTTTTGAAGACGGTCTGATTACTCAGTTTGCAAACTATATTTACAATGATGAAGATGAAATAGTACTTGATAGATTTGATAAGCTTGAAATAGATTATATTTTATTAGATTTAAATGCAGCAACTATTGATAATGATCCTGCTAAAAATCTCACAAAAAGGTATGAAGATTTATTGAGTTTTCTCAAAAATCCTCAAGTAGAACTGATAGAAACAGATAGTATATGTCTGAGGCTAGCAATCGATAATTATAAAATAGAGCAAAACTTAGAAACTTATATGTGACTTGCATCAGTAAATCATAGTTCTGAATACTCTCAAGCACAAAAAAGAAATGCATGTTTCTCATTTATACAAAAAGTAATTTCAAGTGAGCAATCACTCCAGATGCATCCATATTTGAATGCCTATAGAAATGCAATCATTTGAGCTGAAATAGATTTAAATGATGCTGAAATGGTAATATGAGCATTACATCAACTCATTAGATGAAACTGATATAAGGCACTTTTTAAAATAAACTAAAATAAAAAATAAGCTTACAAAGTAAGCTTATTTTTTATTGTTTTCTAGAAAATTTTCGAGCTTTCGAGTGATGTGTGAGGATATCAGGTGTTCTATTTTACAAGCAGTGATAATTGATTCTTCTTGTTTTGCTCCTAGTACTTCAGTGAAAAATTTTATAAATAAATTCCTGTTTTTTTTAATTTTTTCAACAGCACTTTTCCCAAGTTCAGAGAGGAGTATGAATCTATTTTTATCTTCCTCTATAAGTCATTTTTTCATGAGTCATTTGAGTCAAGTGGAACAGCTTCATGCTGTGATTTCTAATTCTCTTGCTATATCAACACTTCGAGCATATCACATGTCATCGTGTAATTCATCGATTGCTAATAAATAGTGCGCTGCTGAGTGTGAGATACTATTTTCCTCAAACTCTTTCCAGACTTGGCTTGTTTCGTGAGACATATTATAATATTACAATAATAGATTATATTTTAATTATATAAAAACATTGAGATATTAATAATTAATTATTATTTTTTCAAAGAAAAAGGTTCTTAAGCAATAAGTCATTCTGCCATGCCTTTTACTGAATAAGATACTGTTTTAAACATATTTTTTATTATAGTTCATTCTAGTTTTGTTATTTCTGACCTGATTTTTTCTGCCATAATCGGGTTAACCTCTTCTGCGATTGGTAATATAAATATTCTCGTTTCTCTTAATTTTTTGAGTACTTTTTCTTCACTCATGTGTCAAAGAGTTTTGAGATTATGCAGTCTGTCAGCAAGCTTAACATTAATAGATCTTAGACATATTTTTTTAAGCCACTCTTCAGAGTATTTTATTTGAAGTTTATTCGCTTCTCATTTTGAGTATTCATAAAATGTATCGAAATCTAAATACTTTTCGAAATGCTTTGTATTTCTAATTGATTTATATTTTCCTTTAAGAAAATTATATTTCTCTACTACATCGGGAGGTAAGAGTGTATCATCTATTATTTTTCATGATAGATCTAAGTTTTCCTCTCATATAAGTTCAAAACATTGCTCAAAAACTTTTTTTTCTTCTTCATTATCAATATATGTATCAAAGCTTGTTTTTGATATGATATGAACTCAAAATGCAATTTCTTTTCATTTGTGTGATAGGGCTTTCCATAAGCTATGATAATCATGTGGTGTGTCTTCTATAATATCATGTAATAGTGCTACAAATATATCTTCAATATTTAGAGAATCTAAACTAGATTCCTCAGTAAGTATAAAAGCTGTTTCTAATAGATGGTAAAAATATGGAGTTTCATCACTTCTCAGACTACTAGAAAATAAATCATCCACCATAGAGTAAATTGATCTAAATTGCTTCCAAAGCTTTTTTTTATGCTCAGATGTTGGATATTTTGTTTCTTTGTTTGGAATTTTATCCCATATCATGTCCCACATAAAATTTATTTCTTTTCCTGTTGGTAAAAAATGGGGATTATCTTTCAATATACGTCAAAAAATAGGATGCACTTCAATTTCATTTCATTGTGCTTGGTTATAGGGAGCGGGGATTGTAGTGGGATGTGCTCTTCTCACTATTTATAAATATATATTATTCAGTAAAATATACTAAAAAACACAAATATTGCAAATTATAATATTTATGTTTTTAATAATTTAATGAAGATTTAATATTAAATTTTATACTTACTCCAAAATATATCTCTAAACTCAGAGTATTTTCACTCCTGAATTGCTATTCTAGCATTTTTTCATAAGTCTATAAGAAATTGTAAATTGTGGTGTGAAAGTAAACTCATTCCATGCATTTCATCTTCTTTTATGAGATGACGAAGATATCATCTTGAATAGTTTTTACACACTTTACATGCACATTCACTATCAAGTTTTTCATCTGAGAGTTTAAATTTTTCATTTTTAATATTGATGCTTCAATAGGTTCAAAATGCTTTTCCATGTCTTCAAACTCTCGTAGGCAGCACGCAATCAAACATATCCACTCATCTATAGATTCACTCAATTAGGTCTTCTGGAGTTCCAACTCACATGAGATATCTAGGTTTTTCTTCTGGAAGTTCTTGCTTCATTATATCTAGTATTCTATACATATCTTCTTTTGATTCTCCAACAGAAAGCCCTCAGATTGATATTCAAGGGGTATCAAGTTCACGTATAAACTTTGCTGACTCTTTCCTGAGGTCATCAAAAATTACTCCTTGAACGATTCCAAAAAGTGCCTGCTCGTGAAGTCACTCTGATTTTCTGAGCTTATTATTTTCTAACCATTGAGATTTACTTCTTTCTGCCCATCTATGGGTTCTCTCCATTGCAGCTCGTGCGTAACTATGGGTGCTTTTTCCAGGAGCACACTCATCGAATGCCATGATGATATCAGCTCAGATATTTGATTGTATATCCATTACTCGCTCTGGAGTAAAAAAGTGTTTTGACCCATCTATAAAACTACGAAAGTGTACTCCATCCTCTGTAATTTTGACAAGTGAATCTCACTGACGAGTTTGACCAAGCGAAAAAACCTGAAATCATCCGGAATCAGTAAGGATTGGACCATGATAATTTTGAAATTTATGAGCACCTCAGAAATGCTTTACAACTTCATCTCCCGGACGTAGGTAGAGATGATAGGTATTATTAAGTATGATTTGGGCTCACATTTCATCTAAACTTTCTGGAGAAATTCATTTTACAGTTGCTTTAGTTCCAACAGGCATAAAAATAGGAGTTTGTATTTTTCAGTGTGCCGTTTTTATTTCTCAAGCTCTCGCAAATCCATCAGTGTTTTCTAGTGTGTATTGAAACATAAATAATCGAAAAAAAATATCTTCTAGAGTATAGGTAAGATATTTTTTTTGTCTAACTTTGAGATACTCTTTGTGATTTGAGCTCTTCGAGATTTTTTAAAAGTTTTTCGTTTCTTTCTTTAATTTGAGTATCAGTATAAAATACATGTCATCTGACTATATCGAGTGAAGCGTGGTGCCAATCTGGGTCTTTGATTTTAATATTTTTCATAAGCTCGAGCTCTCTTTTTATTTTTTCATTTATATCAAAAAAATCTTCTCTTCCTAGATTGTCCATATCTGCGTCTTTGATAATTTCTTCCAGTAGGTTTTTTGGTTTAGCGCTCGGAGCAGTTGCTAGAATTATTTCTTGTATGGTTTTTATTTTTTCTTCTGGGTATAAAATAGTCCTAAGATAATTTCGAGCAATCTTTGCTCAAAAAGTTTCATTATTATCATACTCAATAATAAAACCAGTATCGTGAAATAAAGCTGCAATAGTAATCATTTCAATTTCATCCTGACTACATCATTCCATTGTAGCAAGATAAATTCAACGCTCCATAACACTGAGTGCATGATCATATTGATGATAGTACATATTCTCAAGTGGTATGAGGAGATAGTTTACATATTTTTTAATATCTGAAATAAGTGCTTTATCCATGATTGTTTTAATCAGTAAATATTTTTATAATATCATTATACGCTATTAAAATTGAGAGAGCAATTAATAGGAGAAAAAATATAACGTGAACTAAGTTTTCTAAATCTCATGAAAGTCGAGATTTTCAAAATATTGTATCTACGGCACTTCTGATCCACAATAATAATAACCTTCATCCATCAAGAGCAGGGATTGGAAGGAGATTAAAAACTCATAGATTTACTGATATTATAGCTCAAAGAATTATGAGTATCGTAACTCAACGACTCATTGATTCTGTAATCACTGTGACAATTCCTATAGGTCCAGCAACACTTTCTATAGCCTCTTGTCTATCCTCTGGTGTTTCTGGTGTAAAGATATTTTTTACCAGCACTCCAAGTCAAGACAGTGTCAGTCGGATTTGCGCATATGTCTCTGATACTCCATATTTTACAGAATCCACTCATCAATACTTATATATAAAATCTTCATTTTGATATATATTTGGTGAAAGGTATGCTCCAATAAGCCCATCATCTCATAATGTAATTCCAAATTCTTTATTTTCAAAATATCTAGGGCAATTTGCAGTATCTGGACACTCTGGAGTTGACAGAGTTAGTGTGATTGCATTATTCTTGCTTGATTGAATGATTTTTTGCGCTCTAGCTATATCAGTAATTTTTTCTCAATTTATTTGCGTAAGAATATCTCATTGTAGTATATTTGCATTTTCTGCTAATGATCACTCAATTGGATACAAAATTATACCTTCATCCTCTATTAATATTCATTCTTGAATTGCATCTTCATAGCTAGGAATTATTTTAGAAGGAGTGTTTGTTTCTATAAAAGTATTTACTCAAACTGGTTTTACTCATATGAAAAACAATGCAGAAAATATCACAGCTGCGAGTATAAAATTCATTACTACTCCTGCAAGTAGTACAGCTGATTTGGCTAAAATATGCTTTTCATAAAAATTTGCTCATGTTTTTTGGTTTTCTAAGCGAGCTTGTATAAATTTTCGTTCTTGTTTAGTGATTGCTATTCATTTTTTTGTATAGATTTCATCTCAGGAATTTAGTTTTTTTCAGAGTCATTTTTGTGTTAATAGTTTTCATTTTTTCCCATAGTAACTGAGAAATAACTCAGATTCTCATGTTATTTTTACAAAACCTCCAAGTGGAATCCAATTGAGTGAAAACAGAGTTCACTCTTTATTTTTCCAGAGTTTTTTCGCTCTAGGTGGTATTCCTAATCCAAACTCATCCACATGGATTCAAAATATTTTAGCTGTCTTATAGTGTCCGTATTCGTGAAGTAATACTATGATTGAAAACATAATAAAACTCACAAGTATTCATAACAAAATCATAGAGTTGTTTTAAGTAATATATACTAGGCTCTATGTTATAAGTGAGTGAATATATTACAAGTTATTTTTATCTGAGTCTTTTTTTGATTTTTAGGCTATTTTATAGTATAGTATAGTTAATATTTTTTAAGTCATTAATTATGACGGAGATAAATTGATCTCATAAGCCAGGTGAATTGGATGAGGAAAAAAATTCTTCTGGAAATAAAACATCTCAAGAGAGTCTTATTCTCAAAGCATACAAATGATTTATTCAGCAAGGAATTGATACTCAAGGGGTTGCATTTATCAATAAGTTTGCTCACTTAGATGATAACGATTTGTCCTATAAAGAGGAATTTCAAAAATATATTGATAGTAAAGAAGAGTTTATAAGTTTAGGAGATGATTTTAAGAACAAAATGAGTTTGTGAAAAATTAAGAACTTAATTTGACCAGAACTATGAAAGTATAAGGCAGAAAGAGCTATCTTTAAAAAATATATATTATCAAGTTTTGATATTTCAAATGATGAGTATGAGAATAAATTTTGAAAAATAATTAGTAATATATGAATTTCAAAATTGAGAGATTTGCGTTGAAATACTATTGAAACACGTGCATATTTTGAATGACTTGGTATGAGTTTTCCTCTAAATAGAGATATTAAGCAATTTCTAGATGAGCTCGATATTACTCAAAGAGTAGAAAAAATTAAGCCCAATTCCAGGAAGGATAGAGTAGAAATAGAATTAGCTTCTGCAAAAGAAAGCCTTGATGTTAATAGTGCAAATTTTGCTACAAATTTTTTATATTTACTTCAATATCTTTACGAAGAAGAAGGTTTGCTATCATTTGATGAAAAATTGCAACTATTTAAAAAATTTGTTCCATCAATTTCAGTGATTCAAGCAAAAAAATCATGACTTATAAGTGAAGTTGAAATAGAACAATATATAAATGATGTAATTCTCTTTTGAGTTACATCAGATAAGGATCTATTATATCAAGGAATATATCAAGATATATCATCTTTAGAGATAGAGACGTCAAGATTGAATATATCAAATAATAATGATATTTCGAAATTAGTAAGTTATTGAAATTTTAAAGATTTTGCATTAAATCTTCAAAAAAATTATCATGAAATTAATTCCGACGGGCCGGTAAAATTTGAGTCTTTAATATCTGAAATTTCTACCAAATATCCTTCAAAAGTATCTTGATTATCTAATTTTTCTCAGTGAAATATTTTAGAAATTGAAGTTTCAGACGATGGAAAAAACTACCATAGCGAGTATTATGAAATTTTCTCTATTTCTTCAAATTCAGTTCCGCAAAATCGAGTATCTCTTGTTAACAGGGGATGAAATGGTATATATACACCAAATGAAGAAAAGAAATTAGAACATAAATTTTATTCTGATTTTTTAGATCTAGTATGATTTGATAATGTAAAGAATGTAAACTTTTATTCAAAGGCTAATTTTGAACAAAAAGCTGTAAGTGGGGAAATAAAAGAAGATTTATGAAATTTTCAATATCTATGAAGTAAGGATAAAGAGGCTAGGATGATTCGTCAAAGAAGAGAATTGGAACAAGCATTTATATATGATGGTATAATGGAGGAATGAGATGACTTTGATGTCATTTTTGATAATTTAACTTCTGAGCAAAGGCAAGATTATAAAATACAAATTGAAAGTTATGAATGATCTATAGACATTAATAGTTATAATATTCTTCAGGAGTTAAACACTATAGATACTGAATGAAGAGAATATGGATTTGAAGTTGGGACTAGCTTTACAACAAAAAATGATGAAGATCAGTACACAATCACAAGTATAGATGAAAATGATTTATATTGAGAAATTGGAATTACTAATATCTGATGAGATACTCAGCTTATTAGCTTTGAAGTATTTTTAGAAACTTTTAAACTAAAACAATGTAAGAGAACAGCTAAAATTAACTCTGCAAATGAATTAGTTTCTTATGTACAAAATGAACAAAATATTTGGAGAGATATAAATTTTACTTCAAATACATTAACAAGTCAAGATTCAAAAGGGAATACATACCATAACGATTACCTTGTTGCTTCAGAGAAAGGGAATAAGTTTTGGAAGGATTATGACTTACTCAAGATATGAGATTTTTCTTGAACTCATGTCACGGTTTATTTATGAAAACAATGAAAAGCTAATAAAGATAAAGATGACGATAAAACTAATCCTGAATATCAAACAGAAAGAGAAAGTATAGATGTTCCTGTAGGAGTTCTAGCAACTTGGATTAAAATGTCATGACTTGAACCAAAAAATATACAGCAAGAAAATGCTAAAGAAGAAGTCTTACCTAACGGGCCCAAGATGAAAAAATGAGCTTGGAGTTATTATATTAATAATTTTGCTAGTATAACAACTATTATATCTGCTTGAAAAAGATATGTAGAAATGTGGTCTGAATATCTTAAGCAGTGAAATGATGCCCAAGTTGCTAAGCTGGTTAGTAAAATACCTTGAATTAGTGAGGAGCAAAAAGCTGGTATGAGAATGTTGCTTGAGTCTGCTGAGAAGAAGAGTATGGAAGAATATATTGAAAAACTCAAAATTTTAGACTCTAAGGAAGCCACAGCTCTTATAGAAAAGTGGATTACTGATGTGAACACTTCAGAAGCCCAAAAAGAAGCATGACTGTTTTATATGTGTGAAAAATATTGAGTTTTATATGAAAAAGGTCCACTCATTAAACATAAGTGAACATTTCTTTGGTATACCACTTTGTGATGAAGAATATGAGATGAACTGTATAGAAAGGAAGAAGCCAAAGCAAAGAAATTAGGTATTCAATTTACCGAAGAAGATTTAGTATATGTCCTTTTAAACAAACAATGAAAAGAATCCAATGCAGGATGATTAAAACCAAAACGTAGATGAAAACTCTATAAAGAATATGAGGCTATAATGTGAAAGTGAAGATGAGACGAAATTGAAAAATGAGAAAAAGATGCATCTAAAAAACGAAACTATATACAGAGAGAGGAATTTGCAATAGAAGAGCTTGCAGATTGAGGTTGGCCAAACTCAATTTGAGCTATGAAAGCAGCAGTATGAAAGTGAGCTGATGGTGATGTAGCAAGATTAAATTGTATACCGTTTGTTATGATGGTATCTTGAGCAGCTAATTCATTTTTTCAAGAAAGTGCAGATGCTTTTAAAAACGGTATTATTCCAACACAATTTTTTGTCTGAAAACAAACAACTATTGATTTATATGTTGATTGTGTTGAGCAGCTTATTGATGATATAGAGACTAATTTAGGTTGAGAATATATTGGTATGAAAAATGCCTATATTAAAGCTCGCTCTTCTTCCAATGAACATGATAGAGTTATGGCAGTTTATAAAACATTTTTCCAAAAGAATGAAAAATGGTGAGATACTCTTAGTAGGTCTTTACTTATGCTTAATACTCGTAGAAAAGATAAAGAGGCAGTTTTCGAAACCTGGATTGAGGATAATCAAGATAATTCTACATATAGAAGTTATATGGAGACATTTAGAGGATGATTAAGTGCAACAAAGGATGAGCGCTTTAAAGAGGAATGAATTCTTAAAGATGGATTATCTCCAGAAGGTTGAGTTGGAACTTGAGGAATTAGTAATTGGTATAGAAAAGATATTCCAAAACATTTCCTACAGCAGCAGAGCTGAGGAGTATGATTTAGAAATCAAGATATGTGAGGGCTGCAGTGGTGAGAAATATCAGCACAAATTGACTCACTTGCGGAAAACGAATATTTAGATAATAGCTATAAAAGACTTAGAATTGGAAACATTCTTAAGTGACTTATGGATGGGCTTGCATTTAGTTATGCTCAAAGAGATTGAGTGCTGGATTCAATTCTGACTAATAGAGGGCATGTTTTTTACACTAAATTTAATCAGTGGTGAGTAGAGAGTACAGATTGGGACAAGTGAGATAGTAATTTTTCAGATGGCTCATTTATAAGATGAAACAAAATTATTAATCGCTATTTAGACAATATTCTATGATCTAATACTCTTATGAGTCAGTCGGTGAATCAGCCTAACTTTAGTATCAACGATATTACTGAAATCACAGCAAAACAAGCAGCTAGTAAATTAACGAAAAATAATTCGGATAATGACTATTAAAATAATCCTTTACAGGATTATTTTTTTGCTTTCCAATTTGTTAGTATAGTACTCATTTCGAGTTTTTGAGTTTCTTGTTTTGCTCTGTCACTCCACTGAACTAATACTGTTACTTTTACCGAATCATTTGTATATTGGTCTGATCAAACTAAGTTTCATGAGCTATCAATATAATCAACATTTAATTCTCTTGTATAAAATGGCTCTGTTCCTACTCAGTATATGATTCATCCTGATTGAGTATAAAATCCATCTATACTTTCTTTTCTGATAGCAAATTCATTTCTATAAGAATCATCAGCGTAAGAATCTCAAGGTCAATATGTTCATAAAGCTAATCGAAACTTATTCTCTGAATCTCTATATATTTTAAAGCCTTCGTTCGTATCATGTTGTATATAACTCGTTCCTCAGACATTTCCTATACAAGTTAATTCGTAATCAAGAACATTCCAGCAATTTTCGTAATCTGCACCATACAATTCCCAGTTTGTATCTCTAATATTAATAAATGCCTCGAGTCAGTCGCGAGCAATTTGTATTGCCTCAATTCTGTTAGACGTAGAATCAGCGAGCTTTTGTGATGAAACAAGCAGTCAATAGACTCATGTTATTCCAGTAACTACAACAAGTAAAACAATCATAGATTCAATTATTGAAGTTGCTCGTAGCGAATATTTCATCAGTTTAATATAGAAAAATATTTATATGAAATCAGTATAAAAAACTTTTATAAATTCACAATACTTTTGGCTTTACAAAGATAAAAATTTCTATACAATCCCCGAGCCTTAACCTAAACGTTCAAAACTATGACACGTTTTTCAATACATAATCAGACTCAGCTCAAAGAACTCCTTGCAGAAAATAAAATTCCTGCATTTAGATATGGTCAAATAGAAAATGCGATCTATAAGAACTTCATTACAGATTTTGATGAAATTCAGACTATACCTAAGGATTTGAGAGAACTTTTAAAAGAAAAATGTTTTTATCAATCACTTGAAGTAGAGCATCAAGCTACTTCGAAAAATGACCAAACCAGTAAATTTCTTTTTAGAACTACAGATAACCTTCTCATTGAGGCTGTTTTAATGCGACATCTCTCAGGAAGAAATACCCTATGTATATCATGCCAAGCAGGGTGTCCTATGGCTTGTACTTTTTGTGCTACTGGAAAATTATGACTTCAAAAAAATCTCCCACTTCATGAAATAGTAGAACAAGTAATGTATGCTGCAAAACTCGTAAATGATGAAGGATCTAAACTCAGAAATATCGTGTTCATGGGAATGTGAGAACCAATGCTTAATTATGACGTTATGAAAGAAGCAATTCATATGTTTACGGACCAAAAGAAGTTTGATCTTTCAAATCGTAGAGTAACAGTTTCAACTTGTGGTATTGTTCCAGGAATTAAAAAGTTTACTCAAGACTTCCCACAAACATCACTCGCTATATCTCTCCACGCACCTAATGATGAAATCAGAAAGACTATTATGCCGGTTGATCATACCTATGATGTAAAAACTTTGATGGCTAGTTTAGACGAATATACTGAAAAAACCAATAAAAGAATATTCTATGAATATATCATGATAAACGGAGTCAATGATCACCTCAAACTTGCAGATGAACTCGGAAAACTCCTAGAGTGAAGACTTGCTCACGTAAATTTTATTCCATACAATGCCTGAGAGGGAACAGCTTCAGATGGATATACTACAACTCCAAGATTTATCATAGAAAAATTCCAAAAAATACTTTCAAAATACGGAGTAGTTTCTACTATCAGAGCTACGATGTGAGATGATATCGATGCTGCATGTGGACAGCTTGCAAGAAAGAAGAAAGATGAAGAAAATGAAATAGAAAAAGCTCAGGATTAATCCTGAGCTTTTTTATATCAAGAGAGATGAGATGGCCAATTTTTGTAATTAGTATATTCTAAAATGCTATCGATTATATCATGTATTTGTTTATTTGAAACCTTGTAATTTCTCAACATATTTGTAAGAGTTCCGAGTTGATCATATCTTATAGTTTCACCATTTTTATATCTTTCTGCTAAATCTTGAATTTCAGTATCTGGATGGAATCATTCTTTATCAAGTGACATATATTTTCTAAAATCTTCTAAACTCATAAAACCAGTTTCCCAATTATCTTGAAATGCAATTTCAATAATAGTGGCATAGATATGTGATAGAGGCTGCTTACATTCACTTATGAAATTTCTAATAGCTAACAATTTCATTGCTTTTTCATTAGAAGATTCTCGTAAATCTTTAAGCATATATTGATTTGCTAGAGGAGGTGATGAGTTTACTGGTGCTTTGTTCATGATTTATAAGTTTTCACTCAAGTTATATATTGTAATATTAATTATATATATAATTTGTCAAATATTATTATAAGCTAACCTTTAGTATTTGCTATTTTTCCATAGAATACTGTCATTATAATTTTCTACTACATATGAAATCATTGATATTTAAACTGTTTTTTACGCTTATTTGAGGAGCTTTTATACTTCTCTTTGCTATGCCATGGAGTTATTTTAATATAGAAGTTCCTTTTAGCTGACCAGATTATAAGCTATGATTAGATCTCAGTTGAGGTATCGAGCTGGATTATAAGGTTGATTTATCAAAGGTCAAAGAGGAAGAGTGATACAATGCTCAAAGAAAGAGCTCTGTTATTGAGTGATTGAAATCAATTATAGATAAAAGAATAGAGACTCTTAATATTAATGATTCAGTTATAACGAGTGCGAGTTACGGTGGGGAAGAGCATATAATAGTACAAATCCCCCTCAAATGAAATGATGAACTGCAAAGTAATGAAAATATTGAAAGAGCGAAAGCAGCAATTTGAAAAGTGGTTACTATTGAGTTTAAGGAACTCAGAGGAGATATTACTCAGCAAGATATAGAAGATAGAAAAAAATTAGCGAATACACTGTATGAAGAACTATTAAATTCAGGAGAGAATTTTTTAATTGAGGCTCAAAGAATTCAAAATAATAATGATAATATTGTGGTAGGTACGAGCACGGATATGCTGAGTGATTTTAACACTGTTTCAGGCAGCTGAGAAATTTTAATGTTTAATACCGATGAAAATGGATATGCTTCTTCACTTCTAGAAGTGCAAAACATATTGGGTGAAGTTTGATACCTGAGTTATTTTCAAAATGATGAGGATATATATCAATATATATTTATCTCAGCTGAACCATCAATTTGGATTGCAGCCCAAGATACTCAAGGAAGAGTATTAAATGATAAATATTTTGTGAACTCTTCAGTACAATATAGTGAAGCGTTTCAACCACTTATTGAACTCACTTTTAACACTGATGGTGCAGAAATATTTTGAGAACTTACTAAGCGATTAGTTTGAGATCCAATGGCTATTTTTGTAGGTGGAGAGTTACTTACTGCTCCAACTATTAATGAACCTATACTCTCTGGTAGAGCCGTTGTTACCTGAAACTATACTCCAGATTCTGCGAAAAAACTCTCTGATGATATTAATATTTGAGTTGTGCCAGCTCCAATTTATCTCACAAGTGAGAGAACAATTGATGCAAGACTTGGTCAAAGTTCACTTGAGAAAATAATTTACGCATGATTATTATGATTTATATCTATTTTACTTTTTCTTATCGTAGTATATAGATTCTCATGACTTATAGCTGCTTTAGCGCTATTTATCTATGTGGTTATTACCCTTGCTATATTAAAACAATTTGGAGTCGTACTCACTCTTGCGTCTATTGCAGGTCTCGTATTATCTATCGGTATTGCTATTGATGCTAATATAATCATTTTTGAGAGAGTAAAAGATGAATTAAGAAAATGAAAAAATATTAGAGATTCTGTGAGAGAGTGATTTGATAGTTCGTTTTCAGCAATATGGGATGCAAATATTACAGGACTCATAGTTTCTATTATACTCTTTATATTCTGAATAAATCTTATTAAATGATTCTGATTTATATTAGGTCTATGAATTATTGTAAGTTTATTTTCTGTATTTTTTATTTCGAGATTATTTGTAAGAATACTTTCGAGATCAAATATATCTGAGAAAAATTTTATTGGTTTATCTAAAAAATAATATGACACTCAATCTAGAAACTAAATATTCTGCTGTAAATAATTTATGAGAAGTTACAGAAATATCTCTTTGAGAAATTTTTAAATGTTCAGATAAAACTCTTCTCTATTTTTATCCAAAAGATAATACTCCAGGTTGCACTGTGGAGAATAAAGATTTTTCTTGTATGGTTTCTGACTATAAAGATTTAGGTATTATACTTGTATGAGTTTCTAAAGATTCAGTGGATTCTCATAAAAAATTTATTACAAATCAGCAGCTTTGAATTGATCTTATTTCAGATCCTGAGCTTACACTTCATAAAGAGCTTTGAGCATATGGAGAAAAAAATAATTATGGAAAAATTGTAAGCTGAGTAATTAGATCAACATTTCTCTTTGACTCTAGTGGAAATATTCTGCAAGAGTGGAGAAATGTAAGAGCAAAATGACATGCTGCAAAAGTATTGAGGGAAATAGAAAAATAAAATACCAAAAATGCTTACAAATGTACAACATTACCAGACTTTAATACTCTCATTTATACTTTTTATATGAGTGTATTTTTTTTGACTTGATATTAGCCTTCTTGAAATAATTTCAGTTTTCTTTACGGTTATTATTTTAGATTTCTTATTTTTAAATGGCTTAAGGTTTTCTCATCAAAGTATTATTCCATACTCAGGAGTTAATGCTGCATTTTGAATTTGTTTTTTCCTGAGAAGTGAGGACATAATAATTTATATTTTTGCGAGTGTCTTAGCTATATGTTGAAAGCACTTAATAACGGTATGATGAAGGCATTTTTTTAATCCATCAAATATGTGAGTATTTCTTACACTCTGTCTGTTTCCTCAATACACCTGGGTAAATACGCTCCAGTGGTGAAACTATACGGGTTCAGCTGGTATAGAGTATTTTATAATGCTACTATGTGTTATACTACTTTGAGTATTTATTTCAACCAGAGTTACTAAACTACTGCATTACGAGTATTTATTTACGTACTTAGTTCCGTTTTTTGTAATTCATAGTATCTTGTTTTTTATTATTCCATATTATGAATCATTAACATCATATTTTTTATTTTTTAACATCTCGTTTTTTATATTCATATTTTTTATGATATCGGATCCAAAAACAATACCTACAAAATCTGTTTCAAGAATACTTTATAGTTTTATCATAGTGGAACATTTTTATGTGCTCCAGTTTTTTATAAATGAAAGCTATTCAATACTTTGATCACTTTTTGTATCTACTTTTTTACTTCCAATTATTTGGAAGCTAGAAAAATATAAGAATAACACTCAAATTAATACTTTTTTATTTCTCTATAACATTCTTATGATTATTGTCATTAGCTTTTGTATACTAGTTTATTGACAACCAGACTTAGTTTTTGATAATGTATGTAATCAATTAGTGTGTAAATAGTTATTATTTAATAATATTTTGATCATGATTCCTCCAAAAATATATAGTTTCTTGTTTTTGTTCCTCGGGTTCGCTATGATATATTGAGCAGTAGTTTTAAGTGTATCTACATTTTCTGAAAACAAATGAGAAAAGGCTGGAACATATTTTCCTACGGTAGAAGCGCAAATAAATTTTTTTCAGGATAAATTTTGAGCAAAAACTTATTCTTCAAGCTGAAGTAGTTTTTGGAGCTCTCCAGAGTTTTATAATCAGTCTTTTGGAGATGTGAAAGTTACACTGTGAAATGAACCTGCTCCTGTTCCAGGGACAATAGGGGAAACAATAACAAGAATTTCTAGAAACTCACACTAATATATTATGAAAAAATTATTAATACTCGCTTTTATATTTACAAGTATTTTTACCCAAACTCACGCAGGTTCAGAGGAAGATGCATGTTTTTTGCTTTTAAATGAAGCTGTATGAAATGACCAAAGATTCAAGGACTCAGATCTCATGCCAAACTGAGATTTGACGAATGTTTTATATGATGAGTCTAATAATTCATACTATGATTTTTGAACATATTCAAATTTCAGAGTAAAAAGAGCAGAAAATACTGCTAACACATGATATCCATATGGAGATGAATATTATTTTGAAGCAAGAAGAAATAACATAGGGACTATTATTGCATGAAATAATTATGTTATATCTCAAATATCTGGATTTTGAAGGGACTCTAATTTTGATTTCCCATTAGAATCAAAAACATGAACACCTTTTGGGGATAAGTACAAATTTAATGGTAATTTTTTTAAAGAATACGTTCTATATACTCATCATGTTAATTCATATTCAGAAAGTTACCCTCTTATGAGCTGCGGAATAGTAAAAGTTACTCCCCTGTGATGAAGGACTTTTTCTGATATCAATGAATCAGGATATATGACGAATATCCTTAATGGAATTGAAAAACAAGATAATTTATGAAATAAGAAATGCGCATCTTGATTTGAATGAGAATATGTAAGTGAGTGAGATAAAGATTACTATAAAATGAAGGCAAATGTTTGCGTACAAAGCTATGATGAATCAGACTATTTAAAGCTTGAAGTTATTTCTATTGCCTACGATAATGATTCATCTCGTTTAAATGAATATTATACCCATCCTCTTCAGGTTGAAGCAATGAGAGATAATGCAAATCATGCACAGTGATTGAAGTGAATTCAAGATGTATTTGCTAGTAAGCTTGTAAATGAGACTTGTTATAGTGTAATACATGGTTATAGATATAATTTACCTGAAAGATGTAATAATACATATGGCCCAGTGTCGTATCAGTCAAAAGTATTTAGCCTCTGAGATATATTATTTCCTGTAGCGAATGCTAATCTTGATATTTCAAATACTGAAAATATCTTTGAAGAAGAGGAAGATACATGATTGATGATACAATGAAATTTACCTTATAGATTATATGAAAAGTTAGAGGCTATTCCTGATGAAAGTTTTAGAGAATATATGCTTCTTGCTGTGCTCCCAAATTTTGAAGAACTCATAGCGCACAGATTAGAAAATGACGTACTACTAACTCCTTTTGAAGAAACATTTTTAAGTTGTTGATTAGATTATAATCAAAGATTAGAAGTCGTAATAGATTTTTTAGCTGACTTAGATACAGAGAATTTCTCTCTCTCTAATCTAGATTATACAAATGAATCATTCTGAGATTGTATTATTCCATATCCTGATAAAGATAAAATTTCTACAGTTGTAGATGGATCATTTGATTCGAATAAACTTTTAGCAGAGAAACTTAGCGGTGTATATGCACCTCCATCTGATTCTCCTGAGGTAGGAGAGTATATTAAAATGAGAGAAGAATATCTTGCTGAATTAAATACAGCGATAAGTGATATAGAATCAAGATTTAATTCATGAGAAATTGATATAAATAGAGCTAACGTTTTAAAAATAGAGCAACAAGAAAAAACTCAAATGAAAATAGACTCATTAGATTTTTCAACGTGATCACTTAGTGATTTAGACTCTGAAATAATAGAGGAAACTCTATGAGATAAATCTGATAGAAATGAGAGTTTTGTAATTTATTATATTCTTATTGCTATCTTGACAGGATTATGATGAGCTTTTATAGTATTCTCATTTTATAAAAAAAATAAAAATAAATAACATGAAAAAAATATTATTTTCAATTTCTATACTGTTTTTACTCATTGTACAAGTATCAGCATGATTTGATTCAAGTTTTACAAACATAACTTGAGATGAAAACTTTTCTAAAAATCCATGAGTAGATGAATTAAGAGTAAGTGAGGATTATTTTATAAACCCATTCTCTAACTCAGTTATTAAAAGAAATATAACAACTTGTACTTGAAATAATTGCCCGTGTTGAAGAAGTGGTTGTAGTTATACTACTTCATATACGGTAGATGGGAAAATATTTAACTCTTCCCACCCTAAATTTAAGAGAGCAAATCAAACAAGGAGGAATTGGTATTCTTATGGAGATGGGATAGAATCTAAAGTTAATTATTTACAAAATACTTATACGGAAGAGGATGATATTTATGTACCGAGACAATCAGTAAAGGTCCGTAGATATTATATAACTACCTTTCGGCATGATACCACAACACCAACCTGTTGAGAGGTAAATTATTATAATGACGATGAGCTTACAGAATCATTTACATATGATTGATGATGGCTGAATCAACCAAAATACTTTACAATGACTTGTTTAGATAGTGAAACTGAGTGTTACTGTGCTCCTGATGATGAAAGTTGTGAAATAAGAGATGGTAAAGTTATATCCACTGCTCAACTTTTAGGACATAAGATTAATCCTAGGGTAAGTTTTACAAATAAAGTTAAGCTAACAGATACAACATGTGAACCTGGTGGAACATTTCAACAAGTACTTTTTGATCTTAAAACTCCACGATTTGATATAGCATTGTGAGATGAGTCGTTTAATCTAAACTCTTTAACATTGAGAAATTATAAAACTCAAAATTGAAAAATATTAGATGGGATAGAGACTCCATGAATTGTAGATTTTACTCGGTCAGGAAGTATAAATCAAATAGCTTGAAATACACTTGTTGATTTGCAATTAGAAGACTCATATTTAGAAGATTCTGTCCATTGAGTTTCTGGTTTAAAGTCATACAATTTTACTATCACTCGTCTTACAAATCAGTCTTTTCAATCTATTTCTCCGGAAATTTTAAATGATTGTTCTCAAAATTATTCATTTACTAGTCAATACAATTCTAATGGAAATAAGGAAATTTCTGATGTACGAGACTCATCATTTAATTGTAACGAGTTAACTACAGCAGGAAAATACGATTTTACATTTATTGCAACAGATTGGGCATGAAATGAAAGCAAGTCTAGTACAGAAGTAAATATTTATCCGGATAAAATTAATACTTGAGATTCGTTACTTGAAGTATTAAATTCTACTGCTACTCCATATGCTAATAATATCGATAGTTTTGACTATAAATTAACTCTTAAAGATCAATATTGAAACCCAATTTTTGATACCCAAATTGAAAACCCTATACAAACTCCATTTTCTTGATGAAATACTATCCTATTGAGTAATTCTAATTCTGCACTTAGATATACATATCCAAATACCCAAACAAATGCTGATGGTGAATATCTATTCTCTGTGAAATCATTACTTTTTTGAACTATAGATCATAAAATTACTTTTAATTATGACAATTGGGATGAAAACTATATACAAAATTGATTGAGTGAAAGAGTTTCTCTTTATATAAGTAATACAGGTGATTTTGAAAAACCATTTTCTGCAGGTATTACTATGATTTGACCTTGAAATAATCCTGAGGTTTGAACTGAGCAAAATTATGAGATAAATCTTGTTTATAATTGAAATGTAGAAAATATTTCTTTAGGTAATTTAAATATAAATCAGAATACTTTAAATTTTTCAAGCTGACATAAATTTTCAGACATTTCAAATCTAGATGATACATTTTCTTTCAATGATTTACAATGTAGCTTCTCTGGAGTGTTTGATGCTATATCATCAGAGAGTGTTCTTTCGGCTCCTGTATTTGATATTGATAATATGAATGTTAATTACAAATTAGCAGGAGAAGATATTCGTTATACACTAGATAGTTTTTGATTAGTCTGATGTGATATTTCAACACTTGGTCTTAAAACCATTTGATCAACACAATGAGACGGTAGATGAGAAATAACAGGTTGAAGTGCTAATTTCTCTGATGTTTCTACTTCAAGTTTGAGAGCTGACATTAGAAAAAATGCATATACTCTTATAAGAGGACTAAACTCAAATCAAACTGTTAATGGAGTGAGATATGTAGAGTGAGATGTAACGATATCTTGAGATTTAAATTATGAAACACTTATAGTAAAAAACTGAAATGTATTTATTTCTTGAAATCTTAATACTGCTTGAGATAATTTAGGTATTATTGTTCTAAAAGACGATTGATTTAATCTATCATCTGATTTTAATACAAATGGTAATATATATGTATCGAATACAGTTTCAACTATCAATGCTCACTTGTACGCTGATGGAACACTTAGAAGTGCAGATATAAATGGTATTAAATATAGTGACACGGATTTATGAATAAAGCTACGAATGAAAGGTTCTTTATTTACTAGAAATACGGTTTGAGGTTGATTATTAGCTGGTGAAGGGAATTACATTTTACCAGGTGGCTCAACTACCTTAAGTCGTGAAATTGCTTCTATATATGATTTAAACTACATCAGAAGAGCGCAAGAATGTACGGACTCAGATGACTATTCATTTTTAGTTGAGTATGATCCATCTATACAATTAAACCCTCCTAAATGATTTGATGTGACGAATTAATATAAAATAAAAACGAGCTTAGCTCGTTTTTATTTTATATCTCATATTATCTATATCTCAAGCTCAGAGTAATAGTATAATACTTGAGTTAGGATTTTCACTGTCATATTGATCTATAGTATGCAGTGTTTGATCAATTCCTTTTCCATCAAAGACATGTTCATGCTTAATACTATTTACTAATATTTTTGTAGTCATTGCTGCTTTGTCCTCATCATTATCTCGAGATTCATATATATTTGGTATTATAAGTGTATCTGCGAGTGAAAAACATGTCGTAAATCAATCTAGGAGTTCAATAGTTCTGGAATATTGATGAGGCTGAAATACTACATATAATTTTTTATCTGGATATCCAGATTTTAGGGCTGAAAGTGTAGTCATTATTTCAGTAGGGTGATGGCCATAATCACTCATGAGAATATTTCAGTTTTTAGTCTCTCAAATCCTTTCCATTCGTCTCCATACTCCTGAATAATCTTCTAGTGTTTCTAAAGCTATAATTTCAGGAATCCCAATCATAAAACTTACTATATAAGCAAGTTTTGCATCATAGAGTATGTGTTCTCAGGGGATATGCATTACTATTTCTGGATAATTTTCAATATTTGATTCATGATTTTCATTTGGAAATATTGTAGAAAAATTATCGTTTCGAGCTATGATGTAGTGAATATCTTTTCTTTTTCAAATAAGTGTTTTACAATTTGTATCTTCTCAGTTTATGACACAAAAACCTCAAGGAAGAATATTTTCTATAAATTTTTCGTATGCTTTTATATAACTTTCTGGAGTTTTAAAATAATCAGCATGATCATATTCTATATTTGTTATCATAACCACGCTTGGTTTGTATGCTAAAAAATGCTCCTTATATTCACAAGCTTCTATAGTAAAATAATTTTGCTCTCATCTTGTGAAAAAATTTTTACCTCAAAACTCTTTTAATAAAGTTCAGATGACAGCACTAAAGTCCTCCTTTGAACTTTGTAATATTTGAGAAAGCATACTTGTCGTAGTAGATTTTCCATGAGTTCAGGCAACAGCAATTAACTTGTGAGTATTTACTATTTCAGCGAGTGCTAGATTGTATTTTAATATTTTTATTCAAAGAGTTTGAGCTTTTGAGAGTTCTTTTTGTGATATAGGTACAGCTTCACTATATATGACACGCTCAAAATCATCAGTTATTCTATTAGCATCTGATCAAATGATAATGTTACATCACTCAGATATAAGCGAGTGAATAAGCTGTGAATCATTAGTATCGCTTCCAAAGACTTCGTATCAATTTGACAGGTAATATCTTGCAAGTGCAGAGACTCAGATTCATCATATTCCTACGAGATATACTTTTTTTCTTTCATTCATATTGTTTAGTTTTTTTTTAGTTCCTCTGAAATTTTATTATAGATTTCAGTATCAATATCTATTAATTCATCAGCTGTAAATTTTGATAGTACCCAGTCTGATACGTTATATTTTCAAGCTTCTCAAACTCATACTTTTATTCGAGTCCAATCTGATTTAAAGTGCTGGATAATACTTTTTACCCCATTGTGTCATCAAGCACTTCCTGTTTCTCTCACTCTTATTTTTCAAAATTGCATAGATATATCATCATAAATGACAATAAAGTCATCTGCAGTTAGTTTATAAAAATTACATATTTTCACGAGTGACTCTCATGAGAGATTCATGAAAGTTTGAGGTTTTACTAACATAATTTTTTCACCTCCTAATATCCCTGAACATATTTCTGCTGTAAATTTACTTTCATACTTCCAATCGGAAAATCAATTTTCTTGAGAAAATTTATCCAAGAAAATAAAACCGAGATTATGACGAGTCTCTCGATATTTGTCACCAGGATTTCAAAGTCCTACTATGAGTTTCATAATTTGCAAAAAATACTACTAGAATTACGAGTAGTATAATCAAAAAAATAAAAGCTGAAAGCTAAAAGAAGCGCTTTATAATTTGTAGTTGAATCCAAGTTCAAAACCTTGAGAAATATTTAAAGAAGAAGTTTTTTGATGATTGTTCTAAGAGTCAGAAGTCGAAAATAAATATATTTTCTCAATCAGTAAAAAGATTATGAATCGTGTTAGGATGTTTAATTATATCACTTCAAAGTATATCTAAAAAGAATCATTGCTGTTTCCACATAAGTTCATTTGCTACAATAATTCTTGCAAATTTAGAAACGAGTTTAGGATTATTATTTAAGTGTTGTTTCGTTAATTTTTCTCAGGGAATTTTTTCTTGCCTAATAACATAATTAGAATCTTTGTCTTTCAGAATTTCAGTTTTTGGGATAGTTACCATAGGACCGAAGTACTGTTTTATAAGTCTGAGTGCATCAACTACTTTTTCATAAGAGTCAGTATGTCTATACATGGTATGTTTATAGAGTGCTGTAGGCATTTTATAAAAATGTTCTCACTCCTGAAAGACAAAATTTTCTCATAAGAGTCTCCATGAAAACTTTCATTCTGCCTGTTTTTTTATCTTTTCTGCTTGTTTCATTATTTCATGAATTTTTTATGTATATTCTTGAGTTGAGGATTTGTAACATGAGTATATACCTGAGTAGTAGTAATGCTTGCATGTCACAGCATTTCTTGAATACTCCTTAAATCTGCTCATGCTCATAGGAGCGTAGTTGCAAATGAGTGTCTGAGTGTATGCGCTGAAATATTTTTGAGTATGAGCGCTTGTAGTGAATATTTTTTAATCATACCAGTAATAAAAAAACGAGTAAGTCGCATATTTTCATCCTCTAAAATATCTATGTTATTCTTCCCAACATTATGTCTGATAAAAAGAGGGGAGAGATGATCATCTCTTGCATTTAAATATTCTTTTATAAGCGATGCAGCGAGCTGTGTAAGATACACTACGCGGATTTTTCTTCACTTACCACGAACTGCGAATTCCAATGTTTCAAGATTAATATCTTTTTTATTGAGACTTGTTAGCTCTGAAATACGTAATCCAGTAGAGTAAATACACATCATAATAGCGAGATCTCTTTTTCATATGATAGTACCTACATCTGGAGCCTTAAAGAGTCTTTCTAGCTCTTCATCAGAGAGAAATTCTACTCTCCTAGGTTCAGCTTTGATGAGATCTATTGATGTAGCACTGAGAGATTTTTGTCATTGTTTTTCAAGATATTTTAAAAAACTCCGAAGTGTTATCATATATGCATTTGCAGTTTTGATTGTTATCTTTTTTTCTCACTTATAGAGATAACTTCTAAATCATTCAGCCAATTTGAGAGTTATTTCTCATACAGTAAAATTGAAACTGTCTATATTTTTTTCTTCTAAATATTCTGAAAATTTTTCTAAATGTCTTGAATACTGTTCCACCGTCTTGAGAGATCTGTTTTTTATAACTTCGAGCCAATCTATAAAGTCACTACATGCCTCAATATAGGGGATTCAATCTATATTTTTTTCATAGTGATGTTCAGATAGCTTTTCAGGTGAAATTACTGGAATGACTCAGTTTGTTTCAGATATTTGTTTTGATCTTGCGAGAGACTTTTCTCAGAGTTTCAACATATACTGTATTCTATCTGGATTACAAATGATACAATGTCACGTTCGAGTAATAAAACTGTGTTCTTTTTCACAAGGTTCAACTCAAATTGCAAAGAGTTTTCAATCACGTTTCATTTGAACTTTGTATTTTTGCGGGAGCATATTACTTGCATCAAAAATAAGCGAACTATCTATAGAGTGTTCGCTCATGAAACTTTTATTTTGAGGAGAGATATTCACTGTTATTAAATTTTTGATGGATCAAAGTCGGGATATTTTTTTATGAAATTTTGCATTGGTATAAATAAGTTATCTCATATAGATTTTACATCATCCCAACTCATCCATATCCATTTTTCAAGTTTATGAGGTTCCATATTTTTCAAAGTACCAGAGAAAATCTTTATAACGGGCAGTAATGTTATATAGTGCTTGTTATCAGATTCCATATAATCATCAGTAAAAAAATCAAGCATTATGTTACTTTTTTGTGTATCTAGATTCGTTTCTTCTTTTAGTTCTCTTATAGCAGTTTCTTCAACTGATTCACCAAATTCTTGGTGTCATCAAGGAAATGAGAATTTTCATTCTCAATGAGATCATTTTCGTTTTCCTATGAGAACTTTTCATTCATTATTTATAACTATGATTCATACTCAAACCCTTACAATTTTTTCCATAATATAGTATTTTACACAATAATTTCTGGACCATTTTCAGTAATAAGAACGGTATGCTCAAATTGGCATCAGATACTTCCATCATCTACATAAATTTCCCAATCTCACTCATCAGTAATTTTTCCAGATGAATATCAAAGTATAGGCTCTATTGCGAGAGTCATACCAGCTTTTAATTTAGTACCAGTTCCTGGAGTACCATAGTTGTATATATATGGTTGTTCGTGGAGAGTTTTCCCAACTCCATGACCTGTTAAATCTCTGATAATATGATATCAATGTTTAGAAACATAACTTTCTACAGCGTGACCTATATCTCCTACGGTATTTCAAACTAGGGCTTGCTCTAATGCTTTGTCTAAAGCTTTTTTACCCACTCTGAGAAACTCTCTTTGATTTGCATATTTAGTATCATCTCAAATGATAACCGTAAAAGCTGCATCAGTACATATTCCATGCTTTTTATCTTTTACTCAGAAATCAATAGTTACAACATCTCATTCTTTAAAGATAATATCTGGCAGTGGACGACCATGAACTACCACATCATTGACGCTCGTTTGCAGCGCATATTTGTATCAGTAAACACCTGTAAATGCTGATACGACTCAAGCGTCACTACACATCTTAGCTGCTAAATCATCTACATCTTTTGCGCAAACTCACGGAGCAAGCATATCTCTAATAGCATCAAATATTTTTTTATGGATTTTACCATTTTTTCTCATTATTTGGAGTTCTTTTTCGCTGAGCATATGATTGTAATAATTTTAATTGCTACAAGTATAAAATTTTATGAAAAAATAGCAATTCTAGTAGCCATCACATTTTCCATCTCACGTTCACTGTTTGTCACAGAGTTTTTCTGACAAGGATTTATTTTTTTGTAGTTCGTTTATTGACCTTACAAGTGAAGCATGCATTCGTATTATTCTTAGCTGAAGTTGTTGTGATCAAATATCCTGAGATTGTGAAAAGGGAAGTTGCTCTTCGTACATAGATTTTATTGAAAGAGCTATGTCTTCACTCGATTTGATTTCTGAATTAACCTGTGCTAGCTCTATAATTGGCACTCTATCTCTTCACTCAAATTGCTGAGAAAGAGTCTCAGAAAAAGTATCAATAGTGTTTTCGATAGATGCTGATGCATAATTTGATGAATTAAGAGCAGGATTACTTCAAGATATAGATCACGAACCATATCTATTTAAATTATCTAATACAACATCAGCTTGTCCTCAAGAGATTCACTGAGATCATAAATATTCTGAAAGCACTCTATTTTGAACAGCTGCATTGTTAGCAGGATTTCCACCTCTCATAAGAGCCCAAGCATCTTTCCATTTTTGAACTCAGGCCTTATATTCTCCATTTTTTATAGAAATATCTTTAATCTTTTGTGTTGTTTCCGACCAAGAGTTTCATTCACATTTACTACAGAGTCCAAGAGTTTCTTTGTTGTAATATTCTTGCATTTGTGACTCAAAATCTGGAGATACAAGTATGAAATTTCTATTTTCTGCTAGAAATGCTTTATCTAATATAGAGCTTTCATAAAGTCTGATAATTTCTCTATTGTTTTTAATGGCAGTTGTAAGAGCTTGTCATACGGATATTTCACCTAAATTACAACCATCTATGTCATCACAAAATATATCGCTTTTTGTTCCTGAAGTATTTCTTCTCGTCGATGATTCAAGTATATTAGTTAGTCTTTTAGATATGTCTTCAAGTTTTCTATGATCTCGCTTTACTTCATTTGGTACTTCGTTTGTAATAGGAAGTGCAATTTTAAAATCAAAACTTCCGTTATAGTCATTGAAACTCAATAAGCTATTGATAGTTTGCAATAGTCTTTTTGAGGCATTGAGGGCAGCTTCTCATTGAGCTTTAAACTGAGATGATTCATTTGATTCATTCTCTGTGATATTTGATTCAGCATCAGATAAAACCTCTAAAATATTAGACTGTAGCGTTTCTACATTTGTAAAATATTCTGTAAGAACTGGAGCTGGAGCATCCGATATTTGGCACGAATTACTACATTCATCTGCAAATCACTTTTGAAATATACAGATAAATAGTATTAACAGGAGTATGTAAAAATATTTTTTCATAATTTAAGGTGAGCGAGTTGGTATTTGCTTCATCTCTCAAAGATTTCCAGTAAATGCAAAAGTAAAATCCTCTATAGCCATTACAAATATTTCCAGCTCAGCAAATAGATCTGAGAACTGCTGTAAGTCTTTTGTTATTACTTCATTGTTAACAGATTGAGATACTATACGATTATTCTCTCTGAGAGCTGTTTGAAATGCATTGAGTTCATTAAGTCTATTTTCAGCGTATCATACGGGCATTCATCATGCTGTTTGAAAGACTTTTTGTTCATGCTCGGTTGATCAAAAAATGGAAAGATCGTTCCGTCTTTCATAATCAAGTCCTTGATTTTTGTAGTAAACGGAAAGAAGGTTCTCAATTTCATATAAATCTCACTCTACATTTTCTTCTCTATCATTTTCAACATCAAGAATTGGTACAGGTTTTGAAGAAACATCTATTCAAAAACCTCTCAGCATACCTGGTAAGTCTTCAATGATTGATCAAAGTTCAAAGTTATTGGTAGTCTGTTTTCTTTGAGTGAGCGATGCGTTGGCTGGTTTTTCAATATGTTTTCAAGCTTTTTTCAAAACTGACTCAATAGTACTTGTTTCTCATCCAGCAAGTCCGTAATCACTTTTTTGGAATTCGATAGTGATACAAAACCATCAATCACATGGAAATTCATCTCTTATGGGTGTGTAATTTCATGTTAAGCTTTCTCAGCCAAGAGTAGGTCCTGACCATCATCCTCCTATTGGAACAATTCCTTCCGGATATTCCCAATATTGGGGGTTTGAAACATAAGGACCGTATCACTCTATATTTCAAATCAGGTCATTAACAAAATTATCATCTAAACCAGATTGGTTATCATCACTACATACATAATTATGGTAATCCAAGTACTCAATAATATTTTCAGGCTCATCATCACTACCAACAAATATCTCTTCAATATCATCTGCAATTTCTTGAGTTCAATCTACTATATTAGTACCAGCTTCTATGATAGGATCATTGAAATTATCATCTACAAACTCCTGAACAGCAGAACTTATATTATCATTTTCCAATCACTCATATTCTAATTTTTCACTGAAT
This sequence comes from Candidatus Altimarinota bacterium, assembly GCA_020629795.1. Taxonomy (GTDB): domain Bacteria; phylum Patescibacteriota; class Gracilibacteria; order BD1-5; family UBA6164; genus JAACSU01. Next base: position 66,613 of record JAHDCR010000004.1, read on the forward strand.
ATAATAGTATCTATCTGGATAAGGTCTTCAACTAAATCAAATGGGGAATTTTCAATGTTTCCATCACTATATAGACCAATTCTTTCAACTTCAAAGGTTTTTTCAGCTTTCGTTTCAGCTCTTTGAGTGTATGTTTCTCTGATATAACGTAAGGCATTACCTACTCTCTCAGCTAATAGTGCTGGCACGTTTTCATCTTCTCATCAACATCTTTTTACGATTTCAGATATGTTATCATCTCCCAGCATAGTATCTATGTCTGCAGAGGTGTTGATGTTACAGGTAATGCCGTAATCAGCGAATATAGGAGCTAGAACTTCATTGATAGTTCACTCTCCTTGTCCGGTAAGTTCGTATTCATACTGCTTTTGCTCAAGACCTTTATAGTTTTGATCTATTTGGCCATATATATCAAGACCTAAATCTTCTCACAGAAAACCATAAGAATAAGAACTACAAAAAAATACTCAAACAAGAGATATGATAAGTATTTTTTTTATGTGTTTCATGAATCAAAAAACTATAAAACAATACAACTATAGTAGCCAAAAAATACAAGATATCACTGTTTTTTCTAAAAGGAGTTTGACTATATTTATGATTATATTAAAATAATTTTAACTTTTAACAAAAACCTCTTTCAAAGCAAGATGGTATTGCGTGAAGGTTTAAAATAAGGATATCGTCATGATTGAACGGAAAAATAGGCATTGGTCATCTCTACTAGGACCACTTTTACAGCCAACAGAGTGTAATTCATCACAGAAAGGACTTAGTGGAGATAAACATAAAAAAATGATGACTGCTATGATTAGTTTTCGAAAACATCAGATTACAGATGAAGCAAGAAGACTTATTCCAACTCAGTCACTTGAGAGGCTAGATGCTTTTCTTATGTTGCAGGCAAAAATTCTAATGCCATATATAGAAGAATTTTATCCTGAAGGTCTTAGTGATTATCCTGAAGTTGTTACTGCTCTTAATGGGTGAAATAAAACTTCAAAAAAAGTAAACCAGCCTAATTCGGGGCTGGTTTTAAGTTTTATCGATTCATCTATTTAACGATAATCCCATCCTTACTTGCTGTAAGTGTAAACTTTTTCTTTGTAGATGAAGAGAGGATTTGTTCTGCTATTTGATCTTCTATTTGGTTTGTGAGATATCTACGTATCTCTCTCGCACCAAACTCTGGATTATATACATCGCGAGCAATTCGCGTTATAACTTTTGCATCATACTCTAGCTCCATTCATTTTTCGTCTATTCTTGTTGCGAACTTTTCTAATAGTAATTTTACTATTTTCTTAATAGCAATTTTATCAAGAGGATTAAACACTATTATATTGTCTATTCTGTTTATGAACTCTGGAGAAAAATATTCTGGAAGAGATTCTTTTATTCGTGCTTTTGCTGCATCATAATCTCACAGTATTTTTTCCTCTTCGCTTTCAGAAATGGTGAAACCTATTTGAGCTGCTTTTTCACTAAACTCGTCCTGACCAATATTTGAGGTCATAATAATTATTGTATTTTTGAAGTTAATTTTTCTTCATTTATTGTCAGTAAGAACTCATTCTTCTAAAATTTGAAGTAGGAGATTATATACTTCTATATCTCATTTTTCAATTTCATCAAAGAGAATAATTGAATAAGGTTTTTTTCTAACTTTTTCTGTCAGTAAACCACCTTCTTCATATCCGACATATCCAGCTGATGCTCAGATGAGTTTATTTGCTCCAGTTTTATCAGAGTATTCTGACATATCGATTTTAATAAGTGCATCTTCGTCACCATAGTATTCTCTTGCGAGAACTTTTACTATTTCAGTTTTTCAAACTCAAGTTGGTCCTAAAAATAGAAAACTTCCAAGTGGTCTATGTGGTTCACCAATACCTGTTTTGTTTCTAATTATTGATTTAGAAATAGCAGAAATAGCGTCATCCTGAGCAATGATATTTTTTTTCATTTGAGTAGGAAGCTTTTTGAGTCTGTCTATCTCATTTTTAGATAGATTCGCAACTGGCACTCCAGTAGTGATTGACAGAACTTTGTGGATATCTTCTGCTTTTACCCAGAAACGCTTATCTTTCGGTATTGAAAATTTCTTTTTTAGTGAGCTGATTTCTGATTCAAGTTTCTTTTGTGTTTCTTTAAATGCAACGGCTTTTTTATACTGTTGAGAAATTACAGCATCTTCTATTTTTTTAGCATTTTTTGCCATTTTTTCCTTAATCTTTGTGATCTCTTTCTCATCATAATTGTATTTCATAGATTTGAGAGAACAGGCTTCATCGATGAGATCTATTGCCTTATCTGGTAGTTGTCTATCTGTTATATATCTGATTGAGAGCTCTACTGCTTGCTCGATAGCTTCATCTGAAATATTGAGATTGTGATATTCTTCAAAAATTTCTTTGAGACCTGATATTATTTCTGTTGCTGTTTTTTTATCTGGTTCTCCAGCTACTATTTTTTGAAATCTTCTCTCTAGTGCTGGATCTTTTTCAATGTATTTTTGGTATTCATTATTAGTAGTAGCTCCTATAACTCTAATTTTTCATCTCCCCATTGCTGGTTTAAGAATATTTGAGGCATCGAGACTTCACTCTCCACTTCCTGCTCCAATTATGGTATGAATTTCATCTATAAAGAGGAGAACTTCATTTTCGACTTTGCTCGCTTCATCGATAACTTGTTTAATACGAGATTCAAACTCACCTCTAAACTTGGTTCCTGCTACAAGTGTAGACATATCAAGTGAGAGTATGCGTTTATCTTTCATAGAAAATGGAACTTCTCCATTTGCAATTTTGAGAGCAAGTCACTCCACAATTGCTGTTTTACCAACTCAAGCTTCTCACACTAAACAAGGGTTGTTTTTAGTTTTTCTGTTAAGTATTCAAATAAGTCTTTCAATTTCAACTTCTCTCCCGATAATTTTATCAATTTTACCATTTCTAGCTTCAGCTGTTAAATCATTTGAAAAGAAATCTAGTGCGGGAGTGCTCGATTCTATTTTTTCATTTTTTTGACTTGTATTAACATCAAAAGGAACTGATCCTGACTCATCTCACATAGCTCCATCTAAACTAGAAAATATATTTTCTGCGAGATTTCCAAATAGTTTTTCAATTGATTCGTCACTTTTTTTGTCTCATGCTTTTTGAGTACTCACACCATCAATCGTACCAAGCTTAAAAAGGTCAGATATGTTGGTCTCGAGGTCGCTAGGATTGATACCAATATATTCTAAGTAGCTTGCTAGCCAAGTATCATTCATGAGGAGTGACATCAATAAGTCTTCGAGTGTGGCTCGCGCTTTAGTGTTTTGAGCTGCGATTTTGACACTTCAAAGTATAATATCTTTACATTTTTGATTCATTCCACTGTAGACTCCTTTTCTCTTTGAGGGAGCTGTGTTGAAAAGTGCTTTATTTATAATTTCAAGAGTGAGTTTTTTATCAATTCCGTAGAGAGTAAGGATTTCGAGTATTCATCCATGAGCAGTTTCTAAAAGCTCTAAAAATATATCCTCTGGTCTAAGGTCTTTGAAGCCTACTTCTCGAGCTTTATTCTCAGCATTTATGAGAGTTTTTTTATATCCGTCAGAAAAATTGTTGTACACCATGAGATTATTTTTGTTAGTTTTTTAGTAAGTGTCAGTAAGTCTAGAGTATTTTATATGCTTGTAAAGATAAGCATAAACATTTGTGTTAAAAAATAGACTTGAACTTACATAAGTAAATAATATACTTATTTTATACTATTTTCTTACAAGAGGGAAGTATAGTCACTGTACAATTTATATATTAATGATAAACTATGTTTGGAAGAAAAATTTTGTTTCTCGCAGCCTGATATGTAGCTGGAAATGTCGTATCATCTGTATATAGCAACTCAAAGAAAAAAACTCAAAAAGTTCAATCTAAGGAGGATATTAAAATGATGGTTGAAAATTTTCTTCAAACTCAAAAAAATATGTTTTCCGATATAGAAGAAAAATATGTTTCAGATGAAAATAAAGAAAAATTAGCTGAAAAGAAAAAACAATTTGCAGAGTATTCAAAAAAATACTTAGAACAATGAGAAAAACTTCTTTGAGAAGTTAAAAAAAGCAAAGAACTATGAAAAGAAAAAACAAAAGGTTGAGTTACCTCTTTTCTAGGATGAATTAGAAATCTCCTTTCAAAAGCAGAATCACACTTACAAACAGCAGAAGATAAAATATCAGCTGTAGATAAAACTGTAAAAAATACTAAGAAAACAGTCGAAAAAAAATAAATCTAATATACTAAAAAAACAGAGGATATCCTCTGTTTTTTTAGTATATTAGATTTATCCAGGGAGAACTTCTAATTCTACATATGCATATCATTTATTAAAATCTGCATCAATAGCTTCTATTTTAATTTGATAGTTTCAAACTACTAAATCTGTAGTAGTGATCTCTTGTACAAATTCTCTTCCACTTAGACCTATTTTTATAGGTGTATCATCTATATATATATTTATCGATTTTATAGCTCATCTATCTTCTGCAGTACCTCTAAGATTGAAAAAATTTCACTCGTAGAGACTGATTTTACCATCTATAGGGTTTGTGACAATGACAGTTGGTGGACTGTCATCACTCTTTATTACGTCAATAGAATAAGAAATTCCTTCTGCATAATACTCATTGTCAATTGCTCTAATTGTGAGGTCTTTTTTCCCAAGTGTTCCCATTGGTATATTTATATTTCCAGTGTAGAGACCGTTTGTTTTAGGCTCTGAAAGAGAAAAATTAGCTATTTGTGTATCATCAAGATATACTTCTATTTTTGATATGGGAGTATTACTTCTATATCAAATTTCTACATAATTTGCACCATTTACCAGAGTATCTCAAGATTGAATTGTTGATCAAACTTCGATATTTCCTGCGAAATTTTGTCTTTGACAGATTTCATTACTGATTCTTGTAATATATTTTGAAGCATTCGGGACAAGATCATCAACTCATCATCATGCTATATATGCTTGTACTGGATTTTCCCATGCGGGATTATCTGGCCGTAGGGAATTAAGTGATAAAAAATTTACATTTCAAATAGCTGATATAGGAGTTTGCTCATTGACTATACCATTACAGAGTAAATCTACTTGAATTGCCTTAAGGCTGTTATCAACCTCTCTTGGAACATTTTTAAATATAGATGAGACCATAAGATCTGACCCAAGCTGCTCAGAAGCTAGTTTTCATGAGAGTTTTGAAATACTTACTTCCTTTACTCAATTTGGACGTTTCCAATCAAGCACTGGTTCATCGCTATGATAAAACTCCATAAAGTCTTTCCAGATAGGACCTGCAGCTTCTAGTCCATTTCATTTGAAGTTTGTTTGCTCTCCATCATTATTTCATGCCCAAACTACGGTTGTAACTTGAGGAGTATATCAAACGGTCCAAAGATTTCTTGGTGCTATTATCTCTGTTCCTCATTGTTGATATTGTTTTGTTGAAGTTCAAGTTTTTGCTGCTACTTTTCTCCCTCTCAAAGATAAGTAATTATTCCAGAATTCTGGTCTCGAAGTAGTGTCTGAAAGAATGTAATTAGTGATAAAGGCTGTACTCGTATCTATAACTTTTTCTCATATATTTTCTTCTAGATTAAATTCTTCTATAACTAAACCTTGAGAATCAAGTATTTTTGTTACTGGTACAAGTTCTTTTTTGTATCATAGGTTTGCATATACACTATAGGCACTTGCAAGTTCCAATGGAGTCATGAGAGCTGTTCACAGTGACATTGAAGCTCCATAACTATATTCTCTTCCGTAGGTTTCAAAATACTCATCTTTAAATGACTGCATAGAAGAAACACCTAGGTTTTCCATCCATTTGATAATCTCGTTTTCTCATCCTGCAAGATAAAACATTTTAATTGCAGGTATATTTCTCGAGTAGTTGAGAGCTTTAGAAATATCCATTCTTCCCATGAAGTTTCCATCAAAGTTACTCGGAGTATATCATCCTGGAAATGTAGTTTTCACATCATATACAGGAGTTTTGCTTCAGATAATTTCTTTATCTATTGCCATGGAGTAAACAAATGGTTTAAATGTAGAACCTGGCTGTAGTTTAGATGTTGCGATGTTAACATTTCACTTATTTTCTTCATCAAAATAGTCTCTTCCTCATACCATTGCGAGTATCTCTCATGTTTGGTTATCCAAAGATATTAGTGAAGCATTTTGAGCTGCAAACTTTGTTTCATTACTTGCACCATATTTTTCAACAAGCTCCTCTGCTTTATCTTGGAGTACTGGATCAAGAGAAGTATATATTCTGAGTCATCCTGTTTCTAGGATATCTTTCCCGTATTTTTCTTCTAAATATTCACGAACATAAAATACAAAGTGTGGGTATTTAATATCCTCACGATATGTTGAGAACTCAAATCCAATAGAAGTGAGAAGAGCATCTCTATATTGGTCAAAAGTGATATAGTCATCTTCTAACATTCTTCATAATATAAAGTCTTTTCTTCAAGTTTGATACTCAATTGTATTTGTCTCTCCCTTGATTTTTATAGCATTGAGAAGAATTAGTAATTCAGAATAATCTAGAACGCTACATCCATCATTGTCGACTGATATATTTGTTTTTAATTTTTCCTTATCAAGTCCACATATAAGAGCTTTTGAGTCTGAAAATCTTTGCAATTTCCATCCTGATATAAATTCTTTTAGACTTCAAACTTCATCAGATCTTTCTTCTATTGAGCTTGGAGTTATCAGACTAATAGGACTTTCAGTATCATCTCAAGCATATATATATGGGTGTCACATAAGTCTATCAAAGTTACTATATGGAGAATAATAACTTGGTCATTTAGGAAGTGAGGCAAGAATTGATCCCTCTAAAACATTTGCATCTTTTGCACTCTTTCCAAAGAATGTCTGAGCAGCTTGCTCTACTCCAAAAGCGTTACTTCAGTAAGCAATTTTATTGAGGTAGAGTTCTATAATTTTTTCTTTTGAAACATCATTTGTGAGCTTAAAAGCAAGATATATTTCCTTGATCTTTCTTTCTAGCTTATCAAAAATAGTCTCATTAGAGCTTCTGTTTTCAATAATAGTATTACGAATAAGTTGCTGCGTGAGAGTAGAAGTACCTCAGAATCCTTCGTTTTTTCCAATCACTCAGTATATACCAGCTCTTATGAGTCCAATAAAATCGACACCAGGATTTTCCCAATATCTTTGATCTTCTCAGGCAACCAGAGCATTGATAATATTTTCATTGATATCATCAAATCGCTTATATGTTCTCTTTTCTTGAAAAATTTTATACATTTCTCATCCGTCTCTATCATATATAATAGAACTTTCTGCAATATCTAAATTTTCTAATTCATTAACATCCGGAAGAGGGGCAATGATTTTTTGATAGAGTATAAAACCTCATACTATAAGTATCAGAGAAAGACCTAAAATTCAATAGAGAAAAATCTTTCCAATTATTGAACGTTTTTGTTTTTTTATAGTCTTTTTTTGTGCGGTAGTTCTATATTTACGTTTTGTACTTCACTTAGAAGCTGTAGAAGTTATTCTTCTTTTTTGAAATGCCATAAGTTTTTATATTAAAAGCTGTTATCGTCAGCAAGGAAGATTTCTATCCTAGCATCACTATTTGGTATAAAAGGGGACGGAGTCTCTTGTATTTGTATATTTAATATCTCTTGGAGTCATAACAATGTACTGTCATCAGAATCTATTCCATTATAATACAAAATAGAATTTTCAAACTCTTTTTCTCTATAGCTTTGAGTTCATGTTTCCTTATCAATTACAAATCAGTATGGACTGAGTGTATCTGCGAGATTTCCTGCATAGAGTGGAATATTCGTGGTATTGTATATTATTATTTCTTTTGGGTTTGTGTATATTTCTGGATATTCATAAATGAGACTGCTAAAAATATTTACTTCTTCAAAATCATCAAGATTATTCACATCAGATCATTTAGTAAGCAATACACTTGCTCATCAGAAATAATCTCTGATTGGAAGATATAAGAATCCTCAGCTAGAACAATCAGGACTTCATGAATAACACGTATCATTGAGATTAAAACTTACAGTTTTAGTTTCGTCCCATGATCTAATTTCAAGTCAGATGCTTACCATGTCAGCGAGTGACATATCAGTATCTACGTATTGAGTAAATAAGGTGTAGAGCTCTATGATTTTTTTTCTATCTTTGAAATATCAGAGTTCTCATACTTTTGAACGAAGTGACGCTATGATTTCTTGCTGCCTCAGTGATCTATCGAAATCTGAGGTTGAATGACGAGATCTCGCATACATGAGAGCTACTTCACCATCTAAGTTCCAAGTTCATTTCCTGAGAATAAATGATTTATATCCAAGGTTTCCATCTGGATACTCATAATCTGCAAAGTTTTCCTCAAGTGTAACTTCTACTCAACCAAGCGTATCTACAATCTCTATAAAACCCCTAAAATCTACATTAAGGTAATAATCAATCTCTTGTCAGATAATCTCTCATAGTTTTTCTTTCAATTTTCATATTGCTAACTCCTCTCAAAGAGATAAGTTGCTTTCGTAAATACCGTTTATTCTTCATTTCCTCGTACTTCATGGATACTGAACATAGAGATCTCTAGGAATAGAAAGCATCGAAATAGATTGATGCACTGGATTAATACCAGCGACGATGAGCGTATCTGTTAAATCTGGAGCATCATGACTCCCACCACCTCTTCATGTGAGGAGTATATATGTGATTTTTTCATCTTCTTCTTCTCATTCTCAGAACGAGATTGGAAAAGTGCTGATACCAGTTTTAGTCCCGGTTCAAGATGTATTAGCAAAATCAAAAATTTGAAAGCTCATAGAGTTTACAGCTCACACTACAAAGATTCACAGGCTGCAAATAAAAAGTACTCAAACAAAGGCAAGAGCATAGAGCGTCTTTTGTGGTCGAGATTCTTTTACAATTATTTTTTTCTTCTTAAAAAACACGTATTTTTGTTAGATATTTTGAGCGTGCAAACTATATAAACTATTCTGATTTTTTCAAGTAAAAAACACCGATTCTTCACTGTATTTTTTGCTAAAATTTTCTATATTCATACACTTCTTTAACATGTGAGGAATAGTATCCTTTCTATTATATTGTAAAAATAATTATATGAAACACGAACTAATGGAATTACCATATGATAAAAATTCTTTAGAGCCTTTTATGTCACAAGAAACTCTAGAATTTCATTATGGAAAACACCACAATGCTTATGTCACAACTCTTAATACACTTATAGAATCAACAGAGTTTGAAGATAAAACTCTAGAAGAGATTATTACTTCATCTGAAGGGAAAATTTTTAATAACGCAGCTCAAATTTGGAATCACAACCTGTTTTGGAATACACTCAGAGTAAATGATGGTTCAAAACCAGAATGAAAACTAGCTGAGATGATAGGATCGAGTTTTGGAAGCTTTGAGGATATGAAAGAAAAATTTAAAGCTGAGTCACTCGGAAGATTTGGTTCTGGTTGGGTATGGCTGGTTCAAAAAGATGATAGATTAGAGATATATTCTACACCAAATGCTGAAAATCCTCTGACAGAATGAGGAACAGCTCTACTAGGGTGTGATGTATGGGAACACTCATACTATATTGATACTCGAAACGATAGAGGCCAATACATCGAAAACTTTTGGAATATAGTTGATTGGGATGTAGTTGCTGGAAGAATAATATAAATTTTAAACTAAAAAAAGAGCTTAAGCTCTTTTTTATTTTCTAAATAATTGATCTAATTGCTTTTTTTGATGTCTAGATGGCTTTCTAGATATTAAGAAATCATATAAAGTTTTATTCCTTACTATACCTGGGTTCTCAAATATGATTTTGTACGCTTCTTCAAATGTAAGATTTTTTTGTATTGCTTTAGCAAAAAAATCTACTTGATGCTGATGAGTTAAAGCTCTCATTGCAAATCTTGTAGTAGCTGAAACTAAAGCTTGACTATTTGATTGAGGATTATTATCATTTCATGTTTCATGACTTCAAGTTCAATTAACTGTATTCATATAGAAAATTATTTTTAATTAATGTATTAAAACTATAAATGTTATTTAATCAAATTTAATAATTCTGTAATTAAAAATCTCGTCAATAAATTTCATTGAATTTCTTATTTTATTCTTATCAAGAATGCTTAAAATACATCTGTTAATTTAGATGTTTTAATTAGTACAGTTTATATGCAAGAATTTTCAGAAAAAATACAATTATTATTAGACGAAGTATGACATGTGATAGTTGGGCAGGATTCATTAAAAAGAGATATTGTAATTTCCATGCTCGCTGGTGGCCACATATTATTAGAAGGAGCTCCAGGGCTAGCTAAGACAAGAACAGTTAATAGCTTTTCTGAGGCTTTGAAACTATGATTTCAGAGGATTCAGTTTACACCTGATTTACTTCCAAGTGATTTAGTTGGTGCTAAGATTTATGATCCTGATGTAAAAGAATTCAGTATCAAAAAATGACCAATTTTTGCTAATTTTGTTTTAGCTGATGAGATAAATAGGGCTCCTAGCAAAGTTCAGTCTGCACTTTTAGAAGCAATGGAAGAGAAACAAGTAACTATTTGAGATACAACATTTAAACTCGATACTCCGTTTATAGTATTAGCAACACAGAATCCTTTAGAACAAGAGGGGACATTTCATCTTCCGGAAGCTCAATTAGATAGATTTTTATTGAAAACTATTATAGATTATCCAACTCCTCATGAGGAGAAAAAAATACTTATGTGAGCCTTGAACAGAGAGGAATACAAGATTAAAAAAATATTCTGAAAAAAAGATATTATAGAATTTAAAAAACAAATTGAAAATGTTGAGCTTAGTGAAAGCATTTATGAATATATTTGTAGAATAATTCTCACGAGTAGAGATAATTCTAAATATCCTGAAATTGTGTATTGAGGTTCTCCGAGAGCTTCACTGGCACTTATGAGATGTTCAAAAGTTTTAGCAGCAATGCAGTGAAGAAACTTTGTACTACCAGAAGATATAAAAGAAATGGCTTTCCCGGTTCTCAGGCATAGAATAATTCTCTCATATGAGGCAATGGCAGAAGCAATAAGTCCTGATGATATGATACAAAAAATACTTAATGACGTTACTGTTTCGTAAATTATGACTGATAAAAATAGGAAAAACATAAAGATTCAAAGTTCAAAGTATATGAATTCTTTGTTTGTCTGAAATTTTAAAGCATCATTTGCAGGTAAGTGAATCGAATTTCAAGATTTTAGAGAGTATACTCCATGAGATGATGCTAAATATATTGATTGGGCTCGATCAAGCATGGAGTCCTCAATGATAATGAGGAGATACAAAGAAGAAAAAAGCTCAGATATACTGTGTTATATAGATATGAGAGAGTCATATACATACCAAGATGGATTGAAGTTATGACTCATGCGTGATATCACTGATTTATTATATCATGCATCAATCTCAAGTAGTGAAAAGTTTGGTTGATATATAGATTCTAAAAGTGTAGTAGAATATATTGCACCTAAAAGAAATCCAAGTTCACTTCTAAAAATACATAATTTTTCATGAGATTTTCATGAGATAACAGATACTTTAAGTATATCTGCTCTTATGAATCCTAAACTAAAGAGATCTATTATATTCATCATTTCAGATAGTATGAATATTGATGAAAAGAGTTTTAAAACAGCCTGACTCAAACATGATATTATATATATACATATTTCTTCTCATTTTGAAGATACTTTGAGTGAAGACTGAATATCATATCTTCGATGAATATGATGAAATATATCAATTGATCTCAGTGACAAACAAAAAAAACTAGAATACCAAGAATTACGAGAAAAAACAAAAAATGAATTTAGTGTAAAAATAAAAAAAATGTGAATTGATAGTATGTTTTTAAATGAAAAATCGTCACTTCCATGAGAGTTTTTAAAGTTAATGAAGAAACGTTTAAATTATGTTAAATAATTATAAAAATATGAAATATATAATTGGAATAATAGGAGTTTTTATAATACCAATATATGCATTTGCAAATAGTCAAATAGATATAGAAACGAGTGATACAAATATAGAGCTAGGAGATAGTATAACTATTACAGTAAGTCTAAATGACATAAACCTGCAACAATCAAATGCTGAAATATCACTCCCGTGAGTTGAAAACTTCGATGTATTTTCTCAAAGTGTGTCGAATAGTTTTCAAAACATAAATGGAGTTACTCAAAATCTTACTCAGCTAATTATTCAGCTAACTGCTAAAAACACATGAGATTTTGAGCTTGGGCCTGTAGAAATATTATGAGATGAAATACTTAGAGATAATGAAAAAATTAATATATCAGTTCGTAGCTGATGAGTTGCATCTCCATCTTCGTTAGCTCCTGTAGATATTCAAAATACTCAGGAAATAGAGCAAAATCTCACAAAGGAGGTATTATGATGATGAGAAGAAGATTTAAGAGGTCTCAGAGAATTGAAGTTTCCAGTTTGGGCACATGGAGCCTTTTTAGTGTTTTTTATTGGTGCATTTTATCTTTTACTCAGTTATGTTTTGAAATCTGATAAATCAGAAACTACCCAAGAAACACCAATAAGTCCAAGTGATAAAACAGATCAATATAAAATATATTTTAAAAATCTCTCTGAGGAAATATGAGATTTAAGTAGTGAAGATTTTTTTCATCAATACAACGTTGGACTTAGAAAAATATTTTGAGATTTATGAGTTAATAATCATTTTACTGCAACTCTGATGGAATTAACAAAAAATTCAGACATAACAGGTGACTTGAAGTTTGAGCTGTTTAAAAAAAGTTATAAACATGAATACTCTTGAGTCAGTGTTTCTCAGCTAACTCAAAAAAAATATATCGATGATATTCTTAGTCTTTTATCTTAAAAATGAATATATTTCTATTACAAAATTTAGAGAGACCATGGGTATTTGTTATTCTTATATTTGTACTCGTTGTATCTGTAGCTTTAGTATTTTTAAAACCCAAGAATACTAATTTTACTGAAATACACTTGCTGCGACAGGTCTATCAGAAAAATACTATTTGGCAGTTTATATTTACGCTGAGTATTTGTGTAATAAGTATTTGTAGTATTTTAATCTTATCTGGATTGTATGGAAATTTAGAAAAGCAAACAATAAAAAAAGAGGGGATAGATATTCAAATTGTGTTGGATCTCAGTTACTCTATGATTGCAGAAGATATAAAACCTCGTAGAATAGATGCTGCTAAAGAAATGCTAGGAAAGTTTATTTGAGAAATTAATTCAGATAGAATTGGTATTATACTTTTTTCTGGTAAACCATTTCAATCTGTTCCATTAACATTTGATTATGATTTTTTACAAGATTTTATAGAGGAAATAAGTGTAGATACCGTTGCGCAATCTACAAATATAGAGCTAGCTGGAACAGCGCTATGAGATGGACTAGTTCTTGCTAGTGACGTGCTATCAAGAGATTATCCTGAGAGAGAAAAAGTAATTATTCTTATAACAGATGGTGAGGCAAACAAATGAGTAGAACCTGAGTTAGCACTTCGTCTCTTAAAGCAAGAGGGGATTAAAACTTATACTATTTGAGTAGGGAAATGAGAAGATACGACTATTACTATTCCTATTGGAAATTTTGTCCAGAGAATATTAGTATCAGGAGTAGATGAGGAAATACTTCAAAAAATAAGTAACGAAACATGAGCCGCATATTATAGAGCTGACAGTAGTGATTCATTTCAAAAAATACTTGAAACGATAGCTCAGCTAGAAAAGACGGATCTTGAGTATGAAGTATATACAACTAAAAAAACTAAAAACATACAAATTTTACTGATTCTATTTATTTCACTATTACCACTGTGTTATATCTACTTTTATAAAAAAATTACTATTTAATGCAGAAAATTCATATACATATTTGGCAAAAAATACTTCTGGTTGTAAGTGTTTTCTTTGTCGTTTTGAGTTTAGTATATGAGCTATATTATAGTTCAAACATGAGTTTTCCTGAGGGGGAAAATAATATAGTATTTTCTCTGGATGTATCTCAAAGCATGAATGTACTAGATATGTGAAACTACTCAAGACTCGATGCTGCAAAGAGAAAAATTATTGATATTATTCGTGAAAATCCTGAGAATAGCTACGCGCTCAATATTTTTGCTGGAGAATCTATGAGAATATTACCGTTTACGAATGATATAGGATTGATTTCAACTTTTCTCCTTTGACTTGATAGTCGTAATATTACAAAACAATGAAGTGATATACCATGAGCACTGAGTCAAGCCTATGAAAGTTTTAATGAGCTACAGAGTTGAAAAGTCATACTCTTAACTGATGGGAGCGATGAGAGTATAGATATAGATAATTCTATAAAGAAAAACTATAAAACTCAACAGATAGATCTTATAATTTTGTGAGTCTGAAGCTCAACTGGTTGATATATACCTTCTGAAAGTCCTCTAAGTCCATATAAAATGTATAATGGTAGTAGAGTCGTAAGTAGCTTAAATGCGAAGTGATTACGAGATATAGCTGAGGATATGGATGCAGAGTATATCAACATGCAGGAGTATAATAATTACCAATCACTGTATTCTAAAAATACTTCATCAAATTTTCCTTTTGTTTTTCTCCTATTTGTACTAAGCTGGTCTGCCTATCTAGCACTCTTATATAGAAATATATTTTTAAAAATATAAAATTATGAAATATAAAATCATCATACCAATTTTATTCTTAGCTTTGTTGTTAGGTATGTTTTGAGTTTCTAAATATCTAAGATATTTAGATTTCGTAAATCTTTATACTAGTGAAAATTTTACCGAAATATTAGAAAATCAAACACTTCAATCACCAGAAATGTTGCATAATTATGGACTTACTGCATTAGAACAGTTTAAAAAAGACGGTATGCAAAATATAGATAATCTCATTGAATCAAACAAATTATTTTCATGAAGTTTACAAAAACAAGAGCACGAAAAAACGAGATTTCAATATGAGTTTACAAAGGCTTTACTAGATTTATTTAAACAACAACAAAAACAACAAGAACAGAATCAAGATCAACAATCACAAGAAACTGATCAATGAGATACTGGTGAAGCTTGAGATGAAAGCCAACAGTGAGAGTGATGAGAAGATGAAAACTCTACGTCACAATCTCAAAACGGACGAGAGAGTCAGTATTATTTAAATCAGTGAGAAGAGATAAAACCACTGAGTGAATGAGAACAAAAAAAATTAGATCAAAGTATTGAAAAGCTGAAATCAGACCAAATGAATAATCAGCAGTATTATGGAAAACAGCAGCAATTGACACCTTTTCAAGAAGCTTTTGATAGTGTATTTTGAACTGTTGATAGATGAGGTGAAAAAGACTGGTAATAAAAAAGAGTAGATCATATACTACTCTTTTTTTATATTTAAAAGTATGTATTACATACCGTTACCAAGTCCATTCATCATATCACCCATACCCATTCCTTGCATAACTCCTTGCATTTTTTCTCCTGCTACTTCTTGAGCTTTTTTCATTCCTTTATTTACTGCCTGAGCAATTGCCTTTTCTAGAGCAGCTTTATCTCCAATAAGTGTATCTGTTTCAAACTCTACTTTTTCAACTTTCATTTCACCATTTACAGTCACTACAAGACCGTCAACTTCAGCTTCTATGAGTGTATTTTCAAGTTCTTTTTTTACTTTCATTGCCTCTTGTTGAAGCTTCATGAGTTCACCTGCTTTACTAAAATCCATATGTTTAACATTAGTGTATAAATAACTCAGAGATTATAGTTCCAGAAATACATTTTTCAAGTGAAAAAATCTCTAATTATTGCCAAGTGAAAAAAAATGTGATATTCTAGTAAAGTAATATAACATATAAAAATATAATTATGGCTACTGCTACAAAACAAGATGATGATTTACTCATCATTGCAGACGAAGAATCTAGCTCTGATTCTAGTGGAGATATTGAATTTTCATTTGATTTTGGAGAAGATACTTCAACAAAAGAATCTACAACAGTAAGTTCAGGTACTACAAGTGACACTGCTGAACTCAAAACTGAAGATACTTTAGAGTCTATGCCTGAAGTATCTATTGTAGAAGAAACACCACTGAGCGAAACAGCTAGCATTTCAGAAGTAGATCTCACTAGTGATGTAGATACTCCTGAAATCTCTCTGGGTATGGATGACGCAGCTACAGAAACTCCAGTAGTTGATACTAAACCAGTTGAAAATTCTGTAAATGAAGATTTTTCTTTTGATCTGTCTGAATCAAATATAGATACTGAAGTAGTTTCTACAAGTATAGAAGAAACTACCAATAACTGAAAAGAATCAATTTTAGCAGAAGAATCAGTACTAGTACAAGAAACTCCTAAAGAGGTTGAGGTATCAATTGATGCAAGCAGTGAAGCATCTATGAATGATATTCTCTCAGCTACAATTGCTAAATTAGCTGCTAGACAAGAATTGATTGCTACAAGTAAAGCAGGAAAATCTACTAAAGAAGAAGAAATTAAAGCACAAATTAAAGAGTTACAATCACAAGTTTCTGAGCTTGAGGCTGAAATGAAAGAACTTGATAAAGAATCAGATAAAATTACAGCAAATATTACAGAGCTTGAAAATATGAAGCTTGATCCAGTGAAAGAACATAACTCAAAAAGAGTTACGAAGAAATAAAAAATTAAAATCAATAAAAAAACAGCATGAGCTGTTTTTTTATTGATTTTACCAGTTAGGTTTATAAGAACCTGGATATTCTTTATTTTTTCTATTATGTCTTTTTCTTTTTAGTCCTTTTTTTTCATGTACTTTTCTTTTTTTTGGACGACTATTGCATGCTTTTAAATGTTCTTCAAAGTTTCATAAAATATTTATAGTTCCTATAAGTCTACTTGACTTAATAACCTGAATTTCTAGTCCATCTACACTTTTTAAAGCAGAGGCTGATAAATGTAGACCTTTGAATATGATTTTATCAGTGAGAAGTCTTTTAATCGTTCATTCATCTTTGATTGAAAAAAATTCAAGAACCTTATTCAGGGCAGTTCATATTTGTTGGATTTCAATAACAATGTTATCTGTTTTTTCCCATCAATCTAGAATATGTTTTTCTTCGGATACTTTGTACTGATCAAAGTATTCTCGTAGTTCATCTCTTTCTCTTTGTGATAACTCAAGTTGTACTTCTACGATATGTTCTGGAACTATACTTAGAGGATATTCTGATATAACTTCTCAAGATTCTGCATCAAATACTTTATATTTTTCTCATCTTTGGGTTGCGATTTCTATTCAATTTTGCTTTCTTGCATGTTTGTGAAGTGAACTCTCTTTTGAAGTAACTTTCCTTTCAGGTCAGGTGTATGTTTGTATTCATATTGTCTGACCATTCATTCAAGTATAATAAAAATCAACATGAAACTCTTCTTGTAATTCTAAGTTTGGTACACTGAAATTTCATTTAAGCTGTCTCTGTTTTGTTCCTGAACAGTAGTCAGCGAGTATACGTGGGAAAAGTCTTCATCACTGAAATCAATCAGTTATATTTGCTACTAACGCTTTGGCGCTGTATCAATCAATATCTTCAATAGTCAGTATATTATCAGAGATATCTTCACATTGAGAAGCAAATCTAATGATATCGAATACAGCTGCACGTATATTTCAGCTTTCTACAAGATTTAAACTTTTATCTCACCATAAAGCTCTTTTTTCTTTTGAATTTTTAAAATTACTTTCTTCTCATCCTCTTGTTTCCCAAACTCAAAATTGTGCTTGTACATATAATATAATTCTTCTTATTTGACTCTTTTTATATGCTTCAAAAAGATTCTGTATTTCACTATAATGCGGTGCATTATGATTTTTTTCATTTTCTATATAAGATTTTATTTGATTGTATTGTGTTCTATTCAAAAGTTGCGAATAATCAAATACAACTTTCTGGAGACAAGTGAGATTTTTTCTTTCTTCTACAGATGAGAAATCAGTAGAGACATAACTAAGTCATGATTCAGAAAACAAAATAAATCTGAAAATTTTTCTTACAAAATCAGCATTATTTTTGCTTTGTTGGAATCTTGACATCATCAGTTGAACTAATTCATCTGAATCAGCAATAAAAAGAGTCTTTCAAGTTCTTGATTCTTGAATTCGTACTTGCCATAACTCAAGCCGATCTTGTATTGATCATAAGAAGTTACTATATTTTCAAATCGTTTCTGATAGCACTTTAAATGCTTTATTTCTATTTTCTCATTTTAGTGATGTGACTTCATGAATAATAGCTTTCGGAATAAATGAACCATTAATTTTTAGTTGATATGCTCAAGTATGCAATGTGAAAAGACGTTCAATCTCTTGTGCTCAAATTTGCTTATTTGATTTAAGAAAATCAGCAGCTAAATGCCCATGTGGCAGTATTTTTACTCAATTGATTTCTTTTGGGAAATCAGATTCTTTTCAGCTAGGAATCATTATGATTTCAATATCTGGATTTATTTGAATGATTCTAGTTATTTCACTAATATAATCTTTATTTCAAAGATTGTAAATGAAATGAGAGTTTTTTCAAAGGTGCTGTGTATTTAAATCCATACGTAAAATATATTGATGTATTCTTATATATAATATTTTTAATAGTATATCAGTCAATAAAAAAATAAAAAAGCTAGTAATAATTATTACTAGCTTTTACTATTACACTTCCTCGATTTTCTTATATCCATCATTTCCATCCATCTCTACAGACATGATTGTAAGCTTTGTTCAGAGAATCTTTTCTATGAATTCTCTGTATTCTATAAAATATTGTGGTCTGTCTTCATATACTATTATCTCACTTGGAATATATCTCAGTTCAAAAAGTACATGTCGTATGAGTTCAGGAACTTTTTCAAAACCGTCTTTAGTCACTACAACTCTAAACTTATCAAGCTCACTGCAGCTGCGTACTTTCGCAAGTTGAAAATCTTTTGATCCACCAGCAGTCATGATGATATCTCTTGAGCTATCAAGTCGAGAGAGTATTTCAGTTGGTAGAGAGATATCACTGTAATAGTCTTTTAAAAATTGAGTCATTCCATATCTCTGAAATAGGTAGAGAGGACCGAGGTCACCTCTATTTTTTTGTAAGTCTGGTACTCATTCTAGCTGCTCATCTCGAGAAAATAATGTATAGTCAAAATCAGCTAGCTGAAAAATAGTATCTTTTTTCTCTAGAGTCTGAGCAAGCTCTATCCAAAACTCTCACACTTGCTCTCATCAGAGTATTTTTTTATATAGTGGATTCATATTTTGTTTAAAAAGTTATATGCATAGCGTATAAGAAAAAGAGACACCATCAGATTGCTAAACCAATAGGAATAGAGAATATGAAATATAATATGTCATTGAAATTCCATTCCCAAAAATTTTTAGTTGCAGGAGCACATAGTTTTATAATAATAAAAACTCATATAACTGGTAAATAAATAATAAAATATTCTAGCATCATTTACTTCTTAATAATTATTTTCGCAGTTGTTTCTCAGAGCTCTATTTCTTTTTCAATATCTCAAGCAGTGAGAGATGTATCAAGAGTTGAGAGCGTTTCAGAAGTTATATCATAACTTGCGAGAATTGCCTCTAGCTCGTTAGTAACAATATTTAGGGAGATTCTATCATTCACTTCATATCCAGCCTCTTTTCGAGCCTCTTGTACGTGTCTCACGATATCACGAGCATATCCCTCAAGCCTTAATTCGTCTGTGAGCTCTAAGTCCATAGAGATAACCATTCCAAATCCTGATTCTATATTATCAGATTCTCCCTCTGTCATAAATGCGATTTCAAAATCATCACCTTCGAGAATAAATTCTCATACTTTAACAGTATTTTCATCAATTTCTTCAAAGTTCCCAGATTTAGCCTGCGTCATAATTTCTTTCACATCTTTTCCAAATTTTGGACCGATGAGACGACCATTTGGTTTACAGATTTTCTGTGCTATGGTGCTTGAGTCTACCACGAGAACCTCTTTTACATTGAGCTCTTCCTTGATGATATCTTTATAATAATCAGAGAGGTTTTCTCCGATAGAAATAGAGCGAAGAGGCTGACGTACTCTCATTTTTGTATTTGTTCTCAGAGAGAGTCAAAGATTAATAATCTTTTGGCAGAGGTCCATGTCTTCGTTGAGTTTTTCATCAATCAGAGCAGTATCTGCAACAGGAAAGTCTGATAAATGAACTGATTCGTTCCCAGTTAAATTCTTATACATTTCTTCCGTGATAAACGGCATAAACGGAGCAACTACTTGAGAAAGAGTTACAAGTACCTCGTAGAGCGTTTCATATGCTTCGAGCTTGTCTCCATCATTTTCAGATTTCCAGAAACGTTTTCTCGATCTTCTGATGTACCAGTTTGTGAGGTTATCCATAAATTTCACGATAGGACGTGTCGCGTCGGTAATCTCGTATGTTTCCATCCCTTTTGTAACATCTGCTACGAGTTTATGTGTTTCAGATATCATCCATACATCGAGAGGGTTATTTCTCTCAGATTTTCCAGTTGGAGTGAAGTTATCAATATTTGCGTAGGTCGTGAAGAAGCTATAGGTATTCCACATAGGAAGAATAACTTTTTTAATCACTTCCACTATTCCTTCTTCTTTGAAATCCATATTTCCACCATTGAGCAGAGGAGAGTTTGCCATATAGAATCTAATTGCGTCAGCTCCGTATTTTTTGATAGTTTCTTTTGGATCTGGGTAGTTTCCGTATGACTTAGACATTTTTCGTCCATCTGAACCCATCACGATACCAGTTGTGATAACGTTTGTGAAACTTCTCTTGTCAAAGAGTGCTACACCAACTACGTGCATCACATAGAACCAGGCTCGTACTTGACCGATATACTCAACGATAAAGTCAGCTGGATATGAGTTCTCCATTGGAGCTTTGTTTTCAAATGGGTAGTGCATTTGCGCGTATGGCATAGACCCAGAATCCATCCACACGTCGAGTACTTCTGGGAGACGAGTATAGGTCACATCACCCTCTTTCCACGTGATGTCATCAATAAATGGTCGGTGTAAATCTGTAACTTTCATACCTGAAGCATCTTCGATTTCTTTTTTACTTCCAAAGACCTTCATATCTACTTCGTTTCACTCGCTGTCAGTTCCAATCCAAATAGGCATAGGAGTCCCCCAATAACGAGTACGAGAAATACACCAATCTGGTGCTGACTCTACTGATTTGAGGAATTGACCATGTTTGAGATGGTTAGGTTGCCAGTTGATTCCTTCGTTTTCAGCTAATAGTCTATCCTTCATTTCCTGGATATTGATAAACCAAGAGTCCTGCGCTTTATAAATAAGCTTTGTCCCTGATCGTGGACACATCGCAACTCTATGGTTAATAGACTCTTTTTTAAAGAGGAGTCCAAGCTCTTTGAGCTTTTCAGCTACGATATCGTTTGCATCCTGATAATGCATCCCTTCGTAATCTGGGATTTCCTCTGTATAGCATCCAGCATCATCGAGAGCTGTTGAGATATGTACTCACTCTTTTTGGGCAAGTTGAAAATCGACTTCACCAAACTCAGGAGCTTGGTGTCCAATACCGGTACCGTCTGTGTCAGTGATAAAGTCTGCGTGAAGTATTTTATGATTTTTCTCAGCATCGACTTTTCCAACATAGAAATCAAAGGGAGGAGTATACTTGAGTCCGATTAAGTCCTCACCCATAAAGCTTTCAAGGATTTCGTATTCTCGACCTTTAAATACCGTCTCTACTCTGGCAGTTGCGAGAATATATACTTTGTCTTCTGACTCTACTCGTGAGTAAGAAAGATTTTTATTGAGAGCCATACTCATATGAGCCGGGATAGTCCATGGAGTGGTTGTCCACGCGATGATATAATCACCTGCTTGTACGTGTTTGTGTGACTCAGTAAGAGGGAACATCACCGTAACAGCTGGGTCAGATACTTCTTCATACGAATCATCCATTGCAACCTCAAAGTTTGAGATAGGAGTTGAGAGTTTCCATGAGTAGAGTGATACTCTTCGACCTTTATATACTCGTCCTTTTTCGTGCATTTGTTTAAAGACCCAAAGAACAGATTCCATATAATCTTGGTCCATAGTTCGATACGCATTATCCGTATCTACCCATCGTCCGATATGGTCAATATACCAATCCCACTCTGAAGAAACCTCTTTTGTATAGGTATAACACTCCTCTATAAACTTTTCGACTCCAAGAGCTTCAATATCAGCATTAGACTTAAGATCGAGTTTCTTTTGTACTTTTTCCTCAATAGGCAGACCATGACAGTCCCAACCCCATTTA
>JAHDCR010000022.1 GCA_020629795.1 Candidatus Altimarinota bacterium
AGCGATTATGCTTCTTCACCTTCAACAAGTTGAACGTTTACTGCTTGTTGTCTCCCGTCTCTTCCTTCACCAAGTTCGTAAGAGAGAGTTTGACCCATTTGAAGATCGTTGAATTCAACACCTTCTAAATTGTTTGCGTGGAAGAACATATCTTTATCTGCTCCTTCCATAGTAACGAAACCGAAACCGTCTCGTAGTGCTTTAATAGTACCTTTCATATGAATGTATATTAAAAAATAAAATAACTAACTAAAAAAAATTGTGATTCTCTAACTAATTGACAACATCATACCTATTAAAATATTAAAGCAAGTTATTTTTGGCTAGAAATACAAAAAAACTCCTTTTTACTTATGTTTTTTCAACCTCATTTTCACTTTTTAAAACTTTATCTCAATTTTCTGTTTCTATATACAGAGCTTTGTTTCATGTTTCTCATTTCCTCGTAACCTGGGTCCCATCTATAGTTTTGGTAACTTTTTCATCATAAGTCTTGAGAACTTTTCACTTAACACTTCCATTTCACCACTTATAAGTAACGGTGCTTCCTTCTTGTATCATAACTTGCAATTATTAAATAATAATTAGAGTATACAAAATTACTGTAATAAATTTGTATACATGGTCATAAATAATCCCTATATTGAAAAAGTAAAAGCTGATAGTGATATCATGCATCAAGTAGAAGAAATATATTCTCACAAATGAAAATGGTCACAGTATTTTGGAAATGATAATGAAATAATACTAGAAATAGGTACTGGAATGGGGAATTTTTTTGGAAAGCAGGTCGCTCGCTTGCCAGAAAAAAATTTTATAGGTATGGAAATACGCTATAAAAGACTCTTTCAAACAGCAGAAAAATCTAGAAAGGCAGATGATCCTCATTTCGTTATGCTCAAAGACTTTGCTCAAAACATAGATAAAATATTCATGCAGTGAGAAGTTGCTGAAACATATATATTTTTTCCAGATCCATGGGCAAATAAAGATCGTCAGCGTAAACATAGACTCTTGCAGGCTGAGTTTTTAAACAACTTACATCAAATCACGAAAACAGGATGAAAATTATTTTTCAAAACTGATCACAGAGAATACTTTGATTCTACGAGAGAAATTCTTGAAGAGCAGTGACTCTGGAAAGTAGTTTCTTGGACTCACAACTATGAAAATTCTGAAATATTTGATATAGATAATATTACAGAGTTTGAATGATTTTATAGAGGAGAAAACACAGATATAAACTATATAGAGCTGCAAAAATAATTTTTTTTACATATAAGTTTGATTCCTGCTGCCTATGAGTATCTTAAATACTAAGACATATACTCTTACAAAGTCCTTACAGAATTATACTATTATACTTTAAAATATTAACAACTATCTATGGAATTTAATCTACAAGATTTTGATTACACAAATATAGCTTCCTACTATGATATACTCATAGCATTTTGAATCAGCTTTGTTCCTAAATTCGTCTGAGCAATACTCGTCTTGATGATAGGTTTCAAAGTCGCAAACATGATTTGAAACGCAGTGGAGAGGTATTTTGCAAAAGCTCAGTTTGATCCAACGGTAGAGAGATTTGTCGTAAATATACTCAAGGTCGCTCTCAAAGTAATGGTTGTTGTAGCTGTAGTAGGTATACTATGAGTTCAAACCTCTAGTTTTGTAGCACTCTTTGCTGCTGCTGGTTTTGCTCTAGGTGGAGCTCTATCGGGGACACTCTGACATTTTGCAAGTGGTATCGTAATACTCTGATTTAGACCATTTAAAATTTGAGATTTAGTTGAAATACAATGACATACTGGAACCGTGATAGATATCAGTATATTTAGTACTAAAATACAAACTGTTGATACAACCGTCGTAATCGTACCAAATAGTGATGCTATTGGAGGAAGTATCGTAAACTACTCTATGAAAGACGAAAGACAAATAGATATGCTCGTAGGGATTTGATACTCTGATGACATCGATTACGCTAGAGAGGTACTAACGCGAATTGCCAGTGAAAATGATAAAGCAATCATAAACGAAGACAAACCAGTAAAGGTTATCGTAAAAGAACTCTGAGACAACGCAGTAACACTCGCTCTGAGAGTATGGACGACTACTGATGACTATTGGGCTATGAAATGGGAACTCGTAGAAACAGTGAAAAAAGAGTTCGATAAAACAAAATGAAAACTCAACTTCCCTTTCCCTCAAAGAGACGTGCATCACTACTATGAAACAGCTCCTATATCTCCATCATCAAAGTAATCTATGTTCTACCAAATGCTCATTTCTATCTTAGTTATTATCTTGATAGGAGTGAGTATTTTTTCTGTAGGAATTTATTTTCCCTATCTCCCAAAAATATGAGAATACGCATCTCTGATTACAAGCTTTTTTTCTCTTTATAGTGTTATAGTCATGGTCACGCTTAGTATTATAAGTTTAATAATACTTAAATTCCATACTACAAACTTAAGCATTTTTATTGTAATACTTTCGCTTATAAATCTGGTAGCATGGAGTATTCCAGTTATTTCCCTGTATTCACTCACAAATAAATATAATATTTCTCTCAGCGCAAGAGATAATCTCACTCTCAAAATAAATAGATGAGAAATACAAACGGATAAATCTATAAAATATTTGAGTAGAGATGGTAATGACTTGTATCTAGATTACTATCCAAGATACGGTACAAATAATAAAAAAAAGGCTATTGCGTACGTTCATGGCTGAGGATTTACCTGAGGACATAGGAGTGAAGAACCAGAAATGATAGAGTTTTTTCGGCAAGAGTGATATAGTGTATTTGATATAGGATATACGCTTGCTGATGAGCAAAATCCTAGCTGGGATATTGCAGGTAGAGAAATACAAACAGCCCTAAATTGGATAGGAGAAAATGCTGATACATATGATGCGGATATATCAGAGCTTGTAATAGTAGGATCATCAGCAGGTGGTACACTTGCGCTACAATCAGCTTATAGCTGAAATAATGAGTTTAGTTGATATAATAATTTAAATTTTGTAAAAGTTAAAAAAATAATAACTCTCTTTCCAGCTACAGATATAGAAACTCTCTGGAATAGAGATACGCAGTTTTACGGAATCAAATCTAGAGATACAGAATACATTTGATGAACTCCAAGTGAATTCCCAGAAAGATATAAAAAAGTAAATACTATTTTACTCGCAAATGAGGACTCTCCAGAGACACTTATTATACACTGATTATCAGACACACTTATTCCTACAGATACAGTAAAAGCATTAAATTCTAAGCTTAAT
>JAHDCR010000015.1 GCA_020629795.1 Candidatus Altimarinota bacterium
AAAACACACTCAGGAGCTTCTGAGTGTTCTGGATTTTGGGGAGCGAAAAATAGGGGAGAGAGGGATTGGTAGGAATTTTGGAGGGGCATTAGTTATCTTTTAATAAAATATTAATCAACTTAATAAATGACTTTCTATTTAATTCTTTACAATCACTTTTACAAAAATCTTTAATTTCTTTACTCTTCAGCTTTGATTTTAGATTTAATAGTTTCTTTTTAGTATTATCAGTTTTAATTTTTTCTCTTTCTTTATCGTTAAGGATCTCCCAAGTATTTTTTTGTTTAACTGTAAGATCCTCTTTATATAAATCTATTTCTTTCCATCAATGAAAATAATTTTTTATTACTTCAATTGTCTCTATAGTTTCAGCTTCTTCTTTTTCTTTGAATAATCTTTCAGTTCTTTCTCTTCTACTTTCTTCTGTTTCATCTATACTTCAAGACCAACTTACTGAATCTCATCAGATATAAAAGTTAATATTTTTTGATAAGGCTATTTCTATATTTCCAGAAAAATATAACATTAAAAAACTAGTAAATAATTCTCCATTAACACTAGGAAAAATTCAATTAATAATATCACCTAAATTATCTTCATATTGTTGTTTAAAAATTATATTTTGTGACCATCTTATGAAATTACTACGCGTGTAATAAGGAATTCTTTTTTCTTTGTTTGATGCAGTTATTTTCCATTCTTCAGGAAACGCATAATCCCATATATCAAATGATGATTCTAAATTATTTACTTCAGTGAAAAAAGAGTCAAAAAATGCATAGTAGAAATTTTGTTCATATCTTCGATTTTCTAATACTTCTTTATTTTTAATATGCTTCTTTATCTCTTCAAATAAAACATAATGTGACATGTTATCTTTGATACAAACCCTAACTATTTTTTTAAAAAAATCATATAGCATATAATTTGAATTCCAGTAATCATTTTTTCAAATCAAAAATTTATATAAAGTAGGGAAATGTTTATTGCTTACGATTTTTCTAATTTTTTTAACTTTTCAATGTTTTGCTAACCATTGAGAGCGTCATTTATTAAAAATAAGACTCCATTTTAAAACCTTAGGTAAGATTTTATTTGCTAACTCATATGGTTCTCTTTTTTCAATATCCATTACAAATGTATCACATAGGGATATTGCTAAATTCATATCTCATTTTTTTATGGATTTTTCTATATGAGATATAAAAATATCTAGATAATAATCTTCTCCATATTTTTTTTCAGTCCAAAAACCTTTCCAGGCTTGAAGTATTTTTCTTGAATTTGAAATTTTAAGTTTCTTTAAAAATAAAATCTCAAATTCTGAATTATATCATTCTGAAAATTTGAGTATTTTTCTAAATGATCTCCAAAAAAATAATATTATGAGTATTCAGAATAATAATGCTAATACTTTCATTTCAGTTGATACTTTTTCTCATGAAAAGAAACTAAAGAAAAAAATCGAAAATATAGTTCATCAAAATATCTTTTTTGTTTGAAATACCTCATCATTTAATACCATTTTCTCAAATATTCATCTTTCTTTTTGATCATCTTTGGATAATAAATTTGTAAGAAACACTATTGCAAATGGAATAAATATTGCTAATACTCAAAGAGTAATGTTTAGTAATAAAGATGGATCAAAGGTTTTTAAAAAAGGTTCTATTCTAGTAATTAAATTTCAGAAGACCAAATTATATTTTTCAATCATTTTATTAATTTAATTTTTATATATTCTAATTTTAATTGTAAGAAGATGTTTCTTATTTAGCAACAATAAAACTTATTTAACATAAATTTAATACTCAAAAAAATCCTAACTGCGTGTTATGATTTTTTGTAAAAAGAGAACTATTTGCTTGAGTGAAGTCCGATAGTATTTCCCTCAGTGTCGAGAAGTATCGCGATATTTCCAAACTCTCAGATATTTGTTTTTGGTTGAAGGACTTGTCCTCCAGCTTCTACGACTCGAGACTCTTCCACGGCACAGTCCTCACAGTTAAAGTATACGATAGTGTTGTTGCCACCTGCTACAAAGTCAGCTTTTTCTACGAGCGCTCCAGAAGTATTTGGCCCTCCAAAGTCAGCTGGAAAAGCAGATTGACGACCCCACTGGGTAGGGAAGTCGCTCAGCTTGATAGCAAAGACGCTTTGGTAAAATGCTTTTGCTCTCTCGAGGTCTGCTACTGAGATATCAAACCAAGATACTGGGTTTATGTTTTTCATAATATATATGTAAAAAAAATAATAGATTTGCTAATTGCATACCTACTATAACATTTCTCGATATATAAAATTGTAAATTTGCGACAATTATTCCTCTGACTCAAAAATCAGGGACATTTTGAGGTCATCTCCGTAAAACTCTTTGGGTGTGAGCCCTGTGAATTCTTTGAAATCCTTGTTAAAATGCGCTTGATCATGATACTGATTTTTATAGGCAAGCCGTGAAAAGCTATCCTCATCATTTATGAGGAGCGCTTTGAGAGCTCACTGCATTCTCGTGATTTTTGAGAGCTGTTTTGGTGTGAGTCATACTCAGTTAGAGAACTTTCGCTCTATCTGCCTCCTGTTGGCTCTGACTTTTTCAGAAATCTCATCAACTCAGAGTGCTCCATTACTTTGCTTGATAGTTTCTATTGCAGAGGAGAGGACTCTATCTGTAGTTGCACTATCACTGAGAATCTTAAATAAAAATGCTTCAGCAACCTCTATTCGCTCCTGATTATTTGCTGCGCTATGAATGCTTTGAGATAATTTCTCTCACGATTCTGAGAAGAGTCTCTCTATAGAAATAGCAGTGTTTTCCATTTCTTTTATGGATACACTGGTAAATGGCTCAAAACCGTTTGGCTGAAAACATATGATAAATGTACCAGTTTCTCACATAGGTTCAACCTCATAGGGCTTTGTCAGCTGACCGATTACAAAGCTTTTCGGGAGGAGGACTTCGTGACCATCATCTCTGTGGTGCTTGTAAGTATCTGCCCAGTGAAAAATCATCTTGATAGAGCCATCAGGGATGATGGTATTTCGCTTTGGGGTGTCTTCAGCTGGGATTTCGAGAGACCAATATCATTTTACAAATGCTGATAGGTCTGAATGTGGCTGGTATGTTTGGTGTTTCATAATCTCTTACTCATCTCTCATAACTTTTCTACGTTTTCAAGCAGATTTCTTCACCTCAGCCTTTCCTCTGATTTTCTCGATATTTCTCACATAAATGAGTTTAAATCGTGAGTTCGTATTTTCTCGCTCAGATATCTCAAACTTGCCGGTTGCGACGATGAGGGGAGTGAGCTTTTCAAAGCCGTAGTTACGAGCATCAAAACTGGGACGTTTTTTCTGGATAAGGTTTCATACATCCCCGAGAAATGCCCATCCACTATCGTCAGAGAGATCGTTGATACTTGAGGCTATGAGAGAGATTTCCTTGTCTCAGACTTTATCGATACCACCCCTGGTATCTTTGGATTCTTGCGTGAGTTTTTTGAGGATTTCGATATAGATGAACTTATCGCAAGCTACCACGAATGGATTTGGAGTCTTTTTCTCACCAATACCTATTACGAGCTTCCCAGCTTCCCTGAGCCGAGTTGCGAGTCTCGTAAAGTCACTGTCTGAGGATACGAGACAAAAACCGTGGACTTTTTCGCTGTAAAGGATATCCATCGCGTCGATGATCATGGCTGAGTCGGTTGCATTTTTCCCAGTGGTATATCCGTACTGTTGTATTGGAGTGATAGCGTTTTCCAGAAGGAGTGATTTCCACTTTGTGAGTCCTGGACGCGTCCAGTCTCCGTAGATACGCTTTATAGTTGGGTTTCCGTATTTTGTGACTTCTTCTATCATCTCACCGATATAGGCTGAGGGGATATTGTCTCCGTCGATGAGCACTGCTATGTTGAGATTGTTATCCATGCGTTTTCATTAAATGATAGAATTTACTTTTTTATTATTCGGTTTTTGTGTGTAAAATCAATCTTATATATCATTTAAAGAGAAAAGACAAAATGTCTATTTGGCAAACAGAGCAGTGGCAAAATATGCTCATAGCGAGCTGACAAAGTGAGGAATACTTTGTGATTGAGCGAGATATTGTTGCAGCTTCATCTCTCCTTAGTGAAGGAGAGAATTGAGAGAGGTCTGAATGAGGGACTAAAATTTACGTCGAAAAGAGACAAGTATCCCTGTGAGAATACGGACTCTTTGTGATTGGATTTGAGGGAGAGCTCGATGAGGATACGCAGGAAAGTTTGCAGGAGCTATGCGTTGAGGAAAAATGCTTATTTTTGCAAGTAGAGACTATTGACTACTCTATGCAGCCTCTTTCCCTTGAAAAGGGAGAGAATTCAAGAGAGTGTTCTGAAAATAAATACTATAAAAAATTCATTCCACCATATACAGCGCTCATTGACCTCACTCAAAGTGAGGAAGAAATACTCGCAGCTATGAAACCAAAGGGGAGATACAATATCAAGGTCGCAAAAAAGAAGTGAGTTGTAGTAGAGCAGGTAGATACACATATCGGAAATATTACAAAGTTCCACAAGCTCATGAGCGAGACAACTGCGAGAGATAGCTTTGCGGGGAATACGCTCGAGTATTATAAAGTGTTTTTGGAGTCTCTAGATAATGCTCAGATGTTTTTTGCATACCACGAGCAGGAGATAATTGCAGCAGGAATATTTGTAGTACAGGGTGATGTGATGACCTACTATTATGGGGCTTCGAGCAATCATAAGCGCAATCTCATGGCTCCGTATCTCTTGCAATGGTCAGCTATCGAGCATGCTATTAAGCGAGGATGCAAAATCTATGACTTTCTCGGAGTTGCTGGAGATGATGAAGTGAACTCCTCACTTGCCTGAGTGACTGATTTCAAGATGAAACTCTCTCCACAGAAAACGCTTGTTTCAAGAAGTAGCCTCTTTGTAAATAAAAAGCTAAAATATTTGCTTATTTCACTTCTGAGAAAATTGAAGAAATAGATTTTTGTCTCGTTTTGAGTATTCTATCGTTGTA
This sequence comes from Candidatus Altimarinota bacterium, assembly GCA_020629795.1. GTDB lineage: Bacteria > Patescibacteriota > Gracilibacteria > BD1-5 > UBA6164 > JAACSU01. Next base: position 5,032 of record JAHDCR010000015.1, read on the forward strand.
ATATATAACTCTATTTGCCATGAAAAATTTTATGAAAAATGCTGTTACAGTTATCTCTGTTGTCCTTGCTATTTTGTTTGTTGGACATTTACATGCTGCAACTCAGGATTCTGATATAGTATGTACACAGGAGTATTCTCCAGTATGTTGAATGCCATATTTTGAGTGTCCGGATTGAGCACTTTGTTCACGTCCTATGGATGTAACATATAGTAATATGTGTATGCTAGATGCTGCAAATGCAACGCTACAACACAAATGAGTATGTGAACATGACATACCTAAAGCATGTAGTAAAGAATATAAACCTGTGTGTGGAGAGACACTTCCAAAAACATGTTTGAGTCTTGATTGTGCAGTACATCTAGAAACATACTCTAATAGATGTACGATGGAAAATGCGGGATCTACATTTATGTATGAATGAGAATGTAAAACAAAACTTCCAGAAGCTACGAATGAAAAATACTATGTGTGAGACTCACAAAAGTGCACCATTATAAAATATAGATGTGATGAATGATATAATTATTTCAGTGATAGCATCTGATGTGGTTGTGAAAAAGATCCAGTATCTCCTGAGATGAAGGAGAAAATCGATACAGCACTAGATAATTTTATGCAAAAAATAGACTCAAACTGATACTCCAAAATTACGACTAACAAAGTTCTTGTACAGCTTTCAAAAAGTTTACAAAATATGAGAAAATCCAAGCCAAAATATACAAATGTAATAAATTATACACTTCAAAAACTCGATAGTTATTAATAAAAATATAAAAATGTCCTCTCAAATCGGAGGACTTTTTTAGTTATTAGATTTTAGCTCGGTATAATTTATGAGTATTTTATATAAATTATATTAAACTATATGAAGAGTTTTATCGCAATGATGCTGTTACTATGTGTATCATTTTCTTATACACAGGCAGGAGATGAGTATGAAAAATATGAAAAGACTGAGCCAACTCAGATGGAAGACAGAGATGTTATCTACTACAATCATAGTTTAGAACTAGAAATGGATGATGGAATGGTAGAAGCTGAGTGGGATGAGTTTTCAAAAGATGGTTTTGACTGGTTTAAACTTGTATATTCAACTACAAATTCAAACCCTGTATATCCAGAGGATAAAACTATTTTTGTAGGGAGCAAAGATCAAAGAGAAACAACTTTTAGACTTGATTCAAAATCTACAAATCACTATGTGAGACTCTGCGCTGTCGTGCTTAATGATGACTATTCAAAAGATAGATATTGTGGTGAAGTACAAAAGTTAGTAACTACTGCTGAAGATTTTGAAGATGATTCACAAGAAGAAAAAAAATATGAATATAAAAAAGAAGTAGAAGCTAAAACGCAAGCTAAAAAAGAAGAATTACAAAAAAAATTAGAAGAAAAGAAAAGACTCATAGCTGAGAAAAAAGAATCTACAACTCAAAAAGTTATAGAAAAAAAAGCTATCATTTCTACCAACATGAAATCAAGAATTGATAGTGTTATCGAAAATTTTGTATCAAAGCTTGAGGCTAAATGATACAGTGATGCTCAAATGACGTCAGCAATTAATACGGTTATATCACGACTCTGAGAGTTTAAAAACAAAGCTTGATATACTGAAATAGTAAAATATATGATAGTAGTTTTAGAGGAATATAGAGATGAATACTCTAATCCGTTACAGGAGCTAGAATCTATCTTTGATGGACTATAGAAATATTGTCAAAAAAGCCGTAATTTACATTTGTAAATTACGGCTTTTTTATATAATAGAAGCCAAAACTTATATGATATTTAAAAACAAATGTGGAAAAGTACTTTGGGGATAATAGCAGCGAGTTTAGTGATATGATTATCTGGCTATAGCTTCGTTTCTGGGTGATATCTTGTGTTTAATCCTGAAGTGAGATTTGTTACATCTGCAGGTGATACTATTTATTTAGAGGAAGATACAGATGCTACTACAGTTTTAGTGTATAGTTCAAACTTTAATATTTCGTGAGCAACTATTAATTCATTGTGTGATGTGAGTTCTAAATTTTTAGATTCATACAAGAACTTATATTTTTTTGAAGTAGATTATGGCAATGATCTCAACTGTGATAATGGAAATGTTGTACTGCAATTATGAGAAGAAATTTATGGTAACACTATTTACAAACTTGATGTAACCAAGGGGAGTACAGTGTTTGGTACATATCTTGATTACTCAGATAGCCAACTAGAGGATGTCCAAGATCAGCTTCAATATGATCTTGATACGAATGCCATATTTAAAAATTATAACAATATAGATATAGCGAAAAATTTTAAATATTACAAAGGAAAAAATCTCTATAATAATGCGCAACTTCATGATGATCTCATCACGCTTATTTTAGAAGGAAGAAAACAAAAATATCTCACACCGGTACAAGGAAGAGGGTTTTCAGATGCTGCCACTAAACTTCCAAATTCTGGAAGACCATATAGAGATACCTATACTGATGGAATTCATCATGGGTTTGATATAGATGGAGCTCACGGTGACACTGCAATCGCGCTTGATACAGGTATTGTAGTGAGAGTAGTTGACGGATTTGATGACTCAGACTTTTCGAGAATCGTATATGGAAGCAATCTCTGAGATGAGCAAAAGCTCAAAAATCTCGATATTCTGAGAGGGAATCAGGTTTGGGTTAAAACATTGAAATGAGATGTAGTATTTTATAGTCATTTAGATAGTGTTGACGGAGCAATCATAGAGTGAGATCTCGTAAAGAGATGACAAATTATTGGTAAAACTGGGGTTACGTGAGTTCCAGAAGATGGTTATGATGATTATCATCTGCACTTTGCTATAATGGTAAATCCATACGATATACTTAGGGCAGGAAATTATGATTTCGGGGAATATATGGCCTGGGACTGGCTGGGAAAATGACTTTCTCACAGTGAAGTGATTCAGCTAAAAAATGATACTTTTGAATAATTAATACGTGAGCGAATTAGCAAAAAATAAAAAAGCATACTTTGATTACGAAATCCTAGAAACTCAGGAGGCCGGAATCGAGCTTTTAGGTCACGAAGTAAAATCAATCAGAGCAAAACATCTCAATCTCAAAGGCTCCTATATTTCACTGCAAAACTGAGAACTCTTTCTCAAACAAATGCATGTATGAGTCTGGAAAGTACTTTCCAATAGAGACGCAATTGAGGTTGAGAGGCCACGAAAAATACTCTTACCGAAAAAGAAAATAATTTACTATGGCTCGAAACTCAAAGAAGGTGGATATACGCTCCTCGCTCTCGAGGTATATCTCAAAGGAAGTCTCATAAAAGTCAGAGTGTGACTCGCAAAGTGAAAGAAATCCTACCAGAAAAAACAAACGCTTAAAGAGCGAACACTCGATAGAGAAGCTGGTAAAATGCTAAAAAGAAATTATTAATAAACATCCAAAATTATGATTGATTTAAAAAGAGTTAAAGCTGACATAGAAGCCTATAAGAAAAATATTATCGATAGAAATTTAAATATTGATTTTGATGCTTTTTTAGAGCTTGAATCAGAAAAAAATGCTCTCGCACAACAAATAGATGAGCTGAGAAACACTAAAAATTTAGTATCAAAGGAGATTCCAAAACTATCTCCAGAAGAGAGAACAATCAAAATAACAGAAATGAAGTCTCTATGAGATGACTTAGAAAAACTAGAATCTGAGTATAAACCACTTGAAGAAAAATTTAATTACACACTTCACAGACTCCCAAACTTTTTAGATCCAAGTGCTGCTATCTGAAAAGATGACGAAGAAAATAGAGCTGAAGAATTTTTCATGGAAAAAACATCTTTTGATTTTACACCAAAAGATCATATTGATATAGGTTTGGCTCATGATTGGATGAATTTAGAAAAATGAGCAGAGGTATCATGAGCTCGTTTTTGGTACCTAAAAGGTGATTTAGCGCTCCTGAATATGGCAATTATTAATTACGCAATATCAGTTCTTACTGCAAAAGGATTTGAGTTTATGATTCCACCATATATGGTAAAGGAAGCTGCACTTTTTGGGACAGGATTTCTCCCAGCCGGAGAGGATGGGGTATATGCGGTAAATCCAGGAGAAGATGATTTATATCTTATTGGTACTTCAGAAATTCCACTTACTTCATATCATATGAATGAAACTATTGATGTAGAAAAACCAAAAATGTACGTTGGATATAGCCCATGTTTTAGAAGGGAAGCTGGAAGTTATGGAAAAGATACGAGAGGAATACTAAGAGGACATCAATTTGAAAAAGTTGAAATGGTAGTTTTTTGTAAACCAGAGGAATCTCAAGCAATGCACGATACCATGGTGGCTGTAGAAGAAGAAGTATGGCAATCTCTCAAAATACCATATCAAAAAGTAAATGTCTGTTCTGGTGATCTATGAAATCCAGCGATGAAAAAATATGATTTAGAAGCCTGGGTCCCGACTCAACAGCAATATAGAGAAGTAACAAGTTGTTCTAATATGGGTGAGTTTCAATCACGTAGGCTCTGAATAAAATATAAAAATTCTCAGGGAAAAAAAGAATACGTACATACACTTAACGGGACAGTTATAGCACTCTCAAGATGCCTCATAGCTATTATGGAAAACTATCAAACTGCTGAGGGTAAAATAGAAGTACCGGAAGTACTTAGACCATTCATGGGATGAAAAACTATTCTTGGGTAATATTATTGCATAAGCAAGGCTAAAAAATAGAGTATTTTTTGAAAATGCTTCGCTTTTATGTTACTATTAAACTATATATACATTTAAGCGCATGATTTATGTTACTTCTTTCTACTGCTAGCCTGACTTGATACGGACTTCATAGGATATTTTCGTTTGCTAAAACTGCTGGATACACTGGCTTAGACATCGCTCTTTGAACCCTAAATTTTGATCTCTGGGATGAAGACTATATCTTAGAACTTTCTCAAGAGTTTGATCTCCCTGTAATCTCTCTCACGGCTCCAGGTAAGAGTATGAGTAAAAAGAAATTAGAAAAAATAGTTCTCATGGCTAAAAAGCTATCTGTGCAAGTCATTACGGTGTCTCCACCACATATCACAGACAAAGATACAAAATGGTTTGGATCAGACCTAATGAAGCTCAAAAGAGATACTCACATTAGTATTTGTGTACAAAACGTAGAACCAAAGTTTCTTTTCTTTGTTATTCCAGAGTATAGAAATGCTACTTTTAGTCAGATTAAAACAGTGACATGAGATACAACACTCGATATTCTAGGGGTTGATAGTTCATCAAGTATGGATATTTTAAAAGCTCAGGCTATGCTATGAAAATCTGTTAAAAATATATTCTTTTCAGATAAAAAATGAATGAAAAGAGGAATACTCCCTGGAGGTGCTGGGGGATGAATATCGTATCTCCCACTTGAGAGTTTTCTCATGAAACTCAAGTCTACTGGATATGGATGATATATCACGCTGAAAGTAAACCCTGTAGAGATAGGAGTAGGTAATGCCCAGAGAGTTGCTCAAAATCTCGAATATATGAAAGGCTACTATGAAAAACACTTTGCAAATTTCACCAGTTAAATAAAAAAGCACCTTCTTGAAAAGGTGCTTTTTTATTTATAGTTTTGCTTCTGCAAGTTTATGTTTTCACTGCCTATATGCATTATACCAAATTGATGTTTTGAATACTTCTAAAACTGATGCTATATATCAAAGCAGGAGTATAAGCATGATAAACATAATACCTAAAACAATAAACGTAATAGCAATAAAGATCTGGGAGCTGAGAAATCCTATTATAAATGCTCATAGAATGGGAAAAATAAGAAACACAGCAAAATTAATAATAACTTTTAAGTTCATAATAAACATTAAAACATAGAGCTTAAGAGTGGTTTTTATATTTAAAAGAGCTAATTGTGATGATATTCAAATAGCCTCAAAGACTCATTTATTTTCTAGTATAATTTCGTAGCGCGCATAAGCAGTAAGAATGTTTATAACTATTGAAAATAAGAACGCGATAAAGAAAATTATAGCAAGCGTGTAGATGTATTCTATCCCAAGGAATCTGAGAGCAAACAAAAAACCATTAATTATACTCATAAGCTTAAACATATTAAATATGTTATTAAACTCAAATAGGGGAGCAAACCTCATGATTCAGTGCCCTATAGAATCACTTCTACTCGCTGTTCCAGTTATAGACTTGTCGATATATCGAATAAGTCATCACTCAAAAACAGGTACTAAAAGGATGTAACATATAACAAATATACCAGCTCCAATAAGAATTTCTGTAATAAATGATGAGTGGAAAATATTAAGTATAAATTGTAGAGTCATATCAGTTTTTTCGAGTAATACACTGTAGGTATACACTACTTGATACACTAAAAGTACAGATATAAATATCACTGACAGAAGTCATGGAAAAAAATAAAAACCTTTTACTCTAATATCTTCCTTTATGAGTTTGAGAGTGGGATTGAGTATATTACGTATGAATGATTCGTCCATAGAGAGAATTATGAAAATAGTTTTCTGATAAGGTACATGAAAAATCATCCAATAGACTTTTCTTCTGAGTTAATCATACGTTTCTCACTGAGATAACTATTCAGGAGAGGATAATATCTATCTTTACTATCGGGTATGAAATCAGGAAAATTAAAGTTTTTAATGTTTTTATCAACTAAAAGTGATATTTTAGGAGTATAAAACACTTTTACTATGGCATCGTCTTTAATAATATCTAATAGTTTTTCTTCGAGCTCTTCTTTTTTACTGACTTCTAGATTGTTAGATTTTAATTCTTCTAAGAGTATATCAACAGAAAGTTTTTTAAAGTTAGCGAAATTGTATCAATTTTGAACTTGGCTTGAGTGAAAATAAGGGAATATATTTGAATCAAAATATCACAAATTTATTCATAGAACCATAACATCATATTCTAATGTTTCGTTTCTAAGTTTAACAGTGATATCTCATAAATCTACTACAGAGAGTTCAACTGCTATTCCATTTTCCTCTAAAAGACTTTTAATCTTTTGTACTCAAGCTTCCATAGAGGCATCAGCTTGTGTATAAATGAGCTTAATACTAAAAGCTTCTCAAGAGGCATTATAATATAGTGAGTCAGAGAGTCATTGAATATCACTTGAACTGAGTTCTAGATTTTCTATTTCTACTTGTGTACTTGAGACTGTAGTAGGTTCTGGGGTTTCATCTGCAGTCTGTTCTCGAGGAAACTGAGTGTCATCAACTGTATCAAAAAAGCTGTTCTGCACTTCAGAGAGTTTTTCGCTATCAGTATAATACACGTAGGTAAATTCTTCGATAAATTTCTTTTCTCAATTTACTTCAAAATACAGTTTATAAGTATTTTCTCACTCAACTATGGAATCATAAGATTCTAATAATCTGTAGTAAAATACATCATCACCAGCTGAATATCCACTGAGTTGATAATCATTTATAAATACAGCATCTACTCAGCTATCAACTTTTCACTTAATAAGAATATTATCTTCAGAAACAAAATTATATCTTTCTTGTGTAGGTGAGAGAATATAACTTAGAGATGACTGAACAATCTTAGGAGTTTCTTCTATAACTGGTGTTACAGATACTTCATTTGATATTATTTGATTCTCTTCTTCTTGTTTTTTCTGGTCTTCTAATGCGATCACATTTTTTAAGAGACTCTTTTTACTGTAGAATCATTTTCATTTCATATACGCATCTAAATCGAAATCTGATGAATCCGTATCAATATCGATATCTGAGAGAAATGGGTTGAGTGTTTTTTCCACCTTGTTTTCTCAAATTGCAGAAATTATCTCATCTCTATCAAGCTTATGAGAAATATATTTTCTTAGCTCTAAATCTAGTGTTTCACTATTAAAGAAACTCCCAACGAACTGAGTTAGAGTGTATTTCTTGTCCTCAAGTCTAGGGACACTTCATGCTATTATTCCATCTTTATCATTGAAAATATTGAAAGAGTTTTTATTTTTTAAAAAGTGAGACTCATCTCTAAATAGGTTTAATATGAGAAATTGTATATACATATCATTTTCAAAATAACTTTCGTTTTTTCCTAGGGTGATTTTTGTGATCCCAACTGTTTCATCTTGTGAGATACTTGCAAGAGTAAATCTCCCTGAGTATACCCCGTTAATTTCTGAAAACTTTCCATCAATATTATCACTATCAAGACGCTCTACAACTTTTGCTGGAAGGATTGGCTGAAGCAGTACTTGCATAAAGTTGATATCCTTTGTAGCATTTGTAAAAGTAATAGTATCTTTTCCTGTTTCAATTGTTGAATCTGCTAAGAGCGATGCAATTATAGGATTTACTTTTGTTTCTTTTATAATATTTAGAGTTGCTTTCACGTCATCAGGTGTAATCTGTGTACCATCAGACCAAACAGCATTTGCATCTATAGAACAAGTAATATAGAGGAGATTTTCTCTGTCACAACTGGCTAAATCACTCTCAAAATTTCATGAGTCAGTAGAATACTCTAAAAGAGACCTATATAACAGGCCGTTTATATAAGCGTTATGATCATTACTTGGAACCAGTGGATTAAAACTAGGAAACGATCCGATAATAGCTTCAGAAACACTTCCTCATTCTATTGCTTCACTTTCAGCTCCATCATAACTATAGTTGTATATGAGGTGAGATCCTATAATAACAAAAAAAATTGCACTAATATAGAGTACATATTTTTTGAGTTTTGCGCGAATACTTTCGTTCATTATGAAAGATTATGTTTATTATGACATTACAAAGAGGAGAAGTGAGTTTAATATAAACACAGCTCCTAAAACAATAGTGGCATTGTGAAGAACTTTTTCTGGTCCTCTTTTTGTTACACTTCCCATACCACCTGACATACTTGAAAGATTGAGAGTAACGTTTTTATTTTGCACGAGTACTACAAATATTATGGCAATAGCTATAGCGATTTCAGCTATTTGCATAAATGCTATCATACATTATTTCTTAAAAAATAGAAGTGAGTAGAGAGTATTCAAAACTGTGAAAATTGCAACTGCAATTATGAAATTTATTGTACCATTAACAATGTATCAAACTCATGGTATAATAAGTAAATCATTTATGATGAATGTGAAAAGATACAGTACTACTCCATTAACGAGAAAACTTGCAAGTCCAAAGAGTAAAAAGAAAAGAGGAAGTGATAATATTTTGAGTATTGGACGTATAGTAGTGTTGATAATTCACAGTATTATTCCTCATATAGCATATGTTTTGAGAGCCTCAATAGAAGTATAGGAGCAATCATCGCATCATAATATAATACCTGCTTGTATAGAACCACTTGCGTTTTCTCCTAGGAGATATGTAATAGCATAGAGTATAGCTGCATTAATAAGTATGGAAAAAAGTATTTTCATAAATTTATAGTTTTAAAAGATGCATAATTTTTTCTGTTAAAGAGATCTCTTGTTTTTCATTTTCTTCGACATAGTTTCAAAGTATAGGTCTGATATCACGTGCTATATTGTTATCAACTTTGATATTTAATACTGATATACCTCTTTTTTTAATTGCAAGTCTCAGAAATACAGCGTTTTCTCAGCTATAAACGAGAGAAAAACCTCCAATTTTAGAGTAATCATAAAAATTATCTTGGACTCTTATTCCTAGCTCAGTTACTCCTACTGATACTGAATCTTCAGAATTATTTTCTAAAAAATAATAGAATCCAACGGCAAGCATAATCACGATACTCATACCATATTGCCTGGTTAAAAATCACCATATTATAATTCAAATAGCAGCTGAAAGTGCGAGCATGTACCATATTGGACTTCTATCTTTTACGTCTTCGTAGTTCCAGGAATATAGGAGGTTATCATTTCCAGGCATATTATCCAAAGTTAGCGAGTATTATCTTTATTATAAACCAAGCGAGTGCTGCAAGAGCAAAACCTCATAGGGCCATGATAATAGTATCACGACCTTTTGTTTTATCTTGTTGGAGAGATCAAAAGAGGATTTTATATGCCCCAATAATTATAAATATAACAGATATTGTACCTGCAATTCACATAAAAAAATCTATAAGACTTCTGATCGCATTTGGTATATCATCAAGTCAAACATCCCCAGTTCTGAGTCTATTATTATCAATTCATAGCACATTGTCATCTGCTGCTAAACTCTGATGCATGAGAGCGATATGAGCTATTATTATATAAAGGATATTTTTCATGGTGGATTTAGTTTAGGTATTTAAACGAGATTATACTCAGAAACATCAGATTTCATAGGTCTCAGGTTTCAAAGTGTTGGATTATAGTATTCACTCAAAAGATTTACGAGTTCAGATTTTTCAAGCTCTGTTGCTCTGATTCCAATACTTTCAAGGCTGGATTTTACAGTGTTTACTCTTCCAGCAAGTCATTTTTTCATACTGCCAAAATCCTTAATTTGTTGTTTGATTTTTGTTATATCATCTCCATTACTAATGGCTCTCCAAAAATTTTTAAATACTCAAAATATACCAGTACTCTTAACACTTTGATCCTCTTCCTTGTCAAAAGGTACCACGATATAAAAGTCCTTTTTCATGATTTGAGCTACTTCTACCAGCTTTTTGAGATAATCAATATATTCATAAGTTTGATTTTGCAATAGCTCATTTTTTTGGCTTACGGCTTGGTTTTTGAGTTTTTGTAAGTACCCATCAATATCGAGCTTTGTTGAGCGAACGATAATTTGAACTGGAAAATCGAGCGCATTTAAGAATCTTTGAAAACTCATTATTATTGCATCTTGTTCCTCACTACTTTTAAGTAAAAAATTAATAGTTGAGCATCGCATTACCATCCGAGCCGAAGAATCCTTCATGATAATAATATTTTCTCTAATTTGAGAAAATGGGAGATGCCTTTGTGTAGTTGCATCTGGAGTTGTCTTTTTTTTATTTTTAACTGGCATACTATATTTTTTTAAGTTTTTCTTGAAGCTCTCTTAAACTATCTTGTTTTGAGCTCATATCTATATTTTCACTTTTTAGTTCGTCTTCACCACTGAGAAATCAAATATCAATAGGTTGGTAGCTATCTACTGTATTGTCCCAAATTCTAAGACGTGGAAATATATTAAATCTAATAAATGCTAATACAAATGGAATAAAAGTCATTTCATGAATTTTGAATATTGCCACTAATACTGTAATAAGAGCTACAATTCCACTAGGTATAAAAGCTATTTCAGCTCATGTATTGGGAGCAAGACTCTGGAAAATACCATAAGCAAGTCAAAAACCTCACATTATAATTGCAAGTTGTCTGAGGCTGAGTCCTAAAAATATAGGATCCTCATTTTCTATTTGTACTGGTATTTTATATTGCATAGCATCTATTGTACGCAAAAAAATGCGTTTTGGGAATTGATGCTAAAAAATAGGGTTGATTTTATTGAAATTTGTATTGTAGAACAGCCAAAAGGCCGATGCAGTTGCATCGGCCTTTGGTAACATTCTATCTCCGCGAGCCAACCTTTATTGTTGGCCGGGGAGTTTGATCTGGAATCAGTTGCGTTACAGTTCGTTTATTTCTGTCTTCGTACACATTTTGTATCGACGGTTTTCACAATCACTGCGAATACAGATTTACATCAATGCCATGATACTCCCCTTAGATGTTAGTCCTGTGGGGGTCGTTTGATTTTTACGGTGACATTATCACCGACAAGTAAGCGACGGATAGTTATATGTTCGGTATCAGGATTCGCTATTGCTTCCTGAACGAGTTCAGTTGGGAAATAATTCTTAACCAGTGCACGATTCTGAGGTGTCAGTGTAAAGGTATCTTTCCCGAAGCTTGTTGCAAGAGCCAGCAAAAGAATAGCTGATTTATATTTTCCTGCTCCTACTTCAGTGTTTTCAATACTTCCATCTGTCACAATACTAAAGCTTGCGACAAGTTCTGCTACTTGCTGTTCTTCAGAAAGTTCGAAGAAAGCAAGAAGTCCCCTGAAATTTGAGTCCATGTTATCGGGATAAAATTTTACTCCCATAACATGGGTTGCGCTCATGGGCTCTCTCACATCTTGAGCTTGGTCTGTCATGTTTTTACCTCCATGACGTTAGAGTTGAGTTTTGGTTTGCATAAACATCCCGAAGGAAGTATGTTGTTTATAATTATATATTCTAATTAGTCAATTTTTTCTATAATTCACTCAAATTATATCTTGACCCAAAATTAAAAATCACTACAATTTTAGCACATCTAATATTTAGGTGCTTAAAATAAACTTACAACATAATTTTATATACCTATGTCGAAACAACATAATTTTGAGGCAGAAACGGGGAGAATACTCGAACTTCTCACGCACTCAATATATTCAAATAAAGAAATATTTCTCAGAGAGCTTATCTCTAATGCGAGTGATGCAATTGATAAAGCGAGACTCAAGGCTCTTACTGATACGAGTTTTCTTGGTGATGATACAAATTTTGAAATCAAAGTAGAAATAGATAAAGAGGCTAAGACTCTGACTATTACGGATAATGGTATTGGTATGACCGAGGAGGAAATCCATAAACATATTGGAACGATTGCAAAATCGGGAACAAAAGAATTCATGGAAAAGCTGGAAAAAGCTAAAGAGGGAGGAGAACATAATCTCATCGGTCAGTTTGGTGTTGGGTTTTACTCAGCATTTATGGTAGCCGAAAGTGTGGACGTTATCACTCGAAGTGGACTGGATACAAAAGCTCATAAATGGACGAGTGATGGAAAATCTGGATACGAACTACAAGAAACAACGAAAGAGGGAAGAGGAACACAAGTAGTATTGCATCTCTCAGAATGAAATCACGAGCTTCTTGAGGACTGGAAAGTAAAAGAGCTCATTAAAAAATACTCAAATTATGTTGCAGTACCTATTATGATGCTTGAGGAAGTAGAGGATGAAGAAAATAAAGATGCTCCAAAGAAAACTCAGTGGAAACAAGTAAATGAAACAAAACCTATCTGGAAAAAATCTAAAACCAGTATTAAGGACGAAGAATACAAAGATTTCTATCAATCTGTATCAATGGATTTCAATGCTCCACTTGGGCATATTCATAGCTCTATTGAGTGAAAAGTAAGCTATAATTCTCTTCTTTTTATCCCGCAGCAGACCAATGCTTTTGCAGATATGAGAGATCCAAACAAAGAGTATGGACCTAAACTTTATGTACAAAATGTGCTTATATTAGAAAATGCAAAAGAGCTGCTTCCTGTGTGGCTGAGATTTGTATCTGGAGTAGTTGAAACGACTGATCTTCCACTGAATATCTCCAGAGAAATGCTTCAATCAAACGCGACACTAGAAACAATTAAAAAATCTCTTGTTAAAAAAGTACTCTGAGAGCTCAAAAAATTGAGAGTTAAAGATCCAGAAGGTTACGCAAAATTTGCAGAAAACTATGGTTCTATTCTCAAAGAATGAGTGTACTATGAACAAGACCTCAAACAAGATGTTGCTGAGGTTCTTGAGTTTAATACGCTCCTCTCTGATAAAAAAATCAGTCTCGATGAATATTTAGAAAATTTTAAGGGAGATACTAAAACTATTTACTACATCACAGGGAAATCTCGAAGCGAGGTACTCGCGAGTCCATACATGGCTCAATTTGTAGAAAATAAAACAAATGTACTTCTCCTCACAGATACTATAGATGAGTGGATGATCTGAGTGCTCGATGAGTATAAAGAAATAAAACTCAAATCTATTACTGCCAGTGATGTAAAACTCAAAGAGGAGACAGAAGAAGACAAGAAAAAAGCAGAAACAACGCAAAAGCAATTCAAAGATATGCTAGAACTGGTGAAAAATACTATCGGAACTGAGAAAATAGAAAAAGTAGAACTCAATCCTAATCTGGGGAATGCTCTATGAGCTCTCAAAACTCCAGATGGTGCGATGAATCCACAAATGGAAAAGATGATGAAAGCTATGGGGCAGCCAGTACCAGAAACAAAAAGAGTCTTAGAGCTCAATCCAGAAAACAAACTGGTAAAGGCAATGAAAAAGGAATTCAAAGCAGACGTAAAATCTAAAAAACTTGCAGATCTCACGAACTACGCATATATGCAAGCAATCCTCCTTGAGTGAGGAGAGCTAGAAAATATTGCAGACTTTGTGGCAATGACAAATAAATTTGCTGGAGAGTATTTAAAATAAAATTTTATACAAAGTAAAAGGCCTTCGCATACGCGAGGCCTTTTTTTGTGTCCGCAAGTCTGGCTTGAGACATGCGAACCTGATGTTCGAGTCGAAGCCTAATTAAAAACTTGAAAAATTAGAGCAACTGGGAGTGTTATAAATATAATTCGTACCATTGGTGTCTGTTTTTTATACCAAACCCAAAGCATTGATACTATATTCATAGCTGTACCTCCCAGTGCCCCAGGTCTGGACATTTCAGTGCTTCCAGTTCTTCTCCATAAATAATGAGAATTCCCTCTTTTAAAAAAATTATCCTGAACATTCTGTTCTCCCTCGTTTTTTTTCTTGTGGATGTTATTTATATTTATGATTTTGAAAAAATCAAAGTATTTTTTGAGAGGATTATATTTATATGCTTAAAAATAAGGGAACTCTAATATTTATATTAAAATTTCATTAAAAAATGGCTTTGTTGAGAGAAAAGTTTTG